>JBCDDJ010000820.1:0-1507 GCA_039180385.1 Cyanobacteria bacterium P01_G01_bin.38 | reverse complement strand
GTAAGCCTTGATTGATTCATTCCCGGCTCGGCACGCTTCACACTCACACTGATGGATACTGCGGAGTTTCATGGGGGACTCCTGCTCACAATACACCTTCAGCCTAACCTAAAACCATGAAGTTGTTTCTTAACAAGCCCTTAGGCAAGCTGCGCCACAAAACCTCACGCCGCTCTTTCGGAGCTGCGGGGAGCCAACTCGTCTTAGCAGGGCTCTCGCACCTGGGCTTAGACCTGATGACAGGGGTTTCTTCGCTACCGCTGCTGTTTCCGTTTAACAACACGCTCTTTAAGCTGCCTTTTGGCCTACTCCCCAGCGCTGGTCGCATTCAGCTTGACAACTTTTTTCTGTATCGCAACCTGCTCATTGAGCAAGGGGTCTTGATTCCCATCGCTGTCAGTCTGTTTATCGGATGCCAACCAGTGCGATCTAAACCAGCGCTACTTGCCATCGTGACAAGTCTGATCGTTTCCAGCTGCTTTATGACCTGGGCCTTTAGCCTAAGTCGGTAGGCGAAACACATCGGCAAAAATTGACTCCTTTGCTGGCCGACGGGTCGGATTGGGGGCATCGTACACCACCAACAAACTCTCGTCATACCCTAAGCAGGGAAACAGGGTGATGCCCTCGGCGCGATCGCAACCCACTGCTAGCGGCAACTCAAACAGCCCCTCGAGCAGGTCAGAGTCCTGATCCCAAATCGTATCAGTGGAATGGGCCAGCGCATCCTGAAGGCGAAACACCTGCATCCTGCCATCGAGGGTCATCGTTGGCCCAGCCAAGATAATCAGATCCTTACCCTGGAAGCATAGATCCCGCACCCCCAATCCATTGAGATTGACAAAGTGCTTGCGATACAGCGCCCCTTTTCCTAAATCTTTACAGGCCAATACCCCCACCTTAGTTTCCTCAAGCTCAAGCTCTATAATGACGGCCCACCCCCGCAAAACCGGGCCGCGCAATCCTAAAAAGACTCGATCGCCACAGGTTGCTATCCCTTCGATATCCAGGCCATTATCTTTAGAGGGAAGCCCCAGAAATGCGCTCAGGTGATCGTCGTCCTGCAAGAGCAGCATCAGCGAATGTCGCTCACCCAAAGCAGCAGCAAAGAGTTGACTGCCAGAGCCCCCGGATTTAACGAGCTCACCCTCAACCAATGGAATTCGAGCTAACAAATACCGATTAGGGTCTGTGGTAATTTTAGCCAACCGTTTAATGTCTTTTTTAGGATTTTTGCCCTTCGCCTGACGCCGCTTAAGGCTATGGGAGCCAATCAGCCACAAGTAGCCCTCGGCATAGTCCATTCCCTCAATGTCAATCTCTGACTCTGTGTCAACAAGTTCGACAAAATCGCCTATATGAAATGCTTGATGATTGCCGTACACACAGGTGTCTAACGGCTGCAAACGCTCAATCGTCAAATACTCATCTGAGCCAACCCAAAGACTGCCGTCCGGAGTTCTGACAATCGCCGACAGCTGGGCTAGTAAATCCTCAGCATCGCTGC
>JBCDDJ010000819.1:0-1547 GCA_039180385.1 Cyanobacteria bacterium P01_G01_bin.38 | reverse complement strand
GGCCCTAGCTGAGCTGCTATATCCTGACCACCCCTATGGACGCCCGGTATTGGGCACCCCCGACATTTTGAATCAACGCTCCCCTGAGGAGATGCGCTGCTTTCATCAGGCCCACTATCAGCCGGAAAACATGACCGTGGTGCTGACTGGCCAGGTGTCCCTGGAGAAGGCATTGGATATGGTGCAGCAAACGTTTCATCGGTTTGCTCAGCCCGTGCCCTGCCCAAGGGAAGGCACAGATCGGGCCCCCACCCTACCCGAAAAGCGTCGGCAAACCCTTGCATTGCAAAGACTGGAGCAAGATCGGCTGATGATGGCCTGGCTCGGCCCTGGGATTGATCAGCTAGCAGCAGCCTGTGGGTTAGATCTGCTGGCGGTGCTTCTGGGCGAAGGGCGCACCTCTTGGCTGGTGAGAGAGCTGCAAGAAGACCGCCAGTGGGTCCAAGATATCGGCACGAGCTTTTCGCTGCAACAAGACTGCAGCTTATTCAGTCTAAGTATGTGGCTAGACTCAGATAGAGTGGCCGATGTAGAGGCGCTGGTGTGCGATCGCATCGCCGATCTAGCCGCAACCCCTATCACAGCGTTAGAATTGTCTCGCGCTCAGCGGCTACTCACCAACGACTACGCGTTTTCGACCGAGACCCCCGGTCAGTTGGCAGGGCTTTATGGCTACTACGGCACAATTGCCACACCAGAGCTGGCCATGGCCTATCCAGCTCATGTCCACGCCACGACACGGGCGTCATTACAAACACTGGCCAGACAGTATCTGTCCCCAGAAAGGTATGCTGCCATCCACTTGGAGTGCTTGATTTAGCACCGCTTAGCAACATCCTAGCGATCGCCATTCACGACCGTTGATGAGTTCTCTGACATTTTCGACATATCCTGATTAACCACCTGCCAGTGACTGTTTTGACCTCTACCCAGACCCCAGCCCAGCAGCGCAGTTTGCGTGTACAGCTCCCCAACGGCATCGTCGTCATTGCCATCGAAAACTCAGTCGCTGATATTATCTCAGCTCGTATTTTTGTCAAAGCTGGTCAATGTTACGAATCCCGCCAGCAGGCGGGACTGTTTAGCCTGATGACGTCGTTGCTGACACGGGGGACGGCCCATCGCTCATCGTTAGAAATCGCCGAAGCCGTGGAATATGTGGGGGCTAGTTTAGGCGCTGATGCCACATCAGACTACAGTCTGGTTAGCCTAAAAACGGTGTCAGCTGACTTTGAGCCGATCTTGAAGCTCGCCGCCGAGATTTTGCGTGAGCCCAGCTTCCCCCCCGCCGAAATCGAACTCGAAAGAAAGCTCACCCTCCAAGGGCTGCGCTCTATGCAAGAGCAGCCCTTTACCGTAGCTTACAACCACCTACGGGAGGCTATGTATGGCGATCACCCCTATGGGTTATCCAGCCTGGGCACCTCCGACAGCGTCAAGGCCCTAGACAGAGACGCCCTGGTGACCGCCCATCAAACCTATTTTCGACCCGACAATTTAGTGGTGACGGTAGTAGGGCGGATTGCCCCCCAGCAAGCGGTGGATCT
>JBCDDJ010000818.1:0-1571 GCA_039180385.1 Cyanobacteria bacterium P01_G01_bin.38 | reverse complement strand
CCACCGTATTGGGGTTTCTTCTTTTTTGAGAAACTGTTGAAATCTAACTCGACTATCACATCAACCCGCCCAGGGGGCAAGTCGTCTTTGTAATGACCCCACCAGACCCCAGGAAACCCATCCTCGCTGGAGTCGTCATGTAGCGTAAAGCTGGCCTTGATATATTGCAGCTTGCGCCCCGAGGCAGGGTCTTTGATCTTTTGGTGCCAGGTATCTTTGAACCAGGCATTTTTAATCAGTAGTTTGGGGGCGGGGTTGCCCATGCCGCAGGGCTCCAACAGGTTTAGCTGCTTGAACAGATCTCGCCCCAGGGCTTTTACCTCTACGGTCAGGTCAACCTGGATGATGGGCCCCTGGGTCGCCAGGGGGCGCTGTCGTAGCTGACGATTGATGGCATCGGCAAACAGGTTAATATTCTCAATTGGTAAACTCATGCCAGCAGCGAAGGGATGGCCGCCAAAGCTGCTGAGTAAATGGGACTGCTGGGCGACCAGTTCGTAAAGATCAATCTGGTTGGCTGAGCGGGCTGAGCCTCGGGCGACGCCGGTTTGTTCATCTTTGGTCAGTAGTACGGTGGGTTTGCCGGTGGTCTGGGCGATCTGTCCGGCGACAATGCCGAGCACTCCGTTGGGCCACTGCGGATCGGCCAGAACGATGATACCGGTGGTAGACAGGTCAATGGTTGCTAGCTGATGGTTGACCTGTTGGAGCACGTCGTTTTGCAAGGCCTTGCGGCGGGCGTTGGCCAGCTCGGTTTGGGTGGCGAGCGCTTGGCAGTGCTCTGGGTCACGGCTGGTGAGTAGCTCGACACAAAAGCTGGCATCGCCGTGGATGCGGCTGACGGCATTGATACGAGGCCCCAGACCAAAGGAAATATCGGTGGGGCGATCGCCGGTGCGGCGACACAGCTCTAACAGTTTGGCAACACCGGGTCGAGAGGCTTGGGAGAGATCTTGACTTTGGGTGCGGAGCTGTTGGATGCCAATCTGAGCCAGGTAGCGACAGTCGCCCGTGAGCTTGACCAGATCTGCAATTAAGCCGATGGCGACTAAATCGGTGAGATGGCTTAGGGGCTGCTGAGGGACCTCGGGTAGTGTCTCATACAGCGCTTCGACCAGTTTATAAGCGACGGCGACTCCTGAGAGATTGGCCAGGGGATGATCGGGGGCAAAGTAGCGCGGATTGATAATCGCCACCACCGGGGGGCGCTCGGCGGGCAGAGTGTGGTGGTCGGTAATAATCACCTCCATACCGAGCTGGTGGGCGTAGTCAATCTCGGCGAGATTAGTGCTGCCGGTGTCGCAGGTGACGATTAGCTGTATGTCTTGCTCCGAAAGCTTTTTTAACCCATGACGAGAAAGCCCGTGGGAGTCGGTGAGCCGATTAGGGATAAAGTAGCTGAGTTGTTCCTGCTGGATAAAAAACTGGCTTAACCCATCCCATAGGACGGCGGTGGAGGTCACACCGTCAGCGTCAAAGTCTCCCCAGATGGCGACGTTTTCTCTCGTTTGGTGGGCGGTGACCAGACGCTTGATGGCTTGCTCCATTTCTGAGCCAAAGGCAAAGGGGCT
>JBCDDJ010000817.1:0-1580 GCA_039180385.1 Cyanobacteria bacterium P01_G01_bin.38 | reverse complement strand
TGCGATCGCGCTAGTGGTCGGGACCCTTCTCCTGGGCGCAGGTGGGCGGACTTTTAATCTGGCCCTGATGACCGAAGATCCTCGCCTCGGGGTCTGGCAAATCGCCCTGAGCCTGATTCAACATCGCCCGTGGTTAGGGTGGGGTCTAGGTGGGTTCAGTGCCCTCTATGTGCCGATGAGCGTGCCCCCCTATGAGCACATTTTTCATGCCCACAACCTCTGGCTGTATCTGGCCTCAGAGGTAGGTTTACCCCTGATGGTGGTGTTTAATATCGTGATTGGCCGCATCTATATCCATGGGGTCAAAACCGCGTGGCTAGGTAACCTACCGAAGTCACAAAAATCTATACTGCTGACCTATCTGCTGGCTTTCGGCGGGTGTCTGGCCTTTGGGTTGTTTGATGTGACCCTATTTGATGCCCGTATCAATATGCTCAGCTGGCTACTGCTCGCCGGTATCAGCCTGCTGGCTCAAAATAGCTCTGGGCTGGGTAATTCAAGTGAAAGGTGAGGACGCTGTGCTGGTGGGATGGTAAGTTCGCTGCGCGGGTGAGTGGGTGAATAAGTAAACGTCTCTGGCGTCCAGCATGACTCTTAGCACTACCTCACTACCTCACCATCCCTAACCCACATGTCGAGCTTGACGCAGCACTAGATTAGCTTAATCGCCCTTAGCGCATAATAAGAGCCAATCGCCGTGGCAAAAGCAGCGCCCAGCAAGAAAACGTAGGTTACAGCAGCCATCGATATCTCTCCTAATGTTTTCGACAATACCTGCTTTTATTGAAGCATGGATGGGGGAGGGCTATTGCGTCTCATCCCAGAGACTGGTCGTCTGCCTCAGGCTCAAAAAGTCTCCATTCCCCAAAATCAAATGATCCAGCAAAGGAATCCCTAAAACCTCTGCCCCTTGCAGCAGCTGACGGGTCAGAGTGACATCTTCAGCGCTAGGTTCGAGGCTGCCCGAAGGATGATTGTGGGCCACGATCACCCGCGTGGCCCCATGGCGAATCGCTTCGCCAAAAATTTCGCGGGGGTGGGCCAGGGTCTCAGTCGCCGTCCCCACAGTGACCACTTTAGTGCCCAACAGCCGATGCTTGATATCCAGCAAGGCAACGGCAAACCGCTCCTGGGTTTGCCACATCAGATCTTGACTGAGGGCGGCGGCGGCGATCGCTGGGTCATCCACAACGGTGCGGTCTGCTGGGCGAGTTTGGAAGACACGCTTACCCAGCTCAATGGCAGCCAAAATTGTGGTGGCTTTAGCGGGGCCAATGCCAGGTAGCTTCATCAGCTCCTGCGGGGCAATATTGCGCAACACATCCAGCGACTGGCGACCATCTTGACCGAGTTGATTGAGCAAATGCTGCCCCAGGTTCACCGCCGATAGCTTTTGCCCGCGGCTGATGCCGGTGCCTAGCAAAATCGCAATGAGTTCTGCAGTGTGGAGCGTCTTTACACCGTAGGTGAGCAATCGCTCTCGAGGGCGCTCATCTTTGGGCATATCCTTAACCCGGAGGCTGTAGGATGTCGTTACCGGACTCGGCGGCTGTTCGCAAGCTAGCGACATAAAATTTCTG
>JBCDDJ010000816.1:0-1589 GCA_039180385.1 Cyanobacteria bacterium P01_G01_bin.38 | reverse complement strand
TGCTCGATCGGGTGATCAGCCTGCGACTGAGCGACTTGGTCAAGGCCATCGACATCGACGAGTGGGCGCTCCTGCGAGAGGTACATCGCACCAAAGCCGTCCGAGGCGAAGGCGAATATCAGGCCCTGCTGCGCAGTTTGTTTGTGTTTGAATACCGGGATGCCGGACAAACCTGGTTTGATTTAAATCCAGTGTTGCTGGCCGCGGAGGAGCTGGTCGATTAGGAATGAAGATTTATCTATGTCAGACTTCTTGCCCTCATCCTAAATCCTTCTCCCAAATTTGGGAGAAGGACTTTGAGCAGAGTGAGCCTTTCTACGGAAAAGAACCTCTGAGTGGATGGAAGCCTTCTCGCATAAGGGGCTACTCCCCTTCTCCCAATATTGGGAGAAGGGGCTGGGGGATGAGGGCCTTTAGGATCAGGAGCTAACCCCCATGTCTGAGGTGCCCCCCACCGACATCGATCGCCGCAACCAGCAGGCTCTAGCAGAGCTGTGCCGCCTCTTACGATTTTCCCAGGGAGAATTTGAGCTAATCTTGGCCGTGTGCAACTCCACCCGGCAGCGACAGGCGCTCGTAGACCAGCTGCGACAGGAGTGTCCCATCCCCTTTGACGAAATCACCCTCGACCCGACCACCGCCACGCTATTTACCACGATTCGAGATAGCCTCAGCAGTCCGCTGCCCGCTGCCCTGATGGTCTATGGCTTAGCCGGGGTGCAAGACCCGGAGCAAATGCTCACCGCGACCAATCAGATTCGTGAAGAGTTCCGCCAGTTTCCCTTTCCCCTGGTGTTATGGCTCACAGACCGGGGACTAAAACAGCTCATCCGCACCGCCCCTGATTTTTATACCTGGGCCAACCCCGTCACTTTTGAAACCCCGCCCGCCTTTTTTCTCGCTTTTCTAGATGAGCTGACCCAAGATATCTGGCAGCAGGTCTTGCAGTCTCGCGAAAACCGTTTTCTCAGCAACCAGGAACTGGGCCTCACCCCCAGATCAGACCGCTACCAGGAGCTAGAAACCAGCCTCGCTGCGCTGGCAGCCAACAAAATATCCCTAACCGTAGAACAATCCGCTGACCTGGCCTTTGTACAGGGCCGCATTGCTGACAACAACACCCCTACCGCCAGAGAACACTACGAAAGCAGCCTTACCCAATGGCAAGATTTATTAGATCAAAATAATCACAACCCTACAGCGACTCCCCATCATCTTGTTGAATCCCCCCTGTCCCCTTCTCCTCCCCACTCACTCACTCACCCACTCACCCACTCACCCTCCCCCTCAACCCAAAACCCCTACACCGAAAAAATCGGCCACGTCCAGTTCTACCTCGGCCTATGGTGGCGCAACCAGGCTGAACGATATCGGCAAACATTTAAAGCTGCCTGTAACCGGGCCTGTGAATATTTTGAGGCAGCGGTGCAGACGCTTGAGAGCGCCCAACGATCAGATCTGGCCGCCCAGTACATTAACTATTGGGCCGAATCACTGCATCGTCTAAAACGCTGGCCCGAGCTGGAAACTGTCGCGACTAAAGCCCTGACGCTGCATCAACAGCAGCAGCAGCCGTTCCGGGTTGCCCG
>JBCDDJ010000815.1:0-1643 GCA_039180385.1 Cyanobacteria bacterium P01_G01_bin.38 | reverse complement strand
CAACCTTGACCTCAATGAGTTGATGCAGACTATAGGCTATTTTTATTCCTGTGATTGGACAAACCATTAAGTACTTTCACAATATTCGTAAAAGTTCTCTAAAAAAGAGGCAGCTCGATAGTATCTAGAAAGGCTCGCTTTGAGGGTTGTCAATTAAGGGTTGTCAGTCGATGGTGTCATCTGCTCATCTCCACAACCGATCTGATCCTGGGATTATGCTCCCAGGGAGAGACCCAGCAGGCATGGTCATCGCAATTCGGGGCAGTGTTATAGATGTGCAATTTCCCTATCATCTGCCTGAGTTGTACACCCTGCTCAGGGCTGAGAACGGCATTGCTATTGAAGTATTGAGCCATCTAAGCAAACAAACTGTTCGGGGTATTGCCCTGACCCCCATCCAGGGGTTGGCTCGGGGCAGCCCTGTTACCAATACCGGCAAGCCCCTGCAAGTTCCTGTAGGGCCGCAGTTGTTGGGGCGAGTGTTTAATGTCTTTGGTGAGCCGATTGATGGGCAAGGGGAGATGAGCGGGCCATTGAGATCGCTCCACGCCTCCCCTGTGCCCCTGAGCCAGCGGGCTACCCAAACCGATATTTTAGAAACCGGCATCAAAGCCATTGATCTGTTGGCCCCGATTGAGCGAGGAGGTAAGGCGGGGCTGTTTGGCGGGGCGGGGGTGGGCAAAACGGTGCTGATTACCGAGATGATCCATAACGTGGTGCGACAATATCAGGGGGTGAGCCTGTTTTGCGGTATTGGCGAACGCTCCCGAGAAGGGGAAGAACTCTATCGTGAAATGCGCGAAGCCGGGGTTTTAGACAACACTGTAATGATGTTTGGTCAGATGAATGAACCTCCTGGGGCACGCTTTCGGGTGGGCCATGCCGCCCTGACCATGGCCGAATATTTTCGCGATGAGATGCACCGCGACGTCCTGTTGATGATCGATAATGTCTTTCGATTTATTCAAGCTGGGTCTGAGGTATCGGGGCTGATGGGGCAGCTGCCGTCACGGGTGGGGTATCAACCGACGCTAGCAACAGACCTGGCCGCCCTAGAAGAGCGGATCTGCAGTACTCAGTCGGCGGCGATTACCTCGGTTCAGGCGGTTTATGTCCCAGCGGACGATCTGACTGACCCCGCTGCGGTACATACCTTTTCTCATCTGTCGGCTTCGATTGTGTTGTCCCGCAAGCGGACCAGCGAGGGGCTTTATCCAGCGGTTGATCCGCTCCAGTCGGGCTCTAAACTGCTGACCCCGGCGGTGGTGGGATCACGTCACTACCAGATTGCCCAGGCTGTACGCACTACCCTGGCCGACTATGAGGAACTCAAAGACATTATCGCCATGTTGGGGCTCGAAGAACTGGCCCAACCAGAGCGAGAAACCGTTTATCGGGCACGCAGGCTGGAGAGATTTTTGACTCAGCCTTTTTTCACCACCGAGTCCTTTACCAACCTGCCAGGCAAGTGGGTGCCGCTGAGCCAAACTCTAGACGGCTGCGAGCGGATTTTGTCGGATGAATTTTCTGACCTGCCTGAAAAGGTGCTCTATATGATTGGCTCCATTCAAGATGTGCAGCTCCCTCAAACCGATTCTGATCAAGCAGAGGCCAACCGATGAGCCAGCTGTCGGCCATGGATT
>JBCDDJ010000814.1:0-1718 GCA_039180385.1 Cyanobacteria bacterium P01_G01_bin.38 | reverse complement strand
CTGCGTGTATTCTTCTAAGCAACGCCCCCAGGGCACTACGCTATCAAGTTGGATTCCCATAGGTTGCGATCGCTAGAATGCCAAGGTGCCACGCATGACCATCACAGCTTGACCGCTGATATAAACCCGGTCCTCGCTGTCAGATTCCCCATAGCTGACTTTTAGCACCCCACCGCGAGGCGAAACTTGATGGGCCAACAGGGTCGTTTTACCTAGCTTCGCTTGCCAATAAGGCCCCAGAGACGCATGGGCTGAACCCGTTACCGGGTCTTCATCGACGCCCACAGCAGGGGCAAAATAACGAGATACAAAGTCACAGTCACCCAAGCCAGACTCATTTGAGCCAAACTTATTCGAACCAGCTTGAGCCGTGACAATGATACCGTGTACTGGCAAAGCCTTCATCTTGGCAAAATTGGGCTGCAAATTGTGAACTGCCGCTTCAGACTGCAGCTCAACCAGAAAGTTGGTGTCGTTTTTAAGCACCTGGTTGATATTGCCATGACAGCAGAGGGCCGCAACCAGCTGTGGGGTCACATGGGTCCTGTGGACCGGCTGAGGCGGAAAGTTCATCTCGATCCAATCCCCTTTTTGTTGGGCGGTGAGCAAGCCACTTTTGGTCTGAAACCGCGCCGTTTGGTCTGGGGCTAAGTGGCCCTCACTCCAAAGCACATGGGCACTGGCCAAGGTGGCATGGCCGCATAAATCAACCTCGGCAGCGGGGGTAAACCAGCGTAGCGAGTAGCCGTCTGCTTGGGGGTAAAGAAACGCCGTTTCTGAGAGATTCATCTCAGCGGCAATAGACTGCATTAGCCCCTCGTCCATCGGCCCATCCGTCACACACACCGCTGCTGGGTTGCCCTTAAACGGCTGATCAGTAAATGCATCAACTTGAATAATTTCCATGGTGATTGAGTACTCAAGCAAAGTGAAATCCCCTGGGCAAAGATTAGCATCCTTGTTCCAGGGGATCTATACATGGAAATGCGATGGAGTATCGATTTTTTCGATATTACGCCACCGACTCAGCCCAATCTTTTGCCCAGTTGAGATGCTTATGCACCTCATCCAGGGTGGCAGCCTCAGAGTAAAGCCTTAGCACAGCTTCGGTGCCGCTAAAGCGGATTAGCAGCCAGCTGCCGTCTTCGAGACTAAATTTATAGCCATCAATGGACAGTACATGGGTGACGGTTTTGCCCGCTACCATCTGCGGGGTTTGGTCCTGGAGCTGGGCCAGTAGCTTATTGCGCACATCCATACTCGCCAGGGGCAGGTCAATGCGATCGTAGGCTCCGCTAAAACCGGTTTTGTCGCGCAGCAGCTGGTTAAGCTCACCCAGGTCTTTGCCACTCTGGACAACGGCCTCTAACAAATATAGGGCCGACAGCAGCGCATCGCGCTCGGGGATGTGGTGACCATAGCCGATACCACCCGATTCTTCGCCACCCACCAGGACCTGGGCTTCGAGCATACGATCGGCGATGTACTTATAGCCAATGGGGGTCTCATGTACCGGCAGGTCGTGCATCTCGGCCACCGCCTGCATCAGGTTAGAGCCGCTAATCGTTTTGATCACTTCGCCGCTAAAGCCGCGCCGGGACTTGAGGTGATCAATCAAAATCGGGATCAGCACCTGGGAGCTGAGGAAAATCCCTTGCCCATCCATGCCCGCGATGCGATCGCTGTCACCGTCAAAAATCAGCCCTACAGCTAAACCG
>JBCDDJ010000813.1:0-1735 GCA_039180385.1 Cyanobacteria bacterium P01_G01_bin.38 | reverse complement strand
GCTCTACTGGCTGCTGCCGTCGATGCCCATCGAGGAGGGCGACTCGCTCTGTCACAGGCTGGTGGAGGCGTCTCAGTTGGTATGCGCCAACCTGGCGGAGGCGTGGGGCAAGCGGCGATGCTATGAGGCATTTGTCGCCAAGCTGACTGAGGCCGAGACTAAGGCGGCAGCGGTGCAGACCTGGCTAGCCTTTGCGGTGGAATGCGGGTATCTGAGGGCTGATGAGGGGCTGGCCCATAGCGATTGTTACGGCAGCATTTTTGCGGGGATTGGGGAGTTGATTGAGAACGCGGAGGCGTGGGTAATGGGGGTGGCTGGTTGAGGTAGATAGGTTCTGGTGAGGAGGGGGGGGAGAGGGGGAGCAGGGGAGCAGGGGAGCAGGGGAGCAGGGGAGCAGGGGAGCAGGGGAGCAGGGGAGCAGGGGGGGGGGTTGGGGCTGGCCTTGTGCCAGCCCGGTTGGGGCGGGGGGGGTGGGGGGAGGTGAGGAAGAAGGGAAAGGACGACAACACTTGATGGAGGAGAGAACGATGAGTTTGGATTTTATCAACAGCTATCAGGAGCTGCAGGTTTATCAGCTGGCGTTTAGAGGGGCGATGCAGATCTACAAGCTCTCGCAGCAGTTTCCGCCGGAGGAGGAGGTGATGCTGACTCAGCAGATAATTACGGCGTCTCGGTCGGTGTGTGCCAACCTGGCGGAGGCGTGGGGTAAGCGGCGCTATCACAAGGCGTTTGTTGCCAAGTTGAATGATGCGGAGAGTGAGGCTGCTGAGGTGCAAACCTGGATTGCATTTGCGGTGAGTTGTGATTATCTCGGTGCTGAGGTGGGGCAAGACTTGTTGGGGCAGTATCGGACGATTTTTGCGGCACTGGGGCGGTTGATTGAGAACACGGGGGCATGGGTGAAGGGAATGGATAAATGATGAATGATGCATGATGAACGAGGAATTTAAGTTCATCATGCATCGTTCCGACTTCATCGTTTACATAGGGGAATTGCGAGAAGTTTTGTGGGGTAAATGGGATGGTTAATCGCGTGAAGGCTGGATTGAAGCGGGGGCTGACTTTGTTGGAGCAACGGGTAAAGATTATTTGCAGGGGGTTGTCGGGTCAGGAGCATCGGCAGAATCGTCATCTGTTGATGCGATTGGCTGCGCTGCGGGGGGATTATAACCAGCTCAAGCGGGAGCTGGATGAGTTGATTGAATACACCGATCGCGAGATTGCTCAGCTCAAAGGACAAAATCTGGAGCTGGAACAGGCTCAGGAGGCGCTGCAACTCAGGGTTTGGGATTTGGAGGAGCAGATCGAAGCGCTGCTGGAGTATATCGCTAATGAATTTGTAAAGGCAGCGGAGGGCGATATCACTACTGAGGTTGATGCCCCCAGGGTTGATCTATCTGAGCTACACCTGGCTCTGGTGGGAGGGCATGATGCGACTCGCCGCGAGGTGATTCGAGAGCTAACGGAGCGCTATGGCTTAAAGAAGTGGGTGGAGCTGCCGCCGTTTGAGCACAGCAGTTCGGGACTGGTGCAAATCCGACCTCGCCTACAGCGGTGTGATTTGATTGTGGTGATTACGGGGTATATGAATCACAAGCTCACGGATAGCATCAACCGGCTGAAGGCTTCAGGGGCGCTATCAGGGGAGGTGATGCTGGTGAACTGTCGGGGTAAAACCGGCGTTATTCGCGAAATTTTGAAGCATGTTAGGTAATTATTAAAAGTTTCGCTGGGG
>JBCDDJ010000812.1:0-1736 GCA_039180385.1 Cyanobacteria bacterium P01_G01_bin.38 | reverse complement strand
GTAATGCCGCGATCGCAGCTGACGAATAGATTGATTATGAACAACCGACATAAAAAAAGGACACCCGGAGTGCAGGTGTCCTATCGCTACAGAGTATGATTCAAACTTGATAAGCCTGGCCTACTCAGCCGTTGCCAGCTCTGTGCTGCCGCGACGATTGCCACGAGTCAGGCTGTTAAAGAGCATCCGTCCGATGGCCTTGACCAAATTGCCTTCTAACTCTTGGAACAACTCCATGTTGATACCAAAAGCATCATTGGCTTCTTCGACGATGCGATCAGCGGTGGCCTCATCTACCGGGGCGGCATCAATCGAGCTGCGATAGTTGTCCTTAAACCCCTTCTCATCGGGAATGGTGGGAAACTCGTAAAAGGCAACCCCGTCGCTACCTGAGAGGTTCATCGCCCGCTGGGCAATATTCTTGAGGATTTGCCCACCGGAGAGGTCACCCAAATAACGAGTATAAGAATGCCCCACCAATAGCTCAGGTGCAGTATTGGCAATCTCACGAATGCGGTCAACATACTTTTGACCCGCAGGCGTGATGGCAATTTGAGCTTTCCAGTTAGGCCCATAATAATAAGTCAGATCTTCCTCAAGGGTCGCTTTGCGATGCAGCTCAGGAAAATAGATGGTAGAAACCACCGGATGATCCTTGTGGCGCTCTAGCTCCTGCTCCATTGCGTCGTAGACATAATAGAAATTGGCCACCAGTTTGCGATAGGACTTTTTCTCGACAACACCGCGCAAAAAACAGCGGACAAAGCCGACGTTTTCCGCCATGGTGTGCGCCTTTTTAGTGCCCTCACGGAGCTTGATTGCTAAATTGCTGCTCATACTAAATGCTTTGGGTTGATATTTCTTGCTTTGGTATGTCTGGCGCTGATCTAAAAAGCTTTTCGCAGTCAGTTTAGACAGCTAAACTCTAAACGAAACCTAAAAACGGCCACAAAAGTTACATTAAACCGTTTCAATGAGCATTTGCATTACAAATTCTTAAATGTGAGTACCCCGGCACAATGACTGCCCTCTGGAAAAAAGCGACTGAAAACGCTGTGTTTTTTAGCCCAGGCAGCTTTGGGAGGCCGCAACAAAACTCAAAGTTTTTGTTGCGAAATAAAATAGTCTTAATAAGTCTCAATATTTTGAAGGGTTTGTAGGACACTTCATGGGTCATTTTCACTAAAGTTTTTAAGGCGTGCGATCGCACGCCCTACCCATGAATTGACCACTATTATGGGCTGACCTCTCAGCCGCTAAAGATTCAACCTGCTGACAGCGTCTTCTCTTCTAGAGAAATGGGGTTGTAGATAGTCTCATATTCAAAAATGCGCTCGTAGTCGGTTTGCTTGATCAGCGACTGGTTGGATGACATTGCCAGTGAAGGTGCCTGGGTCAGTGCCACCACGCTGGTGAGTAACAATGCGGTTTCAAATCGCTTGCGGATTGTAATTGCAGCCATCATTTGCTTCACTGCCTCCATGTGTATAAACACAGCCTAGGCAGCGAAGGGGAATATGCCGAGAATGCTGACCCGCGCTAGATTAAAACGTGTCTTCCTAACCTTCATGATAAGAAACACTGCCAGACGTGGGCTGATTCTAAATATCCAGGTCTGCCAGATTGAGCTTAGGTCCGTAGGTCTCGATAAACTCTCGGCGGGGGGCGACCCGATCGCCCATCAGCACCGTGAAAATCCGATCGGCCTCTGCCGCGTCTTCGATTTCTACCTTTTT
>JBCDDJ010000811.1:0-1749 GCA_039180385.1 Cyanobacteria bacterium P01_G01_bin.38 | reverse complement strand
CTGAGTCAGGTGGCGGTGGGGATTGCGATCGCAACCTTCTTTATCTACCCAGCCATTACCGTCCTCCTGGCCTGGCGCTTTTTTCGTCAGCGGCCCCGTGCCTACCAGCTCTGGCTGATGATGGTGATTTTCATCGGTGTCGTCCTAACGACATTAACTCCAATCGCAAACACTGCCTCAAACCCCGTGTTAGGCAGCTTGAGCGCCCTCGGAGCCGGGCTCAGCTTTGGCCTATACGGCATTTTGGCCGAGATCTCTCTACAAGCCCAGCCCGCCCGCCCAGCGCTCCATCCGGTGCCCTTTTCGTTATTCACGTTCGTTGTTGTGGCCAGTTTAGCTAGCCTGAGCGCCCTGATCATTAACCAGATAGACCGAGGGCAAATTGCGATCGCGCCTACTGTGTGGCTGCCTGTCTTCGCCATGACCTTGTTTTCAGCGGCGCTGACCCTGCTGGCCTATGTCTTAAACAATTTTGGCATTCGCTACATCGGTGCCTCGTTGACTGCCATTATCAGTGCCAGTACCCCAGTCCTAACCACCCTATTTGCCTGGTGGATATTACAAGAAGCGTTACAAAGACAACAGATAGTCGGCATCGGGTTAGTCACGATTGGAGTAGCGGCGCTAAGCTTAAAAGCTGAACGGTTGAATTAGCCATCAAGGTGAGGGATAGGTGATGTCAGCGGCAGTAACTCAAAATGGTCAAAAGATTTCTTATCCAAGGGGATGCACGTTTTCTGAAGCAGATTGGGATGCGATCGCGCCCTTCTGGTACCCCGTTGCCTTTAGCCGCGACGTCGCCGACCAACCCATAGCCGCCACCCTGCTCGACCAGCGCCTGGTGATCTGGCGTACAGCCCAAGGCATCTCCGTTGCCAACGATATTTGCCTGCACCGGGGGGTGCCCCTGAGCATGGGCCATCTCAAAAACGAACAGCTGATCTGCAAATACCATGGCTTTCACTACGATGCTGCGGGTCAATGCACCCTGATCCCCGCCAACCCCGAGGCCAGCATCCCCAGCAAACTCTGCCTCAAAACTTACCCCGTCAAAGAAGCCTACGGTCTGGTTTGGACTACGCTAACCGGCACCGCAGATGACCCCGACGCCCTACCCGTTTATCCAGAATGGACCGATCCCGACTACCAGCCCATTCTGCCCGACAGCATTGACCTCGATGCTGCCGCCGGGCGACAGATGGAAGGCTTTCTAGACGTGGCTCACTTCGCCTGGGTGCATAGCGAATCCTTTGGCGATCGCAACAACCCCATCGTCCCTTCCTATAAAGTCAAAACCACCCCCCGTGGCCTGCGGGCAGAATACCTCAGCAACGTCAGCAATTTCCCAAAAGGGTTCCAACATCGTGCCCCCGCCGATTTTCAATGGCTGCGAGATTTTGAAGTCTTCTTACCCTTCACCGCCCTCCTGAGGGTCCGTTTCCCTAACGAAGGTCGCCTTTGCATCCTAAATGCCGCCGCCCCCATCTCCGCCCGCAAAACCCGCGTCTTTTGCCCCATCTGTCGCAACTTCGACCAAGACCAACCCCTGGAACCCGTCTATGAGTTTAACTACCAAATTTTTAACGAAGACAAAGAAGTGGTCGAAGCCCAGTATCCCGAAGATCTCCCCCTCGATCTGCGCGCAGAGTCTCACATCGAAGCCGATCAATCCTCAATCTTTTATCGTAAGGGGCTGGCAAAACTGGGATTGAGTAAGGTTTATACTGCTTAGGAGATAGGAGATAGGAG
>JBCDDJ010000810.1:0-1752 GCA_039180385.1 Cyanobacteria bacterium P01_G01_bin.38 | reverse complement strand
CTCCACTTCGAAGTCCAAGACACCGGCCCTGGCATTACCCCCAATGAGTTTAAACATTTATTTGAGCCCTTTTACCAAACCGACACCGGGCGTCAGGCTCACTCTGGCACGGGGTTGGGGCTCACGATTAGCCGCAAGTATGCAGAGCTACTGGGGGGGGCGCTTACCGTCAGCAGCACCTCTGAGCAGGGGAGTGTGTTCGCGTTTTATCTACCCGTCACTCTGGCGCAGGCAACCCAGGGCGTTCTCAAGCAGCCCGAGCGCAGAGTCCTAAAACTTGCCCCCGGTCAGTCTACTTATCGCATCTTAGTGGCCGAAGACAACTGGGAAAGTCGGACTCTATTGGTAAAACTGCTTGCCCCGATTGGCTTTGAGGTGCGCACGGCCCAAAATGGACAGGAAGCCATTGATGTTTGGCAGACATGGCAACCCCACCTGATCTGGATGGATATGCGAATGCCGGTTATAGATGGGTATGAAGCCACCCAGCGGATTCGCGCCCACATCAGAGGTCAAGCCACGGCCATTATTGCCCTGACGGCCAGCGTCTTAGATCAAGAACGGACAATCATTTTGTCGGCTGGGTGTAATGACTTTGTGCGCAAGCCTTTTCGAGATACGGTGATCTTCGACAAGATGCGAGAGCACCTGGGGGTGCAATATATTTATGCCGATCATCTGGATACCTCCAGAGTGAGTGCGCCTCCCAAGGTTGAACCTCTGGACACTCTATGCGACAGTTTGGTCCTGATGTCGACGAGTTGGCTCAGTCGGCTCCAGCAAGCAGCCCGCCTGGCAGATGCAGACTGGGTGCATCTGCTAATTGCCGAGCTCCCAGAGGCTCAAGCTCCTCTGGCCAGTGGTCTGACAGATTTGGTCAGGGCGTTTCGATGTGATCTGATCGAAGAACTTGCCAACTCAGCCCAACAAATCGCCATGACCGATGAAAGCACCCCTGAGATGTTCTCCCCCCTCAACGCCGATGATTGCCTCTGATAGCTCGTCACCACTGCCCTTCGCCAAAGGAGATATTCTCGTCGTTGACGATGTGCCGGCTAACCTTGAGTTTTTGTCAACGGTGCTCACCCAGCAGGGGTATAAGGTCCGCAGCGTGTTAAGTGGCCCGACGGCGCTCAAGGTTGCAGAGGCCGCCCAGCCTGATTTGATTTTGCTCGATATCAAAATGCCGGAGATGGATGGCTACCAGGTTTGCCGATCACTCAAGGCCAATCCGCTGACCCAGACAATTCCGATCATTTTTCTGAGTGCGTTGGACCAGACCAAAGACAAAGTTAAAGCCTTCACCGTAGGTGGGATTGATTATATTCCTAAACCTTTTCAAGCAGAAGAACTGTTGGCGCGGGTCAACAATCAGCTTAATTTGCGCGGGGCTCAACGCCAGATTCAACAGCTCAATGCTGAGCTAGAGCAGCGTGTGATTCAACGGACAGCACAGCTCGAACGAGAAATTGGTGAGCGGTTACGCGTTCAAGAAGAACTCTTGCATGTGGCTACTCACAATTCATTGACTGAGTTGCCTAATCGCACCTTTTTGATCCAGCGGCTGATGCAGCTGTTTAACAAAAATCAGCAAAAGATGAGTGACAGCATCGTCCTGATCTTGCTAGAGTGCAACCAGTTGGAGGCCATCAATAACTCTTTGGGCTACCATGCCGGAGACCAGTTCTTGGTATCTTTGGCGCGCCGTCTCGAGACTTGTCTGGCCCCAGGGACTATACTAGCCCACTGTGG
>JBCDDJ010000809.1:0-1765 GCA_039180385.1 Cyanobacteria bacterium P01_G01_bin.38 | reverse complement strand
GCCCCATCAACCCGCCATGGCGCAACCAACCGTCGCTGAGAGTGTGGTCAAGCTCCTCAATCATCTGGGGGTTTGCCAGGCCTTTGGGGTCTCAGGGGGCGGCATTGGCCCCCTGTGGGCAGCCCTAGCACAAAGCCCTATTCAAGTTATGCACTTTCGTCACGAGACGGGGGCAGGCTTTGCGGCGGTGGAGTCTTACTTTGCCAATGACCGCCCGGTGGTGGTGTTTACCACCACTGGCCCTGGTCTCACCAATGCCCTGACAGGGCTGCTTGCGGCCCGAGGGGAGGGGGCTAAGGTGATCTTGTTGTCAGCCTCCACCTCTACTGCTAATCGCGGTCGGTGGGCCTGTCAAGAGACCAGTCCCTATACCTTTCCCAGCGAGGGCATCTTTACGGCGGGTCCGCTGTTTCACTATGGGAGCATTCTCGAAAACAGCGATCAGCTGCCAGCGGTGGCGCGTCGTCTCTGCTTGGGTTTGTCGCGACCGGGCGGTTTCGTGGCTCACTTGAGCATCCCGACAACGGTGCAAACCCAGCCAATCTCAGCCGAGCTGCCGCTGGTCAACGTCTCTCAGTCGCTGGCAACCGCAGGCAAAGCTGTGATCACCGACTGTGTGCGCCGACTGAGCGAGGGGCCGTTTGCGATCTGGGTAGGTTTTGGGGCTCGTCGGGCAGCGCCCCTGATCCGTCAGCTAGCGGAGAAAACCGGGGCGGCGGTGATGTGTTCACCCCGCGCCAAGGGGATTTTTCCTGAAACCCATCCTCAATTTGTTGGGGTCACGGGCTTTAGCGGCCATGGCTCGGTCTTGCAATATATGCAGGCACAGCGCCCGCTGCGGATCTTGGTTTTGGGAACCCGTCTGGGGGAGCCGACCTCATTTTGGAACCCCACGATGATGCCGACGCGGGAATTCATTCATGTGGATATCGACGCGGATGTTCCTGGCACGGCCTATCCTACCGTTGAGACGGTCGCTGTTCAGTCTGACATCAGCCCCTTTGCCCAGGCTCTGCTGGAGCACTGGCCGACAGAGGCCGGTTTGCAGGCCGGTCCCCAGGCCAGTCTCCCCTTGCCTCGCCCCGAACAAAACAATGTCTGTCAGCCGTCTTCAAACGCCTTAGTTCACCCGGCTGTCTTGATGGCAGCCATTCAACAACAGGTCGTGGAGGGCAGTGATGCGATTGTGTTAGCTGATGCCGGTAATTCTTTTGCCTGGGCCACCCATCTGTTGCGATTTAGCCAGCCGGGGCGCTATCGGATCAGCACAGGCGTCGGGGCCATGGGGCATGCCGCGACAGGCGTCGTGGGGGCCGCGCTGGGACGCGGTGGTAAGGCCGTCGCGATTGTGGGCGACGGGGCGATGTTGATGAACAACGAAGTCAGCACCGCTGTCAAATTTCAGCTGCCTGTTGTCTGGCTGGTGCTCAATGATGCCCGATACAACATGTGCGCCCAGGGGATGGCTTTACAGGGGTTTGATGGGGTCGATACCGAGATTCCCCAGGCTGACTTTGCTTTGATGGCGCGGGGCCTGGGGGCTGAGGGCATCCGAGTTGAGCAAGCGGCTGATTTAAATGCCGCCCTCAACAAGGCGATGGGCTCACCCAGACCCTTTGTGGTTGATATTTTAATCGACCCCACTCAAGCAGCGCCGATTGGCGGGCGCGTTCAAAGTTTGATTGCTCAAGGTGCTATTGATTCAAAAGGAGAACTGTCATGAACTTAAAACCAGCTGGCATTCGTGCGATCGCAGTTAATTTTC
>JBCDDJ010000808.1:0-1781 GCA_039180385.1 Cyanobacteria bacterium P01_G01_bin.38 | reverse complement strand
GTTATAAGTACCGGGTGCTTTGTTGTCATGATACGCACCGCTAAAGGCGCGCTCGGTACCTTTTTGGCGAGTTACTTGATACTGCTCGGGGGTGAGCTGGGTTTTCCACTCAGCATCCGATTTCTGAACTTTTTGAACCATATTGTCTAACGTGAATCTGAGCTTTTACTCGATCGTAACGTAAGACTTGTGTGTTTGCCCTTCAGGCCTTTGAACTTCCCACAGAGTAGGCCGTATTTCTTGCCATATTCAAGTTGCATACCTTACCTTGGTCACTTCACTTAGGACACCGAAGTGCCATTATCCCAGCGTTCAATGCGCTGCGTGGCTTGAAGTCACGGCCTAAAGGACACTTGTGCCATGTCGCGACAAGGCTTGAAAGTTAGCATCAGTCAAGTTTGCTCCGCGAAAGAGGGGACTCCCCATCGTCAGCAAAAAGTTTGCAAAAGAACGAACCCAAGCATCTGATTGATCTCCATTAAGCGCTCGCCAGCTAATGTACATACTCCACAGGGTGCCTTCAACTACCGCTGCCATTGCCATTAAGACCACAACTATAGCTGCCAACGGACCTGAAACTGCAAAACGGACATCTACGATGAGGCCTGCAACGAAACATACTGTTCCAAATGTAGATATGGCTAAAGGCGCAATCATAGCTATGTTTACAATGGATTCCGAGACTGAGTCTGCAATTTTGAATATTATCGGATTTACACGTATACGGGCAAAAAAGATGTAACCCACAAATAGAGCGCCAATGAAGACTGAGAGCCATACGGGTAGTATCCAACCTAGTAAATTGAGTGCAAAACCATCCGAAAAACCGACAATTCCTGTCAAAATGCCTAAGACAGCAGCCAGGCTATTTACCCATCTTTGGTTTAATCCAACTTTAGCTTGGGTGAAATTAACTTCTGTTAGATTCGTCTTCGCGAAGTTAGTACCACAGACATCAGCCGCACTGAAATCTATTCCAGACAAATCCTGGCCTTCGAAATTCTGGTCTCTCAAGTTTTCCCCCCTGAAGTCCCGCCTTCCAGTTCTATGGAGTCTTAGTAGATCAGCTGCTTCCATATCACAAGCCTTACACCCTTGAAGATGAGATTCATTGCTTAGCTCGAGAATACCAAATATTAAAAGGAATCGTCTGCACCAGGTAAGAAACCGTCTGCACCAAACAGGCTGAAGCCTTGCTCAGGTTAGACATTTCGAAAGTTGATCATTAATCAGACAAGATTCTTACAGTAAGAACGGCGCTTTCTCGCGCACTCGTTAAAAAATTTTTGTTGTCTTATTGAGCTGCCGTAGCCGATAGCGTCGATAGGCGAGCAAGCTGCCCCCGGAGAGGACAAAGGCGGCTAAGGGGGCAGCAATGGGCACCCAGGCATTGAGTAAAAAGAAACCCACGCCCACGCCGGTAATGGCAGTGCCGCCACCTAGCCCGGCCAAGCCAAACCGCGACGGTCGTCGGATTAGCCAGGTGAGTGCCCCACCGGCCCCAGCGCAAAGACAGATCCAGCTGATTTCAAGCCAGTCGGGCCAGGCCCAGGGCAGTGATTGATTATCCAGCACCGCTGTCAAAAATTGGCTCACCATGTGCCCATGAACTTCGACACCGGGCATTTGATGATTGTTAGCCCCGAGCAAACTGTAGGGGGTAAAATGTTGGTCTGGACTGGTGTAGGCCGTGGTCCCAATCAGGATAATTTTGTCTGTCACCCAGCTGGGATCAAAGGCGTTGTTGAGAACATCAGACAGGGAAACCTGTCGCGCCACAG
>JBCDDJ010000807.1:0-1787 GCA_039180385.1 Cyanobacteria bacterium P01_G01_bin.38 | reverse complement strand
GGCTCCATTGACGAGTACACCCTCAGTAGTGTTGGTGATTTAATGGGGGGCAAAGAGTTTGATACCTTGATCTACAAAGACGATAACCTGGTCGCCATCGTTTTAGATACCTTGGATGTCAACGCAGCCAACTTCATTGTATAGATAGTCATTAAATCACGTTTGCCAAATACCCGGTTTCTCTGTCTGGTTGCATTGACCCATCGTGGTCCAACCCAGAAACCGGGTATTTAGGCATTATTAGGCCGCTATTTCTGAGTTCTCTAACTTGCTTTCCAGATACAGTGTGTCTGGACTGAGGCCTTGCTCATGGGGCCACTGCACCCCCCCGAAGAACGGCTTGACCTGCTCGAAATAGTGAAAGGGATTTTAGCCATAAGTGCAACAAACAAAAGGGCGTTCCTTAGGACGCCCTGAGAATCAAAAAGCAAAGCCTGCTTGTGGCATGGTAGGTCTAAACGACAGCCTCTTCTTTCACCAACTTATCCCACCCTAAATCCTTAAGATTTTCATTACGTCGCAGGGGTCGCGTGACCAACTCTAAGATATCGCGGGTATTGCCAAAGCCGTGGATCTGGGCGAAGGTAAACTCCACCGACCACTTGGTGGTAATCCCTCTTGCTTCCAAAGGATTGGCATGGGCCATGCCCGTGATCACCAAATCGGGCTCGGTAGCGAGAATTCGCTGGATCTGGTTGTAGTTATCGGGCTTCTCAATAATCTTGGGCTTGGGTACGCCCATCTCTTCGCAGGTCTTCTCTAACAAAGCCAACTCAGCTGCCTGGTAGCGCTTGTCCATATAGGGGATACCAATCTCGGGAACGGTCATGCCGCAGCGGATCAAAAAGCGGGCCATGGAGATCTCAAGCAGGTTGTCGCCCATAAAATACACCGACTTGCCGCGAATCAGTTTTACGTAGTCTTCGACCGAGGCCCAAATGGTAGCTTCGCGCTCATCTAAGCCCTTAGGCTCAATGCCAAACACCGAACAGATTTTTTCGACCCAGGCGCGGGTGCCGTCGGGGCCGATGGGGAAGGGTGCACCGATGAGTTTACACTTGCGGCGACGCATCAGGGTTGAGGCGGTGCGAGAGAGAAACGGACTAATGCCAACCACGTAAGTGCCCTCGGCGATCACGGGCAGCTCAGTATAGCGCTTGGCAGGTAGCCAGCCAGAGACTTTGATGCCTTGTTTTTTAAGCTCGAGGGTAATCTGAGTGACCACCGGATCGGGGACCGAGCCAAACAGCACCAGCGGGGGATGATCGACGTATTCAGATTCCGATTTGGCAACCTCTTCTTGTTTGCGGCCAAAGTTGAGCAGCTTAGTGATGCTATTGCGCTCTTCTTTCTCGGCCTCGGTTTTGGGAGCCTGGGTGGGGCAGCGATGGGCCATGGCAGCCAGGACGGTGTCCTCCCCTTGAGTAAAGGCATAGTCAAGCCCGTTGGCGCGGGCCACCACAATGGGGACACCGATTTCAGCTTCGAGGCGAGGGGCCAGCCCTTCGAGATCGGTTTTGATGATCTCGGTGGTGCAGGTGCCAATCCAGACAATCACGCTGGGGTTGCGATCGCGCTTAATCTGCTCACACAGTCGCTTCAGTTCTTCGTAGTCATTGAGCTTGGCGGAGATATCCCCTTCTTCAAGCTCGGCCATCGCGTAGCGGGGCTCAGCAAAGATCATCACCCCCATCGCATTTTGCAAAAAATAGCCGCAGGTCTTGGTGCCAATGACTAAGAAAAAACTGTCTTCGATTTTTTGGTAAAGCCAAGCCACACAGCTAATC
>JBCDDJ010000806.1:0-1792 GCA_039180385.1 Cyanobacteria bacterium P01_G01_bin.38 | reverse complement strand
GTGTTGGGCCTGGTGGAGAATATGAGCTATCTGATCTGTGGCTGCTGTGGGGAGCGAACCTCGATCTTTGGCAGCGGCGGCGGTGAGCAGATGGCCGAGGAGCTATCGATCCCGTTACTGGGTCAGGTTCCCATTGATCCGAAGATTTGTCAGGGGGGTGACACGGGGCAGCCGTTACCCCTGGCCGATGAGAAAGCGCCTCTCTCGCTCGTGTTTGAGTCTATCGCTGTGGGGATGAATAACACTTTTTGTCCTGGACTCAATGGGGTGAGTCCTAATGCTGCCCTGGTAGACGTGAATGGTTAGAAACGCTGGTGGTGAAGTTAGGGTTCTCGAAGGCCCCCAAACCCCCAATTCTGGGGGCTTTGAATATAGTGCTTCCAAGCATTGGCTATTGTGTATGCAAAGTATACACGTATGAGCAATCACAATGGCTTAGGCATTCCGTTTACCCTCTCAAGTCTGCGACAGCAGTATACGACAGGGGCCTGTTCTCCTGAGGAGGTGGTTGAGGCCATTATTGCCGCTCTGGATGCCCGTGGCGATGATGGCATCTGGCTCTATATGCTGCCTCCAGACAGGTTGCGATCGCGAGCCACTGAACTGACCCAACTTGATCCAACACTACCTCTATGGGGCATTCCCTTCAGCGTCAAAGACTGTATTGATGTGGCCGGGCTCCCCACCTCAGCGGGCTGTCCTGACTTTACCTACGAGGCGACCCACACCAACCCAGCTGTGCAAAAACTGTTGGCGGCAGGGGCCATCTTGATCGGCAAAACCAATCTAGATCAGTTTGCCACGGGTCTGGTGGGGGTTCGTACCGGCTACACGGTGCCCCATAATGCTTTCTCTAAAGACTACATCCCTGGCGGGTCTAGCTCCGGGGCAGCGCTGTCAGTGGCCAACGGGCTGGTCTCTTTTGCCATCGGCACCGATACGGGGGGGTCGGGTCGGGTGCCTGCGGGGTTTAACAACATTGTGGGGCTCAAACCCACCCGAGGGTTGCTCAGCACTTCCCACACGGTTGAGGCGTGCAAAACCCTGGACTGTCTTTCTATCTTTGCCTTGATCGCTGAGGATACCCAAACTGTTTTTGAGGTGGCCCAGGGTTTTGACTCAACCAATCCTTACTCGCGTCCCGCCGGTAAACCATCAGATCGGCTGAGCACCTATCAGGCCCATCAACCCTTTCGATTTGGCGTCCCCCGCCCTGACCAGCGGGCCTTTTTTGGCAATACGGATGTAGCAGCCCTTTACGACAACGCGATCGCAACCCTCACTCAGCTGGGGGGCACCTGCGTTGAAATCGATTATGCTCCTTTTCTGCACGCCAATGAACTGTTGTTTAACGGCCCCTGGGTGGCAGAGCGCTATGCGTCGGTGGGGCAATTTATCGAAGCGAATCCAGCTGCGGTGTTTCCCATCACCCGCGAGATTATCTTAAAGGCAAAAGACATCTCGTCAGCAGAAGCCTTTGAAGGGCTTTATGCAGTGGAGACCCTGAAGCGAACCATTCAGCCCCTGTGGGACGACATCGACTGTCTGGTGGTACCCACCACTGGCACCGCTTATCGGATCGATGAAATTGAAGCCGAGCCCCTCAAGCTGAATGCTAACCTGGGGTACTACACCAACTTTGTCAATTTGCTGGATTTGAGTGCGATCGCACTCCCCAACGGCTTCCAATCAAACGGCATTCCCTCAGGGGTAACCTTTATCGCTCCTCCCTACAGTGAACCCTATCTCACAGGGTTGGGCTCAGCCTTTCACCCTGCCAGCAATGAACCAT
>JBCDDJ010000805.1:0-1801 GCA_039180385.1 Cyanobacteria bacterium P01_G01_bin.38 | reverse complement strand
TTCAGGAGATCTGTTCCCTAGCGGGACCATTGTGTGCTTTAGCGGGACCTTTTTAATATAGGATCTTTTTGCGCTGGTCAGTTTATTGGGACAGCTCAAATAAGACAGATTAAGACTTGTTTCGCCTGTTGTTTCGCCTGGTAGATTTTTCTTCTCTCGTCATTTAGAGATTTTGAGATATTGACTCGGCGTCATCTGAAATTTCTTTTTGAAGGCGACGACAAATGAGCTGCGGCTGGCGTACCCGACCCAGCGAGCAGTCTCTTGAATGTTTAACTGGCCTGTCTGCAACAGATGCTGTGCTTGTTCCATGCGGTGGTCGTGCAAGTAGCCAAAAACGGTCGTATTAAAGACCTGATGAAACCCTTGCTTGAGCTTACGCTCATTTAGGTGAACCTGTTTTGCAAGCTGTGGTAGAGAAGGTGGGCTTACCATATTTTGAATCAGCACATCTCGCGCCTGATAGATTCGATCAACATCTCTAGCAATGAGAGAATTGCCACGCCCCTGAGGCTTTGCTAGCATTTGGTTGAAGTAAAGTGATAGGAGCTCTAGCACTTTTCCTTCTAAGTACAGCTGACGAGTCAGACCTTGATAAGGCCACTGTATTATTTGCTGCAAAATGTGCTGTTGGGCGGGTGTAATTTTGGCTGAGTAGTACAGTAGCGCTTCTTTGGGGTGGTTGATAGCCTGTCTGAGATGGGAGGGCAGCTCGTGAATGCGATCGCTAAATGCTGGTATTAGCGTAGGCAAAATTCGAATTCTAACCGTGAAAATCGTTTGTTCTGCTGGATATTCTTCAACTTCAGTTGTGTTGGGCAGGCAGTAGAGATAGCTTTTCCCGGCGACCTCTTCTGTGGATAGTTTGAGTCCTGTATTGTCTACTCGCGTGCCGCCCGACAGATAATACACCAAGCTTAAAGGCATGGGCCCCTGGTGACGACAGTTGTATAGCAACCGCCATATAGGTTTGTACGTCATCAAAGGGAAAGCCGAGCAAATCCCGAAAACCGATGCCAAAACCCTACAGCAACGACCTCCGCCTCAAAGTCGTCGAAGCAATTGTCCTGAATGGGATGAAACGCTGCGAAGCTCATGAGCAGTTCAATGTCAGCCGCAGTACCATCAACGACTGGCTCAAACGCTATGAGGAAACAGGTGACATTTCACCGAGCCATCATAACCACAGGGGGCATAGTCATAAAATCACCGACTGGCAGAAATTTAGAGCGTTTGTCTGTGACCATGCTGACAAAACCCAGGAAGAACTGGCCGAGTTATGGCCAGAAAACATCAGTGACCGTACCATCAGTCGGGCGCTGAAAAAGATTAATTTCACGCGAAAAAAAAGACTTACGGATACCAAGAACGTGACGCACAAGCGCGATCGCTATTTCTCAAACAGCTAGCGACAGTTGAAGCTAAGCAAATTGTTTATGCCGATGAATCAGGCATGGATAGTCGTGATGATTATCCCTATGGCTACAGCCCTAAAGGAGAACGGTTAGAGGCACTGAAATCAGGCACTCGCAAGGGTCGCATCAACATGATTGCAGCGTTGTGCAATCAGCAATTGCTCGCACCGTTCACCATCGAAGGGGCCTGCAATCGTTTGGTTTTCGAGACCTGGTTAGAGACTTGTCTAATCCCTGAACTCAAACCAGGCCAAAAGCTGGTAATTGACAATGCAACTTTTCACAAAGGGGGACGCATTCAAGCATTAGTCGAAGCTGCTAGTTGCGAGATTTGGTATCTGCCTGCCTATTCACCCGATTTCAACAAGATTGAGCCACAGTGGGCA
>JBCDDJ010000804.1:0-1801 GCA_039180385.1 Cyanobacteria bacterium P01_G01_bin.38 | reverse complement strand
GGCGAGCTGGACTGAAACTCGGCCATGAGCTGGTCACCCAGCTTATCAAACTCGGCAAACAGGTCAGGTTCTGGATAGTGGGGGGGTGCAACCTCGGCAATCAGAAAGGGAAACTCGTCGAAAATATCGGCGTGAACGTACTGTTTCAAAAAGGCTTCTGAAAAGGTGACAATGTAGCCATAGGCAAGCTGCTCAATTTCAAAACCCTTAATGTGCCCCGGATTTGTAAAGTAAAGGGTCCGCGCTTTTGTCTCATAGGACTGCCCGTCGATAAGGTAGCAACCCTTGCCCTGCCGAATCAGCACAATCGAATAGTAGTTGGTGCGAAATAGGGGCGACTTGACCGGCACCTGACCGTGGACCTGCTCTAGTCGGTGAATGGTGAAATCGACATCCTGCTCTAGTTTGCCACCGATGGAGGCGTAGAATTCTGCCATCGAGTTGTAGGTTTTGATATCATCGGGCATCGCGTCTCACCAGCCTGTAACGTCATAGATCCCTTTATTATTGCGTTTCTCCAATCAGGAGGCGAGTGCTCTGAGATGACGGTGAAAATCTAGCACCGATACAGAGCTAAGACTACCGTAGGCGTAGCCTTGCGATCACCGGGCGATGGTCTGAAACGCCAGAGGGCGGGGTGCTGGCTTGATCAACGCTCACATTTTGAGTCACAAAAACATGGTCAATGGGAATTTTTAGGAACTGCTTTAACCACTCAATCGTGACGAGTGCCCGGCCTGAACTGTTATAGAACCAGGTTGGATTTAGGCCATGGCCCAAGTTGACGCTGCGCAGACCTGAATTCTTAATAAAGCTGCGGAAATAAGGCGACCAGGAGGTGAGATTAAAATCACCCATAATAATCGTTGTCAGCTGCTGTTGAGCGGCATAGTCTGCCAGGGCAGCCATCGCCTCATTGCGGTTGACGAAGTTATATCTGGAGACCGGCGCTAGCGGATGGGCGACAACCACTTTGACGGGCACCCCCTGAACGTCAACCGTTGCGAACAAGCTGTGATAGCGGGTATCCAAATTTTCGGTGGCAGCGTCGGCAATGGGGTAGCGGCTAAACAAGCTCAGCCCCCCGCCGGTAGCTCGATAATAGTGAGGATAGAGATCCTCAACGTTCTCTCGCAGCTCAGCCGCTTGTTCTTTAAAGGGCTCGACCAGCCCGAACACATCCACGGGGTGCGATCGCACCAACGCCGTCACCGCCTCAGCATCCCAGAGTTGGTAATTGACGTTATAGGTCATCACCGCGAGCGGTACACCCCCCGGCTGAGCATCTCGCAGCCTGGGCACGTACCAGCTGAGGGTTGAGCTAGCATACAACCCCAGCGCCAGCGCCAACACAATCATCAGCTTGCGCCGCCGCAGTTTTAACCCCAATAGCCCCAATAGCAAGATCAAGGTAAGGGCGGCATACCAAAGATAGCCTGCGCCCAATAGCTCAAACAGCCATAGTCGGTACCATCGACCTGGGGCAAAGCTCAGTCCCAGTAAAACAAATGCAATGGGCCAAAGTAAAATGTTGAGGAGCATACAATTTTCTCCCTCACAAACAAACGACTCTCCAAACTTCTTCACAGAGAGGGGGGGCTATTTAGCAAACAGTCAAAAATCTAACTGACGCCCCCTGATTGACTGGCAAATCTTCTATATCAAATCTTCTATATTTAGACTGGGTTGAACTCGTGAAACCTAATGATTAAACATTGCAAGCGTAGTGATGCCCATTACTCTACCGCTCCAACCAAGATAAAAGCGGCCCAATTCACCGGTTGCGGAGCCTCATCTAAAG
>JBCDDJ010000803.1:0-1804 GCA_039180385.1 Cyanobacteria bacterium P01_G01_bin.38 | reverse complement strand
GATACAGTCGTCAGCCACTGATGAATGGTTCGTGCTCGCTGGCTACAGATAGGGATCTTTTCCGCAACTAGTGATCAATTAGTGAGATGATCTCACGTATGGCCGATAATGGTCAGTAGTCAGAAGTTGTTTAGTGCACCACCTTTCTTTCATTATATTACAGTAAATATTTTGATCAAAAGAATCCTATTTCCGAGGTCTCTGAGCTTGCGAGTAAAACCTGGTGCATACCGACTGGCGATACCAATTCAGTGACTTATGATATCTTGAAAATACCGAGATTTATTACGCAAAACTTGATAAGAAGCTACTTCTGTCACCAATCGACATAATTATTCCTATATCAAAATCAGGGCCAGGAACAACTTTCAAAATATTTTGAGCAAAAAGAAAAGAAAAACACAATACCCAAAAGCGAGGCAGGCACCACACCCTGACCGAACCTCTGCCACCACCCACATACGTCGATGACCCCAAAAGCCCAACACGCACGTGCGAGCATCGATCTGGGGTCGTGGGATCGGCCGGACTTAGTTCAGAGCATCGCCGATAGGCGGCTCTGCAGTCACCGCGGCGGTACTGCTGGTGGCACCATCTATGGTAGTAAAACAGCGCGTAGATACCCGGGTCTCGGGGAACCGGTCGATCACAAGGTCAGGAGCGCTCAAAGTAGGCACGAGAGGGGATCGCCCTGCTACCTCAACCCTGTTGATAAGCGTTGTATGGAAGGGAGGTCACCAGATCCTAGCCCATATAAACACGGGTGAGACTACGATACCAATTGAATACCACATCCGAAAGAACGCGCCCCAGAAAATAATTTATATTTGTACGTATTCTGACACTTCGCACCGTAATATTGTTACATTGTGACCAAACAGGCCTCAGGCAGCCTAAATTTCATGTTAGAGGTTTACGAGTTCGTCATATATCATTCCCATTTAGATTAACGGTGTATCTCCTTCCGAGCATTCCCTGGGTCTGCCCTTGCAAAGGCCGACAACGGATCGCTCACCAGCCTCATTTATCCCTGATGGCCCGCTGGCACGCAGAACTGACCTAATCCTGGCGAGTCGGCGGCAAACCTCACGCTTGAAGAGTTTGCTGCCGAACGAGTAGTCATTTCAGCGCAATCATAATTGACCATGAAATGCCATTTCGCAAGGGGGTATGACAAAGCCGATAGCACAGGCGGGTCCAGGGTTAGGTTCCCACCGCCCCCATCCCCCCATTGAACAACCAGCTCCCATTCCGAAACCTCGTTTCAACCCCCTCCCCCCATAAGAAAATATTGGCATACTCATGAAGCAAATTGGCATGTCGCACCTTAAGAATTGATGGTCCTAGCCCAAAAGTCGCCTCCTCCAGGCCTAAATAGCAGCACACTTGACCAAAGTTCCCCCAATCCTAGCTCCGCCCATGCCAGACAGCCCATTTTGAACAGGATCGAGCACAGACTTAAGTACATTTTTCGCGGCAGTAGCAAAGGAAATTAAAATGCAAAGTGTTTGGTTGAGAGTGACGAATTTTCGTTGATCCCAAGCCGATTCATTGGCCCGATCGATTGTTCTGGAACTTTGACCACAATACTGTGCTGATGTTGATAAACGAAGCAAGAAGCATAACTTGCCGCGCGTCCACTATAGGTCCCGCTTAGCGTAAGCTGAGGGGCCCGTCTGTAAGGAGGTAAACTGGCCGTCAGGTACGGTAAAATATCAGTAGTTTCGACGCTTTCTTAAAGATCACCCGATAACCAGACATCGCACCCATTAGTGAAGGGGCTGTGGTGCAAAAGGGCTTGGCT
>JBCDDJ010000802.1:0-1806 GCA_039180385.1 Cyanobacteria bacterium P01_G01_bin.38 | reverse complement strand
GTTAGAAGGCACCGACTATGAGTTTGATCGCATGGATGCCCTCAAAGCCATGGTCACCCCTGAGAAATATTGGGATGGCCCGATGGCACGACCCAGTAACGGACGGGTCAGCTCAATTTACGGCCTGCGCCGCTACTACAACGGTGTCTTCGCCGAAAACTACTACCACCGGGGGGTTGACTATGCCCAGGGCAACGGTGCCCCCATCTACGCCCCCGCCGCAGGCCGCATCGAACTAGTGGGTCGAGTAGAAGACGGCTTTCAGCTCAACGGCAACACTATTGGTATCAACCACGGCCAGGGCGTCGTCAGTGTCATGATCCACCTGTCAGGGTTCAATGTGCAAGAAGGCGACTTTGTCGAGGCCGGTCAGCTGATTGGTCGCATGGGCTCCACCGGCTTTGCAACTGGGCCTAACCTGCACTGGGGTCTTTACGTGAATGGCGTGTCGGTTGACCCGGTGCCGTGGCGGTATGACGGGGTTGGTTAGTTAGAGGGAGTGGGTAATTCCCCCTTCGCCTTGCCCCTGTCCCCTCCACCCGCTGCCATCAAAAAAATCAAATATCCGTGAAAGCGCTGTTGTCGATTTAGCTGATTTTCAACGAAAACCGATATGGTGATGCATTCGTAATGCATATCGTTTCTCTCTAGAACGAATGTGTTTGCGCGGTCACTGCCGGGAACACTAGCCCCAGATAGTTAGAAATCAAATTCTTCTAAATCCCTCGACATAAGCACGAAACGGAGCCGATCAGTAGGATGAGTAGTATCGAAAAGATTGTTGAACAAGCCCTGCAGGATGGTTATCTAACCCCTGCCATGGAAGCTGAAGTGGGTCGCATCTGCGATACTGCTTCCGAGCTTTCCATCGAAGAATATATGGCCCTAGATCGTCTCATGGGCTCACTGCTGACTGGTGAGGTGGTGGCCGTTCCTCGTAAGCAGTTTATTAATGTCATGGAGGAACTGGTCCTAACCGAGGCCATCGCCCGCGTGGCGGAGATCGAGGCCAACAACGATTGCACCCTTGACCTGGGGGACGTGGCAGCTTATGCACTCAACCGCCTACCGCCCCTCTATGCCACCACCGAAGAGGGGGCTAGCTACCAACGGGATAAAGCTCGGGCTGAGCTGGCTGAGCTGATCGCAGGTCAGGTACAAGATGCGATCGCAAACAGTCTCAACCGTCCTGATTTCTTCCCTGAGCGTCAGACCATCAAGCGCACCAATGGCGAAGGCAGCTTCTTGGGTCAGATGAACGATCTGCTCAAAGACTATGCCCACAAGTTTGAGTTACAAGCAGGTGCCGCCTAACAAAACAACCGCTGTTTTCTGCCTTGTTTTGACACAGTTATCTTCCTTTGAAATAGAGCTGCTGATTTATCTCAGCAGCTTTTTTATGGGCTATTTTGGCATTGCTGATCCTCGGCATGACTTTAGCAGTGAGAGGCCGTTAAATAGCAACGGCGCTAGACCGGCTCATCTCCTAAATCAGAAATCGCGATATTTTCCTCAAGGCTCGACCGTGATCAGCGTCCCCAGCGCCAGCTGGTCATAAAGCTTTTGGATGTCCTGGTTGCGCATCCGAATGCAGCCATGGGAGACTGCTTGACCGATGAGATTTTCCTGATTGGTACCATGAAATCCAATCTGGCTGGTACCATCACTCCAAAAACCAATCCAGCGTGCCCCGAGGGGATTATCTGGCCCCGGCTCAATCACATCCTGGGTGATCGGATGCTGCCAGGCCGGGTTTTGCTGCATTTGCAGCACCTCAAAAACCCCCACTGGCGTTTCCCACTCATC
>JBCDDJ010000801.1:0-1821 GCA_039180385.1 Cyanobacteria bacterium P01_G01_bin.38 | reverse complement strand
TCAAAATACCCCATACTCTCCCTGGGAATCGGGTTGCAATCGCAGTCAACCTGAAAGCACCAGACGTCGCCACAACGACAACCGCTATCTGGAAGATGACCGATAGCGATGGTAAGCTGTGTTACCCAGATCGCTATCGGTATGGTTTATCTGTGGTGATTCAAGTTCTTCAGTAGGGCTTCAAAATCTTTATGCATATCACGTCTCTCCAAACGCTACCTGATGAAGCAGTGTCCCACAACCCCGAGATTCGTAAGCAGGTGATGCTGCGCTCGGGGATGCTGGCAAACTTGACCAATTTTTCCCAGGCGCGATTTGGGCCGGGCCAGGTGGCGGCGGCCCATGCCCACGCAGATATGTACGAGGTCTTTTTTGTGGAGTCGGGGCAGGGCACGATTGAGATTAACGGCGTGGTCTATGTGATGACGCCGGGTACCTGCATTGCGGTAGAGCCTGGGGAGGTGCATGAGGTGATGAATACGGGGGAGCAGACGCTGGTGCTGACTTATTTTGGTCTGAAGGCTACGGATGAGGGGGATGGAAATCGGGGGTTGGCCTAGCCCCTCATACAGTGATGACGATTTTCCCTTGGGCGTGACCTGCTTCTAGATATCGAATAGCGTCAGGAACCTCACTCAATGGGTAGTGTCGTTATCTCCTTCGTCCAGGGATAGCCAGGTGACCGGACACTTGCAATCAGCGATCCACTGGCTGACCAAAGTGGTTTTACCAAAACCCGCCGGGGCAGAGACGAGGGTGAGTTTACGGTACAGGCCCTCGTGTAGCCGCTCGATCAGACGGGGGCGGAGGACATCCCCTGGGCGAGGCAGGCGGAGATAAAGCTTAGTGGCTCAAATTGGCGTCGACATCATTCATTTTGGAGCTATCTTACAGCTTTACAGGGATTTGCTGGTTGAACCAAGCCGAATTCCGACCATCCAAGCACACTCAAACCTTTAAGGGCTATGCGGTCTATGAGTTAATGCGCACCCTCGGATTAACTCACTTCACCGTTGCGAATATTCCATCCGTGGAACTGGGTCCCCATGAGTGGTGGCTGAGGGAGTTAGCCCAGGCGTTAGAAATGCCTTTATCCACTCTCTCAAGTTGGAGACGTCGGGAGAAGCTGCAGGCCAGACAAGTTTCTCAAGCGGATCGGCGCTGGATTATCTGGGCTGATGAGACGGAACTGGAACGCTTAAAGCAATATCGCCAGCAGTCTCTCAAAGATGAGGCTCGACAATACTGGTTTCAACGACGACACTGCCAAGACCAATCGTCTCATTCCCTACTGTAAAATCATTTAGGAGGTTTCATGATGTCCGACACTCAGCACAGCCGTAATTCCCAAGTTCCATCAGTTTGTGATGGGGGTATTGAGATTGGTTGCTCTTGCGGAAAGTAAAGTCATCGACACCCAGCACTTTGGGTGTCTTGAAGTCAGTTAACGGGAGTGTCTCCAGGTGATTCAGTGGACAGATCTCTTTAATCCACGAAATCTTTGGAGTGCCTGCATAGTCAGAGGGCTGCTGACAGAGCTATTCTCTCCTCAATAGCTTTTTGCAACAGAGCCATAAAAATGACCTCCTCTTATCCTGCTTAATCCTGGACATCCTGGAATACGAACTTGGCCTTTGCGCTTCGTTCTAATTTGTTCAGTCAAATGCGTCAGAAATCGCTCTTTTGAATCACTCAAAGTATCATGGGTTAAACGCAAAGCATCAAATCAAATCTGCCAGGTTTAGGGAATCTTGAAGCCTTGAACCTGACTAGAGACAAACTCTGAAATTTACGTTAAGATTGACGCCAAAGGTGAAAGTA
>JBCDDJ010000800.1:0-1822 GCA_039180385.1 Cyanobacteria bacterium P01_G01_bin.38 | reverse complement strand
TGGGGCCGAGATCACCCCGCTGCTGTCTTATCTGATTGGGTTTACCGCCGTGCAAGGGGCCATCATGGCAGGGGCGTTTGCAATCGTGCAGCGGCGTACCCCCACCCAAAGATCAGCCTGGCTGCGCTATGCCGGGCTCGTTGTCTGTGGGGCTGGCGGGGCTTTTCTCTCTGCGGTGGTTTGAGGCTAGAAAGAAAATTTATCAATCCATAAACTTTTTTTTTCGATAATTGTCAGCGCAAGCAGACCTTTGTACCTTTCATCACAAAACAAATTCCTAAACTCACCAGAATGGCTTACAACAGACATTATTTAGTGGCAAACGGTCATACCCTTGGAGATTAGCTATGCATCAATCGGTTAAGCGCCTTCTCAACCGGCGTGGTTTTTTTACGTTTAGTGGTTTAGCCGCTTGTTCCTTGGCGCTGGCGATTGGCTGTTCTCCCACGACGGAAACCCCCACCGCTGAGGCAGAAACAGCGACTGAGGAAGTCGCAGCGGCTGACGCACCCGCGACGGATCTGCCCAAGGTGCGGGTTGGCTTCCAAACGGGTGACATCAACAACATCACCATGGTGGCTGATAAGGAAGGCTACTTTGAGAAAGTGGGTCTGGATGTTGAAATGAGTCCTTACTCCTCTGGGGGTGCGATGGTCCCTGCGTTAGCGGCTGGGGAAGTGGATATCACCTGGTTCTTCCCATTCCCCTCGTTAACGGCCTTTGCCACAGGCATCGATATAGAAGTCGTGCTGTTAGACCATGCCCCTTTAACAGCAGAGCGACTGATCGCAGGGGAGTCGATCGCCGATGTGGCGGCGCTCACCGGCAAAAATGTGGGCGTCACCATCGGCACCTCGGGACACCATTCACTGCTAGCCGCTCTAGATCAGGCAGGGCTATCCCAGGATGATGTGAACCTGGTGAATTTAAAACCGTCCGAGATGGCCGCGGCCTTTTCGGCAGGCAAGATTGATGCCGCCTGGACCTGGGAACCCGCCGCTGGCAAGCTGAATGAGCTAGGCGGTACTGACATTGCCACAGCGAAATCGGTGGGCGCTTATGCGGTGGCCCTGTGGGCCGTGCGTAAAGAGTTTGCCGAAGCCAATCCTGAGGTCATGCAAAAGTTTATGGAAGCCTGGGACATGGCCCAGCAAGACTATCTGGCAGATATTGAGTCTGGTCAAAAATGGGAAGCTGAGCGACTGAATCTCACCGCAGAAGAGTTTGGGGCAATGGTAGATCGCCAGGGATCAACGGTGGTCATGATGGATGATCAGCTGTCTGATGATTGGTTGGGGCAGCCGGGACAGCCTCAGTCGACAGACCTCTACAAGGCCTACGAAGAATACGCGGTTTTCTTGGTCGATCAGGGCCGCCTGGACAGTGCCCCAGAGGATCTGGCTCCGCTGATAAACTCTTCCTATGTGGCTGATTATCTTGAGACTAAATGAGTAGAGGGTGAAGGGTGGAGTGGGTAGTGGGTAGTGGGTGGTGTGAAAGGTGGGGAAGATGGGGAAGGCGATTGCCGTTTTCTATTTCCTCTGTCTCCCCATCCCCGCGTCCCCGCATCCCCGCCTCTCCGCGTCATTCTTCCCTACCCTCCCCATCTCCCCCATCTTCCTCATCTTCCCTAATTATCCGCCAAATCTCAATGTCTCATCCTCCCTTGCCATCCTCAATTAGTCCGCTTGAGCGAGATCTCCAAAACCGGCGATCAGCTCAAGATGAGATTGTTTGTCTAGAGCAGGTTGCTTTTGGCTATAGTCGCAAGCGCTTAGTGCTGCAAGACTTTGACCTGAGTATCCGACGGGGCGAGTTTTTA
>JBCDDJ010000799.1:0-1822 GCA_039180385.1 Cyanobacteria bacterium P01_G01_bin.38 | reverse complement strand
TGGGGGGTGCGATCGCAACACTCCCGCTAGCGAGCCCAGCTGCGCACCAACCGATCAGCTGATTGATCGAACCTATTCGTTCCATAGATGGGTCCCATGAGTGCTATCGAAATAAACCCCTTCGAGGGTATCTCAAAAAAACAGCGGTGAGATTCTGCCAGTCCCCTCATCTCTTTACGAAGGTTTACACTTAGAGCTTTAGAGAAAATTAATTTATTCTTCTAACGGTAAAACAGGCCCCACAAACTGGGCTGCGCCGACGTCTTCTGCCTCAATATGCTGCAAAAGCCCCTGCCACTGGGTTTGAAGCTGGCCATCTTGCGGAGACTGTTGCAGCCGATCGGCAACACTGGCCAGCGCGTCATACCAAATCTCAGCGGACCCCGCCTGGATTTGTTGATCACGTTCTGGGGTCAGGGCAACTCGCTGCACGGCCCCGCTCAAAATAAACGGCTGAAGGTTCCCTTCAGCCTTAGGGTGCAGCTGAAAGTACCAGCGATAGATTTGGTCTTCGGCTAAGGCGTAGGTTGGCATCTCAGGCAGAGTGACACTGACGATGCCCGGTGACTCGGGCAGATCAAAGCGAATTTGATAGTGGCGGACTGTTTCATCGGGCCAGAGCAGCAGAGAAAACTCACCGTACTCGACGGCCTCAGCGCCAACGGGGACATAAAACAAAAAGGTAGGATAGGCGGTGGTCGTTAGCACCGGATTGTCGACGGGAATGAGGGCCCGCAAGCCATCGCTCAGGGCTCTGCATGAGCCATCGCTAGGGTTGAGACCGCCTCCGGGGCGAGTGCCGTTAGGCGGCGGAGTCCTGGGGGGAACCGGGGGGCGTTGGTTTGCTTCTACACTGGGCACAGACAGGGCAAGAACATCTTGAGGTGAATACAGGAAAGCGAGTGCCAGCGTACTGGCAAATGCGCCTGCGATCGCAACGGATAGTGTCTGAAGAGTCATCCTAAATTCCAGGGGGGCTATAGGTTAGAGACGATATTTAGAAATCCCCTTTAAGACTACAAGCCCCCCAGTGAGCAATACGGATAACAGCGTTGGCATCAGCGGTAGCCATAGACCTTGAGTAATGGCTATCAAAGATAAATAAGAGAGTCCCCCCCCGATGACTGCGAGAGCCAACGCCCACAGCAGCAGCCATCTAAACGTTTGGACCTGGCGAGACACCCACCAGCTGCTCACCCCGCCACCGATCAGCGACCAGGTTAAGATCCATAACCCATCTCCCCATTGCAAACTTCTCCACTGGGGCAATACCCTGATTAAGGGTCGCTGGTCTAGCACGGCACTCAGTAACTGACTGACCATATGCGCGTGAACCCAGACCCCAGCCATTTTGCCTTGGGGGGTATCCACCGTGTCTCTGGCAACCGGGGCGGTGTGACCCACCAAAATCAGCCGATCTTTGACCTGATCTGCCTCGATTTGCCCGCTTAAGACCGTCTGCAAAGAAACCCGCTGACCCGGCTGACCCGTGCGATAGTTCAGCATCAGCTGAGCGCTGAGACCGTCCAAATTTTGATAGCCCCCAAAGCGACGCGTCAGGGGCGGCAAAACCACTGAGCCAAACTGCCACTGGTTGTCAATCACCGCTAGAGGCGCAATGCCCGCTTGACTCAAAAAATAATAGGCGAGCTGAAAGCTCAGGCTATAGGGCGTCGAACACGTTGACTGCGTCGCAGCTAGCTCAGGCGCGTAGGAGAGCGCCTGACGCCGGACAAAGTCTCCCGTAGATGCATCGGAGGGCGAGTCTAAAAGCAGATTACTGAACCCCACTTGAGCAATCAGCTGGTCGTCTGATAGCTCA
>JBCDDJ010000798.1:0-1866 GCA_039180385.1 Cyanobacteria bacterium P01_G01_bin.38 | reverse complement strand
TGGCTTTGGGGCAGGCTGTATTGGTCGCTCGCCCAACGGTACCTTTAACCTATGGCACCTCGACGGCGGTGAGCATATTTTTCAAACCTTTCCCGGATGTCAGTTCAGCGTCTTTGAGCAGCTCGCCTCGGGCGAGTCGCAAGCGTATGCGATGACGACGGATGATGGGTTGGTGGGGGGTGAGAGTTACCCAAGGGGAGGACGCGGGCTTCGACATGAGCGCTCAGCCGAACGGGACGCAGAGAGGGGGGGATTTGGAGATGGGGAAGATAAGGGAGATGGGGAAGGTGGAGACAATACCCTTCGAGATCCAGACTCTAAAGCTCAAAATACTCTGCGGGAAGCCGCTAAGGCGTCTACAAAACTCAAAACTTACAACTCCCCTCGCGTTGGCACCTACCATGCGCTCTATCCCCGAAGCTGGTACACCTATGAGAATGTATTCCACGCTGAGCTGACTTGCGAACAGCTCACGCCGATTTGGGCCGATAACTATCAAGAGAGTAGCTATCCTGTCGCAGTGTTTGTGTGGACGGCCCACAACCCGACTGATCAGCCCATTACTCTGAGCATTATGCTCTCCTGGCAAAACATGGTGGGCTGGTTCACCAACGCCAATAAGTCACCAGAGGTGCAGCAGCGCGACGATGGTAGCCCGTTTTATGAATACAAGCCACCTTTGGGAAAAAGTACTGGCAATTTCAACCAGCTAGTCGAAAAGGGAGATTTCACAGGCTGCATTATGGACGGCTCCTGGTCAGGTGCTCCCAGCGAAGGTGATGGTCAATTTTGCATTGCGACAGCCAAACCTCGACAGACCGCAGGCGAAACATCTGCCCCTACGATCGCCGCGTCCCCATGTCTTCCCCTCTCCGCGGCCTCCCCTTCGCCTTTCCCCCTTCGCCCTTTGCCCACGACCACCCACCACATCCACTGGCACCCCACCGACCCCGCTCTCTGGCAAGCCTTCTCTACCGATGGCATTCTTCCAAATGTTGCTGATACAACTTCCATTCTGATGGAACCGGAGATGCCAGAACAGCTGGGCTGCGCGATCGCAACTCGCTTCACCCTCCAACCCGGCGAAACCCTGGAAATCCCCTTCGTCCTCAGCTGGGATCTACCTGTCACCGAATTTGCCGCGGGCAAGCAGGCATACCGGCGTTATACCGACTTTTTTGACCGCAGCGGTCGCAATGCCTGGGCCATTGCCCAAACGGCGCTGGAAAATTACTCAACCTGGCAAGCGAAAATCGAGCAGTGGCAGCAGCCCATCCTCGACCGGGCAGATTTGCCAGCCTGGTTCAAAATGGCCTTGTTTAATGAACTCTATGACCTCACTAGTGGCGGGACGCTGTGGAGTGCCGCCAGCGAACAAGACTCGGTGGGGCAGTTTGCCGTGCTGGAGTGCATGGATTACCGCTGGTATGAAAGCCTGGACGTGCGTCTCTATGGCGGGTTTGCCACGCTGATGCTGTGGCCCGAGTTAGAGAAATCGGTGATTCGCGCTTTTGCACGGGCGATCCCCACCCAAGACAGCAAGCTACGCATCATCGGCTATTACTACACCATCGGTGACACCGAGCATAAAGCGATTCGCAAGGCCAAGGGAGCTACGCCCCACGATCTGGGAGCACCCAACGAGCATCCCTGGGTGGCGACCAACTACACCAGCTATCAAGACTGCAACCAGTGGAAAGATCTGCCCAGTGATTTTGTGATTCAGGTCTATCGGGCGTTTGCGCTGACCGGCGGTGAGGATGTGGCCTTTTTAGCCGAGTGCTGGCCTGCGGTGGTCGAGACGCTGAAGTATCTCAAGCAGTTTGATCAAGACAGCGATGGCATCCCTGAAAACGGCGGGGCTCC
>JBCDDJ010000797.1:0-1881 GCA_039180385.1 Cyanobacteria bacterium P01_G01_bin.38 | reverse complement strand
CCCGGAACCCGTCACCTTCTGGGGGAAAGGAACAAGGCCGAGAGTTCAGGTAGCAGGGTGGTCTTGATGTAAGTGGTGGTGATCGACACTCGCAATGACTATGAAGTGAGTATCGGCACCTTTGTTGGGGCCAAAAATCCACAAACTCGTTCCTTTCGAGAATTTCCAGACTATGCCCAACAGCACCTCGACCCCCAAAAGCACAAAAAGGTCGCCATGTTTTGCACTGGCGGCATTCGTTGCGAAAAAGCCTCATCTTACCTGCTCAGCCAAGGGTTCGAGCAGGTATATCACCTCCAAGGCGGCATCTTGAAATACCTCGAAGCCGTGCCCGCTGACGACAGCCTCTGGCAAGGGGAATGCTTTGTTTTTGACGAACGAGTTGCCGTGCAGCATGGCTTGGCACCAGGCTCCTACGACATGTGTCGTGGCTGTGGTCATCCCATCTCAGACGCTGAAAGAGCTTCCCCACAATTTGAAGCCGGCGTGTCTTGCCCCCACTGCTATCGAGATTTGACCCCAGAAAAACAGGCCCGCCTACGCGAGAAAGAACGGCTGTCTAACCATTACCCAAATCCAACCAAATTCATAGAGAATTCTTAATCGCCAGGGTGAGCCCATCCGCGATGGGCAATAGGCTCAGACTCACGCGGGTATCTTGATAGATTTTCTCGTTCAGGGCGCGAATACGCTTAGTGCGGCTGTCTTGGACCGTCGGATCGGCCACTCGCCCCGACCACAGCACATTGTCGATCGCGATTAGGCCACCAGGACGCACTAGCTGCAGCGATTTTTCGTAATAGCTATCGTAGTTGCGCTTATCAGCATCGATAAACACAAAGTCAAAGCTTTCATCGTGGCCTTCTACCCTGAGCTGATCGAGGGTTTCTAGAGCTGGCCCCAGGCGTAAGTCAATTTTGTGGGCTACCCCCGCGATCTGCCAGTAGCGCTGGGCAATGGCGGTATAGTCTGCGCTGACGTCACAGGCAATCACCTGGCCCTCGTCTGGCAACGCCAGCGCCACCGCCAGAGCACTATAACCCGTGAATACTCCCAATTCCAAGGTTTTCTTAGCACCCATCAGCTGGATTAACAAGGTCATCAGCTGGCCCTGCTCAGGGGAAATTTGCATCACGGCCATGGGGTGACTGGCCGTTTCTTGACGAAGCTGCCGCAGCACATCGACCTCACGAACGGACACTGAGCGCAGGTACTGATAAAGGTGATTGTCTAGCGGTAGATTGCGAGTGCTCACGGATTGTGTATTAGTAAAAGAGAGGAGGATGCAGTCAAGGGGGTAGAGTGGGGCTAAAGGGTGAGGTGTATTTAAAGGACATTTGCTACCCTTAAATCAGCTCGGTGCAGCTCGGTGCACAAAAACCATGACACGACATCGTATTATTCAGATATCTGCCTGGGTAGGCTGGCTAGTTGAGGTTAGTCAGCTAGACAGCCAGGGCTATCAGTGCTGGGTAGTTAACCCTCGCTTAGATGTTATGAGTGATGGGGCTATTTATCAGACCAGCAGCGCCGCCATGTCAGCGGGTCGACAGTTTATTGAGCGCAACCGTTGAGCAGGTTAACGGCACAAAACCTGTCGCATTGTTCTCATATTGCCAGGCAGATCCTGCCGCATCGCTTCTTCGATCAAAAAACCAGGGGCTGGAATCAACGGTGTCGCTTTGACTGAGTAGGTCAGTAAAGTGCCCTGCTGGAAATCTTCAAGTACTAAATCGGCGGCAAAGTCGGCAAAATTGCCCCGTTCCATCTGAAAGTGATTGAGATCATGAATCAGTGCATCCAGTTTCGGATGGAACGGGGAAATTTCGCCGACTTTGCCGCCGATTTAGTACTTGAAGATTTTCAGCAGGGCACTTTACT
>JBCDDJ010000796.1:0-1882 GCA_039180385.1 Cyanobacteria bacterium P01_G01_bin.38 | reverse complement strand
CCCACAAATTCTAAAGTCCCTTGGGTAGGCTGCAATTCCAGCAAAAGTTCACGACAAAATGCCACCAGGTCAATCGGCTCAGGGTTGAGTGAGAGTCGCTTAGCCTCCAGCTTACCCAGCACCAAAATGTCGTCACTCATCTGGGTCATGCGCTCAACATTGGCCGCAATGCCCCGTAAATATTGGTTCTTCTGCGCCAGCGATAGCTTCTCGTCATAGCGACTCAGCGACGAAACCGACAGGGCAATGTTGTTCAGCGGATTGCGAAACTCATGGCAAACCATGGACACAAATCGAGACCTTAACGCACTCAGCTCCCTCAAACGCTTGTTAGCCGCGTAAAGCTCAGCCGCCCGCTCCCGCACCTTTAGCTCCAGATCTTCGTTGGCCTGATGTAAGACTGCCTCGGCCCATTTTCGCTGGGTGATATCGCGAAAGGTGATCACCGCCCCAATTAAGTCACCCTGCTCATCTCGCATCGGCGTACTGATATATTCCACCGGAAAACTGGTGCCATCCTTGCGCCAGAAAACCTCATCTGTCACCCGACGAGTACTGCCATCTTGAAACGCTGCATAGATAGGACAACACTCTCTCGGGTAGGGGCTGCCATCTGGGTGGGAATGGTGCAGCACCTGATGCATCGACTGCCCAATCAGATCCTCCATGTCCCAGTCGATCATGGCCGCTGCGGCTGGGTTAACAAACGTGACATTGCCTTGCAAATCTAACCCATAGACGCCTTCCCCGACTGCGTTGAGAATCAGCTGATACTGACGGCGGAGTGCCCTCAGCTCTGACTGTTCAAAATCATCGCTCGGATCGTGTGGTTTCATAAAGCTGACCCAATACTGTAGTGAATTACACTACAGTCCGTACCTCAACGTCCTAGATATGTAATATCCAGCTATTCGAGTGTATTGCATTCCGAACGAAGGGAGATATCTGAAACTATGGTGAAAAAACTATGGTGAAAAAGATTCTCGTGATCGAGGATGAAGCCGAGACCAGAGATATTTTTCTCCGATGTTTGACCTTCGAGAAATTTAGTGCCGTTGGCGCAGAGAACGGCGCGACGGGGGTTAAGCTCGCTACCCAGCATCGCCCTGACCTGGTAGTTTGCGATATCATGATGCCGGATATGGACGGCTATAGCGTTTTGACCGCCCTTCGAAAACAGGAAGCAACGGTGTCAACGCCCTTTATCTTTCTAACCGCCAAAGTCACAATGGCAGACTTACGGCAGGGTATGGCCCTCGGAGCCGATGACTATTTGACCAAGCCTTGCACCGTAGATCAATTTTTGAGCGCGATCGCAACCCGCCTACGACGCCAAGAAGACATCCAACGCAGCTGCCTGCGCACCCTGCAGCAATCGCCATCAACGCCGCCCCAGCCTCCAGAGGCTAGAACCATCTTTCCCAACTGTCCCAAGCTGGCCGCTGTTTTTCAGTTCATCGAAACCCACTACAGCCAACCCATCAACCTGGGTGATGTGGCCCACGCAGCGGGCTACTCCCCTGCCTATCTGACCAATCTTTCCCAAAGTCACACCGGGCGAACGGTCAAAAGCTGGATCATTGAACGGCGGATGGTCCAGGCCAGAAAAATGTTGAGAGAAACCGCCCAATCGATCAAACAAATCGCAGAGACCATTGGCTATGCCGACGCCGGTTACTTCACCCGCCAGTTTCGCAAGCTCCACGGGGTCACCCCCCAAACCTGGCGAACTCAACCACTCTGGACTGAAAGTCCATAGGTTCCAGGGGGTAACGGGACTGAAAGTCCCTCTACTCCAGCAAAAAATTGTCGTTGTCTTGATTTGATGGTTCTCGATGATGCTCCAGATATTCCTCTACCACCGACTCGCTAACATTTCCTG
>JBCDDJ010000795.1:0-1890 GCA_039180385.1 Cyanobacteria bacterium P01_G01_bin.38 | reverse complement strand
TAGAGCTTTGATTTGGCCACAAATGGAAACGTGGGGCTGACGTCTACCTCTTGATACGCAGCGTCTACCAGCTGATAGATCCGCCAATTTTGCCCGTTGTAGCGCCAAAACTCGGCTACCCCCATATGGGCATAGAGTGACAGTTTGTCGATATCTGTGTGGGTAATATCAACCTCGACAACCAGATCTGGTGGGGGGTCTTTGCTGAGGTCAACTGTTTTGCCCGCAACCTTGGCTTGATTTTGGATGTAATAAGCCTTGTCTGGCTCGGCACCGCGATCTAAATCTTCTCGATCTAGCGTCGTAGACCCCATGCTTTTAAGTTTGAGTCCCTTCTCTGACACTAGGGCATAGATAAAGCGACCCATCAGTTCGCTATAAAATTCGTGCGCTTCAAGGGGCATGGTAATTTCTAAGATGCCACGGTCATAAGTTAAACGCGCTGAACGACTCTCCCCAACAGCGTCTAAAATCTGCTGGTAAGCAGCCCAATTGATGTGATGAAATATCACACGGTTTTCACCTGTGGGGCGAGTGAGTGTGGAAGCGGGTTGGACTGTGACCATCGATTCCTAGGCTTCTCTAACCTTGCAATGAGTTCCCTAGACAATAGGCATTGAAATATATCCCTACTATAGCGGTCATCATCGATTCAGTCAGCATTAATGCCCTATTGCCTAGGCCGTAACAAACGAATCAATCAGCTGTCGTGCAATGCTTAACTTTCCTGGCACTGGGGGCAGATTGTCTTTGGTAAACCAGTCGGCGGCTTCAATCTCTTTGCCATCGATCGCAATCTCACCGCTTGCGTAGCTCGCTGTAAAGCCAATCATCAGCGAGTTGGGAAACGGCCACGGCTGGGAACCAAAGTAGCGAATATCTTTCACCGCAATGCCGACTTCTTCGTAGACCTCACGAGCAACGGTCTCTTCCAGTGATTCGCCGGGTTCTACAAAGCCTGCCAGGACGCTGTACATGCCTTCGCGGAAACGGGGGGCGCGGGCCAGCAACAGCTCATCGCCGCGTGAAATCAGGACAATGATGGCGGGGGATAGGCGGGGATATTGTCGGAGGCCACACTTGGGGCAGCGCTTGGCACGGTCACTCACCCCATCCACCATCGCCATCGCGCAATGACCACAATACTGATGGGTGCGGTCCCATTCCATAATCTGGTAGGCCCGACCAGCCAGGGCAAAGAAGGCATCGTCAAGCAGGGTGTATTGCGATCGCAACCCCTCTAACCCCATCCCCTCAGGCACCTTAATCTCTTTTGCTAACTCAGCAGAATAACAAGGTTGCCCCGCCAGAGTGCCCAAAAACTGAGTCCGCACCGGACTCAGTCCAATCTCTTTTAACCCAGACAACAACGGCACAGCCCCTGTTTGATCGAGTAATATCCGGTGCCCCGAAAACGCAAACCACCACCCCGACAGCGCATCATCAGGGGGCTCAACCCCAGCCACAAACTCCCTCGGCATCACAAATGGATGGGGCGGCACCGCCGAAAAATCAGGTCGCATAGTCGTTCACCTTTCACCTTTCACCTTTCACCTTTCACCTTTCACTCCCCATCCCCCAAATCTCCACCGGCTCAATCTCCTCAGCAGGCTCAAACCCAAATACCCGACTGTAAAAATAAAACTCTGCATCTAAGGCTCGCTTGATATTTTCCGCCTTGCGAAAGCCGTGCTGCTCCCCCTCAAACAAAACATAAGCCACAGGAATCTCCTTCTCCCGCAGGGCATTAACCATCAGTTCGGCCTGATTAGGGGGCACGATTTTATCTTCATCCCCCTGCAAGAAAATCACCGGACAAGAGAGCTGATCGGTAAAGTTAATCGGCGAGCGCGCCTCGTAGAGATCTCGACGCTCAGGGTAAGGCCCCAC
>JBCDDJ010000794.1:0-1894 GCA_039180385.1 Cyanobacteria bacterium P01_G01_bin.38 | reverse complement strand
CGGGCCTTTGCCAGTGATACGGCGCTGCAACGGGGGGTGTCAGACACGCTGTCGCTGACGCGATCGCAACCCCAGCGGTTTGTGCGCCAAACCCAACCTGAGGAACGCACCATTATTGACTGGGTGCGCACTTTGAATGTGTATCCCGAGCCCGATGCTTACACTGACCAGGCGGTGAAGGTGAAGGGATTTGTGATTCACCCCGAAGAATGGCCCGATGACTATCTGATGATTTCTCGGTTTGTGCTCACTTGCTGCGCGGCAGATGCTTACCCAGTGGGGTTGCCGGTCAAGGTGATTGGCTCACGTAAGGCCTATCCGGTGGATGGCTGGCTCGAGGTGACTGGCAATATGATGACAGAGACGCTCAACGACCGTCGTCAGCTGGTGATTAAACCCACCGCTCTCGATAATATTGAAGAACCTCGCAATCCCTATGAGTATTAAGCCAGACGCTAAAAAGTCAGAGGCTAAGCGGTCTCACAAACGTTGGCGGTTGCAGCCTTTGGACCGACTGTCGTTGACATTGATGATCGGGCTGAGCGTGATAGTGGTGGTGCTGGTTGCCGTGGGAGATCGAGCCGCCGCCCGAGTGCGCGACTTTTCTTGGCAAGATCGGCGAGTAGGGGCCGAGGAGGTGGCTTTTTTGCTGACCTTTAGTCGGCCTATGGATGAGGCCAGTGTTGAGCAAAATCTAAAAATTGAGCCACCGCTATTGGGTAAGTTTAGCTGGGCCGGTCGCCGCATGGCCTATACCCTTGATTTCCCGATTCCCTATGGAGAAACCTTTGAGGTCAGTCTGGACCGGGCGCAGGATCGGTTTAGCCAGTCGTCTAACGTTGATGGGAGTAGCCAACCGGATCACTTTAATAAGTTTGAGAGCACCTTCCAGAGTCGCGATCGCGGCCTCGTCTACATTGGCCTTGAGGGCGAAAACCAGGGACGGTTGGTGCTGTATAACCTGACCCAGCAGCAAGAGGTGCCTCTGACGCCTAAGGACTGGGTCGTGCTTGATTTCAAACCCTATCCGGTGGGAGACCGGATCTTGTTTTCGGCGGTGGACTACAAGGCTTATCAGCAGGGCCAGCAAAGCCAAAAGCTTTACACCGTGACCACGGGGTTACCCGCTGCTGTACCAGAAACCCGACAGTTTTGGCAGCGGTCATCCTCGGTTACCCAGGCCGCAGGCGATGTGAAAATGGTGCTGGATAGCCAGGAATATCAAAACCTTAAGTTTGATCTGTCCCCCGACGGCAAGACGATTGTGGTGCAGCGCTTGAGTACGACTAACCCCTCTGAGTTTGGCCCCTGGGTACTCACTGAGGGGACTGCACCCCGCCCCCTGGAGACTGACCCGGGGGGAGATTTTGTGATTGCCCCAGATAGCCAGTCCCTGTTGCTCCAGCAAGGGGAGGGCACGGCAATTATTGCCCTGAGTGAAGACCCAACGGTGCAGGAAACAGCTGGCGAGACCCTAGACTTTTTGCCAGAATATGGGCTGGTACTCGACATGGCCAGCGATGGGACCGCAGCGGCCATGGTGAGCTTTAACCAAAATGACCCCGAAAAGCGCTTTACCCAAACCCTATTTTGGGTGTCGAGTCAGGGCGAAGAAAAGCCGCTGCTAGATGCCACGGGGTCTATCTTAGATGCGCAGTTTGACCCGACCAACGAGCTGTTGTATTGCTTGATTAGCCAGCTATTGCCGGGTGAAACCTATCAGGTGCAGCCCTATTTAATTTCAGTGAATGTCGAAACGGGCGAAAAAGTTGATCTGATTGCAATGCCGCCCCAGCCCTCAGTCAACATGAGCATTTCGCCGGATGGGTTGGCGATTTTGTTTGATGAAACCGTGGCGGCGGACAACGCTAATCTGGACGATCGAAATGCGATT
>JBCDDJ010000793.1:0-1916 GCA_039180385.1 Cyanobacteria bacterium P01_G01_bin.38 | reverse complement strand
GGTGGGTACCACCGGCTCTAGCTCGTTGGGGTCACCAATGGCGATGTAGTTTTCGATAAATGAGTCTAGGCCCTCACCGGCCTTAAGCTGGGGCACCGGGCGGGGCTTATTCTCGAGATATACCCCGTAGGTGTTGCCCACGTTAGACGATTCTAAAAAATGAATACCGCTGGGGCTTTCAAACCGATTCCACACGTGGGAGTGGCCGTAGTAAACCAGCTGCACGCCGTATTGTTCTAATAGGGGCAGCAGGTCGCGAACGATATAGTCTTGCTCTTTGGGATATTCATAGCGAATTGCCCTGAGGCTACCGTCTGGGTTGCGATCAAAAACTCGCACCGGGTTGGTAAAGGCTGGGACGATATTATCCCCCAGGGTGTGGGGCGGATGGTGCAGTATCACCACTTTGTAGCGAGCCTGCTGAAAGGCATCACTGGCCAGCTCGGCCTCAAGCCAGCGATACTGGGGACTACCCTTGTGGATGCCTTCAAAAATATGTTGACCGTAGCCCCAGTTCATCGGGTTGTTGATGTCGGCCTGCTTTTCACGGTAGCGGCCTTTTGTCTTGGCAGAGAGGTTGGGGCTGCGCCAGATCTGGGTGACGTAGAGCGATACCAGGCGCACATCGCCAAAGCTGGTGGCATAGTAGCGCTGGGTTTCAGCGCCGTCGGGGCGAGTGGCCTTGGGCAGCGAAAAGATTTCGTTGTAGGTGTCAATATTAAATGAGTTGTTTTTGAGCCAGGTGCGCTGCACCTTGAGGTCGTCCTGGGGGTTATAGACCTTAGCGTTTTGGTCATAAAACTGTTTGGCCGCTGCCCACGGCACCGGGTCATTAAACTGATCGCCCAGGGGCAGGGTCTCTGAATATCGCCCCATCACCTCGTGGTTGCCCACCGCCGGGAACAACGGCGCATTTTGAATCAGCTGGCCCCCGCGATAGGTGGTGGTTTGGCCTTCTTTCTCAAGGGTATAGCTGGCCCGCCCCTGCAAACACGGGAAAAACGCCCCCCCTCGGGCATCGTCAAACCATTCTGAGGCCCGGTCGGGGATATTCACCAAATCCCCGGCCAAAAACACCGCGTCTACCTGACCAATGGTCTCTTCGACCTTTTGTAAATTGGTGGCGGTCATGGGCATCAGCTGATGGTCAGAGGTCAGCAAAATTTTGAGCGGCTGACCAGCCACGGGCGAGGGGGCCAAGGAAAACACATCGCTTTTGATCAGCTCTCCGTCGGCGTTGATGCTAATCACCTGATACGGCACGCGCTCCCCTGGGGTGAGCCCTGTGACTTCGGCTTCATGTCGCCAGATGGATCGGAGAGTGACTGCTTCGTAGGGTTCGCCGGTTACCTCAGATTTTTCGTCTTCTCGGGCACGGCTGAGCTGGGTGGTCGTGGCTGAGATACTTTTTTCTTGACCGGGCTCACCGTAGCTGACGGTGTGGGCGTTGCCCTCAAACTCGGTGAACCAAGCAACCCGCACCGAGGTTGGTGTGGGCGATTGCAAAAATGGGTCGGTCAGCAGCGGAGCCGGGGCGGCCACGGTCTGGGCGGGTTGGGCTGACTGGTTTGGCATCGCAGAAGGGGGGTCACTCAGGGACGATTGACTACGGTTACCCGTGCTTAAGAATACGGTAGCTGCAAACCCAAATAGAAGCCCCAGAATAATCAGCATCCATTCTCGCTGTCTGCCCATGGACAAGCTCCCTTGCTGTAATGTCGTCATCTAGTTTTGACAATAGCAGCCGTCGGCCAGCATTATCCCTATTCTGACACTTAGGGAACCGTCCTTTAAGGGTCCCTGTTCAGCTTCCCGTTGGGGAAGATTAAGATGGAGCGTGGTCTGACTTGAGCGCCACAAACTCATTTTTACTGACAGGCTCGCCATGCCGGGGCAAAAACCAGGGTCGATTTTAT
>JBCDDJ010000792.1:0-1927 GCA_039180385.1 Cyanobacteria bacterium P01_G01_bin.38 | reverse complement strand
ACTATCGAGATAGCGCGACTCAAACTTGTGGGTATCTCGGGCCAGGGCCGCCATATCGCTAACCCCGTAGTAGCTTGCTCCCGCCTTAAACACATCGCGAAAAGTCAGGGCCCCGAGGGTGGTATAGCCCCCGGCACTGCCACCATCTATAGCAAGCCGCTCCGGGTCGGCTTTACCCTGGGCGACCAGATATTTCGCTCCATTCACACAGTCATCAATGTCAACAATGCCCCAGTTGCCCTTGAGCCGTTCGCGGTAGGCTCGACCGTAACCCGTGCTACCACCGTAGTTCACATCTAGCACAGCAAACCCGCGACTGGTCCAATATTGAATACCAGGGTTAAAGTTTGAGGACGTCGCCGCCGTGGGACCCCCATGGCTTCTCACCAACAGGGGCGGACGCTCATGGGCAGGCGCAGTGTAGTCTTGGTTTTGAGGGGGATAGTAAATACCGTAGGCAGAGAGATTGTTGCTGGTCGGGAAAGCAATCACCTCTGGGGTGGACAGGTAGCCCGGGTCAATCTCTAAGGTACTGGATCGCCGTAGCTCAGTGGTCTGCCCTGTGGTCAAGTCGAGGTGAACGAGAACGCTAGGCTGGTTGGGAGAGCCCCCCAGGAAGACGGCAAAATCGGGGCCGACTTTGAGGCCACCGACGCTGCTATAAGGGGTCTCGATCTCAGTGAGCGTAAGATCTGTCGTATCCAGTTGGGCCAGGTATTGCACCCCGTCAAGTCGGTAGGTGCATAACAAGCTTTGGGCAGAGGCAAACCCATAGGTTGACATGCCAAATCCCCATTGGGGTGCACCAAACTCGGCTTCCAGGGGATACAGAGGCTCAACGGTTTGGGTTTGCCACCGATAGAGATTCCACCAGCCGGTGGCATCCCCGATAAAGTATAAAGTCCCGTCGGGAGACCACTGGGGTTGAAAGATCGACTCGCTCAGACCACCCGCCACTTTTTGGGGCGCGGCTAGGGAGCCGTCGACGGTAATCTCCGCCACCCACAGTTCCGTGCCATCCCACGGCATATTGGGGTGATTCCAGCTGAGCCAGGCGAGCTGCGATCCATCGGGGCTGAGGCGCGGAGTTGAGTAAAAGTCATAGCCCGATGTCAATACGGTCTGGGTACCATCCGCCAGGGAAATTGCAACAATCGTATTGACGGCCTCCGTATTAATAGCGTCTGGAACACGCTGGGTATGGTCTTCGCGCACGCAGATCAGCCGCTGTCTGGCTCTATCAACTATCCCATCGGCATATCGCAGCGCCGCCTCAGGGGTCAGCGGCGTCGGAGAGGTCCCTGGCTGTTGGCGATAAAGCCGCTGGTCAGAGAAGTTAGCAAAAAATAAGTCTCCCTGGTCAACCCAGTAGGCTCCGCCCCCATACTCATGGACACGGGTACGGACATTAAGAGGAGCGGGCGTAATATCAGCAGTCTTGCCATCAGCGGTGCGGCGTACCACCCCGGTTCGACCGGCCTCGTTGGGGCGCAATTCGCTCCAATAGATATCACTGCCGTCGAGGTATAGACCCCCGAGTCGAATCGAGCTAGACACAATCACCTCAGAGGTGATCGGAGATTGCCAAGATCCGTAGGACGCTGTTTTAGCCATGGGTTTCTTCATTATGGACGACTCCAATCAGCTATATTCCAGGTGTGTAAATCCCACGGCGTGAGTTCTACACCGATCAGTCGATTGCTAACCGCGTCAATGTCAGCCCGATGGACAATGGGAATAACAGCCACCTCATCAATCAGTAAATCGTTCATCTCCTGAAAGAGAGCACTGCGAGCCTCGGCATCTAGTTCGCTCAAAGATTGTTGCCAGAGGGCGTCGTAGGCTGGGTTGCAGTAGCGAGAATAGTTTTGTTTTGACCAGTTATTCTCTTTTTGGGTAATCTCATCGCAGGTGTAGGTTTTCATGT
>JBCDDJ010000791.1:0-1928 GCA_039180385.1 Cyanobacteria bacterium P01_G01_bin.38 | reverse complement strand
GGTAGGTGTCTATTTTCCAACAGCCTAAACTATTTGCAGTTCTCATTACAGATGATAAGCCCTTAAGCCGTCTGTGCAGCAATTGGTGGGGGTAGCCCTTTTCCCAAAGCCGCCAATTCCTGTTGAAATCTGGAAAGCCCATCCTGAGTCCATTGTCTGATTTCATCAATCAGTTGGTTCAAGGTGAATGCTTCAAAGCGAGTGTTGAGGGTGGCCAGTACCGTCATGATAACGCCTCGCCGCTTGGCCCCCGATTGACTTTTGCTGGTTCTGCCGCCCTTTCGCACCATCGCTTCATGACGAATATTGCGCTCACTGCGGTTGTTAGTCGGTTCAACCTCAGGATGAGCGACAAAGATGAACAAATCATCGAGTCCCCGAATCAACTCTTTTTGGAGTCGAATGAACGATTGTTCATGGGCACTCATTGTCTTGCTATCAATCTCACTATCTGATAGCTCACACAGCTCACAAATGCGGTCTTGGAGGAGAATGATTTTCTCGCTTCTGCCCACCGTCAACCGCTGGTCTTTTTGCCACCGAATCGCCTGCTGGTAGATGGCATAGAGTTCATCTAAGAATCGTTTGTAAGCGACTTCATCGGGATGCTGGAGCATCAGCTTAATCGCTTTTCTGAGCAAATGTGCCCAACAGAGCTGATGCTCTAGAAACAACGCTTGATAAGCCCCATAGTCATCGGTGACCCCGATGCCCACAAAGGAGTCGCCTAAAATCGCCTCAGCTTCGGCTTTGCCACGGCCGACACCACAGCGAAACAACACATGCATTGCCGTCGAAAATGCCCAGGTATAGCAGCTATCTGAGCCGACGCTCCAGCCCGTTTCGTCAATGTAAATCACCAACTGCCGTGACAACAGCTCGGCTATCGTATCGTACTGGTCATCCCAGTCATCACGCAGCTGGTTCAATAGCGCATTGGCCTGCGATTTACTCAAGCCTAAGCCTGTAAAGAACTGCATCACTGAGCAGACTTGGTCTAGCGATATCCCTGTCCAATAGTGCAGGAATGCCACTGTCAGGATAATCTCTATGCCATACTCGCTCTGACGCGTCCGTAGCCCCGCTACGGTTGGCACATTCAGGCTCTTGGGCAATGCGTACAAGTGATAGCAAATGTATGTTGCCGCTCCCCCGACTAGCCGCCAGCCATACTGCACCCCACGTTCTACACACGCGGTTTCGGATACCCCCGGCTCGTATAGGGTGACGTGCTCGTCAACCAGCTCAAGCTTTAGATGGTGGGGGCGGCGGCCTGTCGCTTGTTTCCCGCGTTTGCTTTTCGACTTGCCTTGATTATGCTCAACGCTGTAATCCTGGCTGAACTTTGGTGATTTTGAAGCTTTTGCCTGACCCTGTTGATGCAGCCGCTCCCTCAGCGCTTTGTTCTCGGCTTGCAGTTCTGCATTCTCAGTCTCTAGTTCCTTAACACGCTGCATTAGCCCTGAAACCTGTTGGCCAAGCTCTGTCAATATTCTCAGGGTTTCGTCTGTCGCCATTGCCTAGATGCCTGCGAACTCATCGGTGCAATGCTCTGAAATCTATCACAGTCTCCTGCTGTCAGAAAATAGACACCTACGTGGCGAGAGGGGCGGCCTGACCCACTGAAGACGGGGTTAGAACAGATTGAGCGCTATCTGGCAGGGCTAAGTTTAGAGACGGGCTGGCTGGCGATTTTTGATCAGCATTCTGGGTTACCGCCGATTGGGGAACGCACGACAACAGAATCTGACAAGACCGCAACCGAGCGCTCAATCACCGTTATTCGTGGATAGCGAGAGATGCGAATTTCTGGAGCGGTTACGAAGCACAGTACGAAGGGGGTAACTGGCTACATTATAGAGATTGGTGTGCCGGTCGAGAGTGTTGGCTTTAGGGTGTCTCAACTCTATTATATTTACTAAAAACAT
>JBCDDJ010000790.1:0-1949 GCA_039180385.1 Cyanobacteria bacterium P01_G01_bin.38 | reverse complement strand
CTCGATGGCACCTGGGGCGATCGCATTTACTGGTATGGTTCAATCAATGGTCACACTTTTCGATGTAATCAGGCAGCTCAGGGAGGAGCTTCTCTGGCAGAGAGGCTACGCCAACGCATAGGCTAAAGCTTGTCGCCCTCCGTAATCGTCGCCCTATGAGTTCCTCGCTTTCCGTCGCCGCCAGTCTGTCTGCTGAAGTTCGCAAAGATATCGGCATTCAGATGCTTTCGCGCTCGCAACCTGTTAGTCACCTTGCAGCCCAGCACGAGGTGAGTCGGAAATTTGTCTATCAACAGGGCGACAAAGCCCAGCAAGCCCTCGATGAATCGTTTGCGCCATCAGCAGGTGATGACGAGGTTCTTTATAATCTGCCGGTGACCAAAAACTGGTTGTACCAGTTAATCCTGGGTCTTGTCCTAATTTGTCATAGTTCCTATCGCGGAGTCGTCGAACTGTTTCGTGATCTCTTCGATCTACCCATCAGTGTGGGCACCGTTCATAACCGCCTCCAAGCGGTCACGACAACCGCTGTTGAGATCAATCAAAGCCAGAATCTCTCTGCCATTGAGGTGGGCTTACACGATGAGATTTTCCAAGCCAATCATCCGGTCTTAGTCGGTGTCGATGCAGCCTCCACCTATTGCTATCTGTTGAAGTCTGTAGAACATTGTGATGAAGAGAGTTGGGGCTATTATCTGCTAGAAACGATGGCGCAAGGGCTGGCCCCGAAGTACACCATTGCGGATGGCGGCAAGGCGCTACGAGCCGGTCAAAAAGCGGTGATGCCAACCATCCCCTGTCATGGCGATGTGTTTCACATTCAACAACAGTTTGGGCAAGTGGCCAATGGTCTAGACCGCCAAGCACAGGGGGCCACGACTCGTCGTATCAAGATAGAAAAACAGATTGCCAAAGCTCAAGTGAGCGATTCAGTGACGCAGACGATGATTATCGAGCAGGTTAAAGCAAACCGCCTGGAACAAGGATTGATGGCGCGTGCCCGAGATGTCAAGATTCTATTGCAGTGGTTTTCCCACGATGTGCTCGCCTTGGCTGGCCCATCCCTAGCAGTGCGTCAGGAACTCTTCGATTTCATTGCAGCCGAACTCCAACAACGAGAGAGTAAGCAATATCCCACTATTCGAAAACTCAGGAAGGCACTGCATAACCAGCGCGACCAACTACTCGCTTTTGCCGGTGTTTTGGATCAAAAGCTCGCCACCATTGCACAGCGCTTTGAGTTGCCCTTACAGGTCGTCCGTGAGGTTTGTTTGTTACACCAAAAACGACCCACCTCCAATGCCTACTGGGCGCGCTGGAATCAGTTGCATAGCCGTCTCTCCCGAAAGTTTTATGCCCTGATGGAAGTCGTGGGAGAAGTCCTGATACAGACCCCAAGGGCCAGTTCGATGGTAGAGAACCTTAACTCTCGTTTACGCAATTACTTTTTCTTGCGGCGGAGTCTGGGGGAGGCTTACTTGAGCACGTTTCAATTCTTCTTAAATCACCGCTGTTTTATGAGATCTCTGAAGCCAGAACGCGTGGGGAAAAGTCCGAAGCAATTGCTAACGGGTGAGGCTCATCCACATTGGCTAGAGCTGCTTGGGTTTAAGCGGTTCCAAAGAGCGTAGGCACTGACGAAGTCATTCAACTGGGCCATCGTTGATGATGGTCTATTTTGTGATGAAAGTGTTACCTAAAACCAGCTGTTTTTGAACCGTGCCCCGCCGCGAGCATTTTGGCCGAGGCCCGCAAACAAGGCTGCGGTGTCATCTAGGGCTTCGATATCGCTTTCTGTGTCGTAAATGGTGCCATCGGGTTGGATGACCCAGATGAGGATGCGGCCATTGGGTAGGACGGCGTATTCGACGAGGGTGGCTTGCTGTTGGCGGGCGATTTCCTGGATTTGTGTGAGGTTGGGAGGGGTAGGGGGTGTCCAGGTGTCGTCG
>JBCDDJ010000789.1:0-1969 GCA_039180385.1 Cyanobacteria bacterium P01_G01_bin.38 | reverse complement strand
GGAGGGCACCCCCCTCGTAGACGGCAAGAGCAAGCGTTTGATTGCTTACCACGAGATCGGCCATGCGATTGTCGGCACCCTGGTTAAGGCCCACGACCCTGTGCAGAAGGTGACGCTAATCCCACGGGGGCAGGCCCAGGGATTAACCTGGTTTACCCCCAGTGAAGAGCAAATGCTGATCTCTCGGTCACAGCTGCTGGCCCGCATTACGGGCGCACTGGGTGGCCGTGCGGCTGAGGACATCATCTTTGGCGATGCAGAGGTGACCACGGGGGCGGGCAATGACCTCCAACAAGTTACATCGATGGCGCGGCAGATGGTAACCCGGTTTGGTATGTCTGACATGGGGCCGCTATCGCTAGAAAATCCTCAGGGTGAGGTTTTCTTGGGCGGTGACTGGATGTCTCGCTCAGAATATTCTGAAGAGGTCGCCGTCGGCATCGACGCTCAGGTGCGCATCATCGTTGATAAATGCTACGACGACGCTAAGCGACTCATGGAAGAAAATCGTGAGGTAATTGACCGCCTGGTGGATCTGCTAATCGATAAGGAGACCATAGACGGCGATGAGCTGCGTCAGATTGTGGCGGAGTACACCGCTGTGCCTGAGAAAGAGCAGTTTGTGCCTCAGCTGTAGGCGACTCACTGGTTGATTAACTCGGTTTCTCATTTAAGCCCGTCGATTGGATTCGGCGGGCTTTTTTGTGAGGTTAGAATGATGCCGCGACTCGTGATTTTTGCTGAGTAGCTCTCTTAATTTATCCAGCGATTGATGTTTTCTATGTCTCATCCTCCTACGCTCTATTTAGCGATTACAAATCATGGTTTTGGTCATGCGACGCGGGCGGCTTCGATCGCGGCCACGCTTCAGGCGCAACTGCCCGATCTCAAGCTAATTGTGGCGACGACGGCACCCACCTGGTTGTTGGAGTCTTACTTAACTCCTGGCTATGAGTATCGCGCTAAGCAGTTTGACATTGGGGTGTTGCAAAGCGACAGCCTGACCATGGATAAGGGGGCAACCTTAGAAAAACTACAGTGGATTCGAGCCAACCAGGATGACATTCTAACCAATGAAATTGAGTTTGTGCGGCGAGCTGGGGTCGATTTGATTTTGGCCGATATCCCACCCCTGGCAACGGTATTGGCTAAAGCAGCGGGGGTGCCCTGCTGGATGATGAGTAATTTTGGCTGGGATTTTATCTATCGCCCCTGGGGAGGGGAGTTTGAGGCCATTGCAGATTGGATTGCGGAGTGCTTTGGTCAGTGCGATCGCATCTTCCGTCTCCCCTTCCACGAGCCGATGGCGGCGTTTCCAAACATCATTGATGTCGGGTTAACCGGCGGCACGCCTCGCTTCTCAATAGACCAGCTGCGGGCTCGCTATGGGTTCACCGCCCCGGTTGAGAAAACGGTGCTGCTGACCTTCGGTGGGTTGGGGTTAGCCCAGATTCCCTACGCGGCTATTGCTGAGTTTGCTGACTGGCAGTTTATGACCTTTGACCGTCAGGCTCCTGACTTGCCTAACCTATTCAAGGTGAACGATCGCAGTCTGCGCCCGGTGGATTTTATGCCCATTTGCGATCGCGTCGTCTCAAAACCAGGCTACAGTACCTTCTCAGAAGCCTGCCGATTGGAGCGGGGCCTGGTGACGCTGCCACGCCAGGGCTTTGCCGAAGCGGCGCTGCTGCTTGAGGGTATGCAAGACTATGCCCGTCACCAGATTTTAGACGCCGAGGCATTTTTTGCCGGGGACTGGTCCTTTTTGCGTGAGCCTTTGCTGCCCCCTCACCGAGCTGAGTCATTAGATAAGCGGGGGAATGAAACGATTGCGGGTGCGATCGCGGCGTATTTGAGGTGATGGCCTTGGATTACTCTTTTAACTTAATCGAGATCTCCAAAGCATCTCCTGGAGCCTTATCAGGGTCCAAACCAAAGTAGCGAGCTTTTAAGCGGCCCTCCTCAACCG
>JBCDDJ010000788.1:0-1984 GCA_039180385.1 Cyanobacteria bacterium P01_G01_bin.38 | reverse complement strand
TAATTAGCGTCTATCCCTTTGGGGGTTCCTCTACCGCATCTACCTAGCCTACAGCTTGTTTGCATTCATCATTGGTTCAAGTCACTTGTTGAAGTCATAAGGATTATCCGTGGGTAAACTCAAGCGCGGACGTTTTTGGAGACGCTTTGCTTTATTTTTAGCCGCCCTATGGACGGTGTTTGCTGTGTGGCAGGCTCCCGCTGTTCCCCCTGTGTCTGCTGAGCAAATCCGCGGGGTGTGGATGACTAATGTGGGCGCGTCGCTGATGTACTACACAATGCGCACTGATGAGGTGATGGCCAACCTCGCCAGGCATCACCTCAATACCCTCTACCCCTGCGTTTGGAACCGAGGCTATACGCTACACCCCAGCCAGGTGGCTAAGGCGGCTGGCGGCGTCTTGCGGGATGTCACCACCGATATTTTGTTTTTGCCAGGGGACGATGTGCTCAGAGGATTGATCCACCAGGCCCATCGCCAGCATTTACGGATTGTGCCCTGGTTTGAATATGGACTGATGATTCCAGAGACGTCTGCGATCGCACAGGCCCACCCCGACTGGCTCACCACCAATCGCGCCGGGGCCACCGTCGGTGACCCGCTCACCCCCAATGGGATACTGCCCAAGCCGCTCAGAAACTTTCAGCTCGAGATATCCGGCGGCAATCTGGCCTGGCTAAACCCCTTTCACCCCGAGGTGCAGCAGTTTCTCACCGATCTGATTGTGGAGGTGGTGCAGCGCTACCCCGTAGACGGCATCCAGCTAGACGATCACTTTGGCCTGCCCATTGCCTTTGGCTACGACCCCTACACCATCGAGCTATATAAAGCCGACCACGGCGGTGTCCCACCCCCTGAGGATGCCAGCAATGCAGAATGGGTGGCCTGGCGCGCCAATCGCATTACCCAGCTACTCGAAAAAATTGTCTACGCCGTCAAAGAGATTGACCCCAAAGCCGTCATCTCGGTGTCGCCAAACCCGCCTAGCTTTGCGTACAACAAATATTTGCAAGACTGGCCCCGCTGGGTTGAGTTGGGCCTGGTGGATGATGTTGTTGTCCAGGTCTATCGCAACGATTTAGAGATTTTTGAAAACGACCTCTACAACAGCGGCTTCTACGACCTGCGCAACCAGGTACCCATTGCCATTGGGCTTTACACCGGCCCCTTCCTCAATTCCAAATCCATCGACCGCCTCAATGAAGAAATTCAAGCGGTCCAGGCCGCAGGCTTTCGGGGCGTGGCTTTCTTTTGCTGGGAAACCACTCTATGGGTGTTTAAAGGGGGGAGTGCCCAGGAGGTTTGGCAAACCCTGGTGGATCGGTTTTCTTAATCGGATATCTGATTAAAGTCTTGTTCCTAAGTAGGTATTAAGGTTCGTTGTATTATAGTGCCTGCATGACTTGTCTGATGAATTAAAGCCAGATTACGATTTGTCAGCACTCATCTCTGAAGCAACTTCACTAATCGTATCCCTCAACCATTGGTGTGTTTTATCGTTATCATCTCGTTTATGCCATAGGAGTGTCTCCCGGTAAGGTGCAAAATCCAGCGGCAAGGGTAGTACCTTTACCCCTACCCAATTGTGCAGCCGTGCGATTCGTTCGGAGAGCGTGATAATACAGTTAGTATTTGCCACGATACTGGGGGCTACCAGGTGATATGGGAAGCTTGCAACCACTTTTCGCTTTAATCCTTGGTCGTCTAACATTCGATCAATCACGCCCTTCAGATCAGCTGTGTAAGTGATCAAAATATGTGGATTAGCAATGTATTGCTCAAGCGATAGATGATTGTGAATTTCGGGATGATTTTGGGCCACCAGGCAAACATATCGCTCTTCAAAAAGGGGGGTGTTTTGAATCCAAGGTGGAGCATCTAGCAAAACTGTAATCGCTAAATCGATTTTTCCAGCATCCAGAGCCTCTGCAATTTCAGTTCGATGAAGTACCCGGATAATGAGTGATATAGCAGGTGCAGCAGT
>JBCDDJ010000787.1:0-1999 GCA_039180385.1 Cyanobacteria bacterium P01_G01_bin.38 | reverse complement strand
TGGAATAGGAGGTAGGAGATAGGAGCGAACGGTTGGAATTCGATCTGTGGGTAGATTGGGTGCGAAATTAGACGGTATCTGGATCTATGCCGAGCTCTCGCAACCGCTCGGCCAACGCCTGAGCGCGTTCTGCACCGGTTCAGATGATTTGGCCACTGCGATCGCACCAGCGTAGCCAAACTCCACTTGCTTCCTCAAAATCGCCCTGCCAAAGCGTTAGGCCCAGGCTGAGTGTTTCTAGCCAATGCGTATCTAACGGGACATAGCGCCCATAGGCCAGGGCAAACACCTTAAGAGAGGTGTCTGCCATCTCCTGGACCAGCTGCCCAAAGGGGTCAAACACCACGTAGTAAGTCACACCAATGCGAGCGTAGTCTGCAAGCTTGCTATCTAATTCCCCGCCTTTGCGATTAGACACAATCTCAATGACCACCTCTGGCGGCTTACCCAGTTCCCAAAAAAAATAAGCTCGATTTTTCTTTTGGCTCCAGTCAACGGGCATAGAAACCCCAAGACTGACAAACACATCCGGAACAATTGCCGGTTGCTTCACCGCATAAAACAAGCCCACGTTGGCAGCAGCCAGAAAAGGACTTGGAATGGGCTTACTGGCATACAGCGGATCAATCAGCAAACGTTGCTGCTTCTCGGATGGCAGATTATCCACAGGCTCATCGTCCTCTATCACGAGGTCGGCTAAGTTGGGAACTGCTTCGATCGGAAGTTTTTGAACCATTACAAAATTGCCAAAGTCCTTCTGAACTCAAGCTTAGCGTAGGGTAAGCGATTTGCTGACCCTACAGAAGCTACCCGGCTTCTTTACTAAACCTCTAAAGTTTAGGTTTAAGTAAAAAAGAAGTCGGGGAGCTAGACGCAGCCAGAAAAAACGCTACTGATCTTGCCAGTTTACCCAGTCTTGGGGCTTGAGGAAAATATCGTAGAGCTTAGCCTCTGGGCTTCCTGGCTCAGGCTCAAAGCCATATTCCCAGCGCACCATCGGTGGCAGCGACATCAAAATAGACTCGGTGCGACCATTAGTTTGCAGCCCAAAAATCGTCCCCCGGTCGTAAACCAGATTGAACTCCACATAGCGGCCCCGGCGATAGAGCTGAAAATTGCGCTCGTGCTCGCTGTAATCGGTGTTCCGACGCTTTTCAACAATGGGGACGTAGGCGGGCAAAAAGGCATCACCGCAGTCAATGACAAATGAGAATAGATCTTCCCAATCCCGCACAGGTGGCTCACCCACTTCTTGACTGTACTGAGCCGCTGGACCCTCCGGATCAGGGCCACGGTATAGACCCAGATCGCCGCGACCATCTTGATAATCAAAGAAAAGGCCACCCACCCCTCGGGTTTCTTGACGATGCTTGAGGTAGAAGTATTCGTCGCACCATCGCTTAAACGTGGGGTAGTAGTCCTGGTGGTGGCGATCGCAAGTCGTCCTTAGCGTCTTGTGAAACTGCACAACGTCTTCTTCAAACGGGTAGTAGGGGGTTAAGTCAATGCCCCCGCCAAACCACCAAACCGGCCCGGCCTCAAAATACCGATAATTAAGATGCACAGTTGGCACAAAAGGATTACGGGGGTGCAACACCATGGATGTGCCGGTCGCATAAAACCCATGGCCTTTTGCCTCGGGGCGCTGCATCAAAATCGATGGCGGCAGTCGATCGCCCCAGACTTCTGAGAAGTTGACGCCCCCCTGCTCAAACACATCGCCCTGCTTCATAACGCGAGAGCGACCTCCCCCCCCGTCAGGGCGTGTCCACTGATCTTGCTGAAACTTGCCAGCCCCATCGACCTCAGCCAGCTTCTGACAAATGCGGTCTTGGAGTGCTTTAAAAGCCTGGCTCACCCGCTGGCGGGAATCGCTGGGCGGCGTCAGCTGAAGGTTGGAGACCGCTTTAATCTTGGTCTTAGGTGCAGAAGCAAGGGTCATACGGCTTTAGGTAACGAGATGGGCTAAAAAAACGTACACACAAAAGTGATCCAGTTT
>JBCDDJ010000786.1:0-2010 GCA_039180385.1 Cyanobacteria bacterium P01_G01_bin.38 | reverse complement strand
CTCCAGGCCGTCGTGGTCGCCGTAAGCAAAGAACGGATCGCGACAGTTATCGCTTGCCACCGCAAGTGGAATGCCTTTTTGAACAATCTCATGGAGTAGGGTAACGCCTCGGTATTGGGGCGTTTGGTCAGGATAGCGATCTTGCAGATAAAGGTTGCACATGGGCAGACTAATGATGGAGAGTTCGGCTGCTTTTACAGCCGCGAGTGTTTGCTCAACTTGTGCAGGAGACTGCACTGAGAGGCTACAGCAGTGGTCGCAGGTGACTTTTCTGTCAAACCCGTGTTTTAGCTTAGCTCGGGCGACGTAATACAGGCTGATATCGTCGGGGTTGAGACTTTCATCTACATGAAAATCAAGGTCTAGATTGCGTTCTTTGGCTATCGCAAACACGCGATCGAGCTGAGCCTCAATGGCTGGATTGTTAAAGGCAACGCCACCTAAGATGCCGCCTGGGGTCTCGGCCACAATGTCTGCAAGTTGCTCACCCGCTGGGGTCATAAAGTAATCAAGGGAGACCAGACAAACGGCTTGCAGGGTGAGCCGGTCGGTCCATTCTCGCTGGAGTGCGCGAAAAACCTCGAAGCTGATGTTTGCTTGCTCGCCAAAGGCATCGAGGTGGGTCCGAATCGCTCGGGTGCCGTGAGCATAGCTGCACCTGAGGCCAAACTCCATGCGGCGATAGATATCTTCGGATTGCCAATGCTGTTCGCGGTCTTTTGTAACGGCCTCTAGGGCGCTATCAAAACAGCCATCTGGGTTAGGTATACGCGGCCAGGTATGCCCCTTGTCTAAGTGGGTATGGACATCGATAAAGCAGGGCCAGATTAGACCTTGTTTTAAGTTGACGGCGGGGATTTCTCCTATGGGGGCTGTGCCTTTCGCCACCAGACTTTGAATTTGTCCCTCACTGATTTCGATATCGACTGCGACCAGGTCTTCTTGATGGGGAAAGGCTTGGAGAGCTGGGATGGGCGAGAGATTGACTGAGCTGTCGAGCAAACAAGCGGGAATGCGGGCGTTGGTGAGCCAGTAGTCGTGGGGGGTAGAGGGCAGTTTCAGGAAGGGTGGCATGGGGGATTTTGGATGTTGAATTTTGGGCAGATAATGGGTGATGGGTGATGGGTGATGTACCTATTACCCACTACCCATGCCTCACTACTTGTTCGGCTCAGCGCTCACGTCAAAACTCACTACTCTTCCTAATTCTCTCGTCGAATCGCGCTCTCATGCCAGTGCTTGAGCAGCTGATCTGACAGCACTGTCAGGCCGACAAAAATGATGATGCCGAGGACGGTGGTCATCATGAGGGCGGCGAACATTCGAGGAATTTGGAGATTGAAGCTAGACATGAGAATTTGGTAGGCGATGCCTGAGCGGGCACCTCCGGTACCGGCGACAAATTCGGCGACGACGGCCCCGATGAGAGCAAGGCCGCCGCTGATGCGTAGACCGCCTAGAAAGTAGGGCAGGGCGGCGGGGAGGCGCAGATAAAGCAATGTCTGCCAGCGGGAGGCTCCATAGAGTTCGAACAGATTTCTTAAATTGTGGTCGGCGCTGTTGAGGCCGAGGGTGGTGTTGGAGACAATCGGAAAAAAGGCGACGATCCAGGCGCAGACAACCAGAGCTAAGAAGGTGTTGTTTTGGAGCCAGATGATGATTAGGGGTGCGATCGCAACAATCGGCGTCGTCTGCAAAATCACCGCATAGGGAAAGAAACTGCGCTCAATCCATTTGCTTTGAGTAAATAAAATCGCAATCAGCAGCCCGGAGACCACAGCCGCGATAAAGGCCACTACCGTAATTTGAACGGTAACCAGCATGGAAGGAAATAGGTCAGGCCATTCTTCGATCAGGGTTTTGATCACAAGCCCTGGCCCTGGCAAAATATAGGGCGGCGTCTGGGTAACCCGCACCCCTACATCCCACACAACGACTGCGAGTATCCCCACAATCAAAGGAGCCAGCCAATTTGAAGAGATTAGCTGTTGGGGTTGAGATCGAGGAGAT
>JBCDDJ010000785.1:0-2011 GCA_039180385.1 Cyanobacteria bacterium P01_G01_bin.38 | reverse complement strand
TTGCCCCGATATATAGATGATGGCTCCTATGTGCTGCTGCCCATTGGCGACTTAAATAACGGTGAGCCGATTGTCCCAGCGTTTTTTTCACAGCAAGATATTGAGACTGCCCTAAATGCTCTTGGTGAAGCTCGACCTGAACTGAGGGAACGGATCGATATTCAAGTGGTTTCGCTAGAGTCTTTGATCTCCCAGATGGAAGACACCGATGACGAAAATTTGAATTTGCTCTATTTGCTACCAGATTCGGATGCAGTTAACTACATCCGGTCTAGCCAAGGCGAACAATAAAGGCCTGCTCTAGTTTTGTGATATTGGCTGCGGGTTAGGATGGTTTGTCGCGGGTTAGGATGGTTTGTCTACGATGTTTGCCCTGCTCGCCCAGATTCAAAATGGGTAGCCCTAGCCCGCAGAGTCACACCACAAAAATTGAGCTGTTGATAACGTACAAGTCGGTGGACATAATTAAACATGGGCTTATGTAGGCTGTGGTTGAGGCACGAAACCCGGCGACCGCCCGGGTTACACTTCGTCTTAGCGAAGCCATGCCTGATTAACCATCCTACGAATAATTGAAACTACCTACTTATCTTTCCAAATTTGGTGAGTATCAGGTAAAAATAAAAAGCATCTTCTCAAAAATGGGAAAATGCGATGGATTTTAATGCGGCGGCCCTGTTTGTCAAAGTCGTCAGCTATGGCAGCTTTTCAGAAACCTCTCGACGCACCGGGGTCCCTGTTGCAACTGTGAGTCGGCGTGTTGCCGAATTAGAGAAAGAACTAGGATTTCGCCTATTAGAGCGCACCACCCGATACCTGCGGCTCACCGAGGCTGGGAGCGCCTTTTATGACTGCGCCATTCGCGGGGTTGAGGCCTTTGAAATCGGGGTTTCTGCTTTAGAAGGCCATCCGCAAACCCTGGCAGGAACGCTGCGTCTATCGTTGCCCCCCGCTTTTGTGCCCTGGCGCAATCTGCTGCGGGAGTTTCAGCATCGCTATCCCAACATCAAGATTGATCTGTTTGTGACCGAACGGCGAATCAACCTGATCGAAGACGGCATTGATGTGGCCCTGCGGGTGGGGGCTGCCGAGGTGGACAATGCTTTTATCCAAAAGATTGGTGAATATCGCCATGGGTTGGCGATGAGTCCTACGTTTATCCAGCAGTATGGTGAACCGTCCAAGCCTGAGGCTCTGATGGACTTACCCTTTGCCAGCTGGCGTGTGCCTGGTGATTCGGTGATTTTGCAAATGGGCGCTCAGCAGATAGAACTGGTGCCTTATTTACAAGTGAATGACTACTTGCACCTGTTAGAGCTCGCCCTCGCGGGTGACTGCATCACAGAGCTGCCCCCGTTTTTGGCTCAGGTACATCTGATGAATGGGCGTCTCAAGCCAGTTTTGAGCCAGTATCCGTTGTCGTTGCGTGAACTCACTCTGATTTATCCCTCGCGCAAACAACTCTCACGGTTGGTGAAAACCTATATCAATTTTTGTGCTGAGTGGGTGGGGGATTTGTGTGAGTCGTTAAAAACGAGTTGAATTGGAGGAGATAGGAGATAGGAGTTTTGAGTTGGAGAAGACTTCAGGTGTCAGGCGTCAGGAGCATCAGATCATCCAGGTCTGAATAGTCTGGTAGGGTTGCGTCAATCTGTTGTCCCTGACGGATAACGACTCTATCTGATTGATTTCGAGAAATTAGCTCATTGAGGGTTCGTGCCTTAAAACAGATCAGGTCTGCGGGCTGCCCAATGCTGATTTTGCCAGATATATCCAGTCCCATGATCTGGGCGGGGGCTATGGTCACGGCTTGGGGCCATTGGTCGTAGGGGCGGTCGAGGTGGCCAATGCGTACCGACTGGGTAAACACCTCCAGGCCGTCGTGGTCGCCGTAAGCAAAGAACGGATCGCGACAGTTATCGCTTGCCACCGCAAGTGGAATGCCTTTTTGAACAATCTCATGGAGTAGGGTAACGCCTCGGTATTGGGGCGTTTGGTCAGGATAGCGATC
>JBCDDJ010000784.1:0-2021 GCA_039180385.1 Cyanobacteria bacterium P01_G01_bin.38 | reverse complement strand
GGGCATCTCGAAGCGGTGTTGAAAAAACTTTATCCCCTGGATTTAGAGTGGGTTGCATGGACGCCTCAACTACTTTGAATGCCCGCCGCTGACGACAAAGCCACAACAGATAGTCTTTCCAACTGGCTTTGGGAAGAGAGGTAATGGATTTTGGCATTGCTGATCCTCGGGATGATTTTAGCTGTGAGAGGCCGGTAAATAGCCATGAATATGGACCGGTTCATCCCCTAAATCAGCAATCGCTGGATTTTGATATTTTGGAAGGCTCTCCCTGCTCCCCCTGCCTCATCTTTCCCATCTCTTCCATCTCCGCGTCCCACATCCCCGCATCTCTAAACAAGAATCCCGCAGACCCTCTCGAATCTACGGGATTTTCACTTTGAGATAGCAAACTAGCTAGCGGTATACCAAGCCACGTCGCGACCTTTTGTGGCCCAGAACATGGTGTGGACTTTTTGAACTGCGTCCATCAGCTCTTGGGCGTGCTGAAGACTGACTTCAACCTTGCAGGAAGAACACAGCTTGGCGGCTTTCCAAAAGGTGTCGTGCAGGTCAGGGTACTGCTCTAGATGAACTGGCTTAAAGTAGTCGGTCCAGAGAATGAGCAGATCGTCTTTGGTCTTTTGGGCCTGCTCTTCTTTAATGGCAATGTAGCGAGACAGGGTGTTTTCATAGGCCACCATCGCAGCCTTATCTCCAGCGGCGGGGGGCTCGAGATCTAGAATCTTCTTGGTCATCGACAAAACAGCCTCGGCAGTAATGCGAGCTGCGGAGGGGTCGTAAACACCGCAAGGACCATCGCAGTGGGCATGAACCTCGGGGGCGGGTAACCAAGCGTTTAGCGCAGAGATTGCTTTGTTAAGCATAATCACCAGTGTATGTACGTGCGTTGATCGACATTAAACCAAATTGTTGAACTGAATCTCTATCTGCCCTAAGAGGTATGTGCCTAAGAGGCTGCCCTAAGGAGCAGGGAGTGTCAGGTCACCAAGACTCAGTATACTGCCATCTCAAAAGATGCTGCAGTTCAACAGGCATTGGCTAATCAAGCTCTGGGGAGGGCATTCTTGGATGAGCTGCTTCAACTTTACTTTATGTCATTGATTGAAGCCTACAGGCTGGTACATTTGAATTACAAGAGAGTTTAGAGTTGATGCGATTGCTCAGTCCCCAAAAACGAAGGTTATCCCAACGCCTGCGGGTTCTGTCTGGGCTTGCCTTGGGTATGGTGCCGATGATCTCTGCGGGCTGTGCCCTCGTTGAGGGGGATACCACTGACCCCAACGCCGATTTGCCCCCCTGCGTTGATAACACCTGCGACTGTGGCGACTTTGCTAGTCAACCCCAGGCCCAGCTGGTGCTTGAGTCGTTTTGGGGCGACCCGTACAATCTTGATGGCGATGGCAACGGGGTTGCCTGTGAGCGGCTGCCCGATGCGGCTCCACCCCTCGATGCTGAGACGTATTTTTCTAACAGCGCTCATCTGGCCCTGGGCAACCCTAGTAACGCGGCCAAGGTGAACCCGGCTAATCATTTGATTGAGAAAGATCAATATGTGTTGGGGTACAGTCGCGATCGCAACCTCCTGCTTTGGGCCAGCTGGCTCCTCAACCGTGACTGGGTGGGCCCCGCCAACCGGCAAGACGACTTTCGCCCTGACGGCTCACTGCCTAAGGGCTTTTACCAGGCCGCCCCAAGGGACTACAGCGGCAGCGGCTATGACCGGGGGCACATGGTGCCCTCCGCTGACCGTAAGCGCACCGTCAGAGACAACTCGGCCACGTTTTTGATGACCAATATCTTTCCCCAGACCGAACAGAATAATCGAGGACCGTGGCGAGAACTAGAGGAATACTCTCGGGATTTGCTTTACCAGCAGGGGAAATCGCTGTACGTGATTGGTGGGGTTTATGGTGAGAAGGGAAAAGTGGGTCGCGATCGCATCACCGTCCCCAGCCGTACCTGGAAAGTGATCGTCATCTTTGACCAAGCCAATCCCACCGCTGCAGACGTCACAGAGC
>JBCDDJ010000783.1:0-2031 GCA_039180385.1 Cyanobacteria bacterium P01_G01_bin.38 | reverse complement strand
TCATAGCTCTCAAAGGTACGGTAACCGTGGAGTTTTTCTTGCCAGCTTAGAAATATATCGTCGTTCTCTGCAAAGTCCTTATTCTTTGCTTCAATGACGCGGTGAATGGTACTTGGCAAGCTACCTCTAGAGACGGCGGAAATTTCACCCACCATGGGTTCGAGCGGATGATGGGGCGCTGGAACTTCAAGGGACTGCGAAGGGGATGTGTCTACCTGCGGCTGGACGACATTGATGTTGCTGAAGTTAAAATTTGGAGATGGACCGTGAGGCGTTGGGGAGGACGTGTCGTGGCTGAAGGGTCTGGACTGCAGCAAACTATGACTGTCCTGATTGCCAGCACTCAACTTTTCTTTGTTGCGCTCCAGAGAACGATTGCCCATGGTAAGAGTAGATTAGGTGGGGTAGGCTCTTAGTGTTCCCTTGGGAGGTATGGCTCCAACCTATCAAGCAAAATCAGTGAGTCTTCGTTTAAAGATACTGTTTGGTGAGGGCGGCTGTGGTTGTAGCGCATATTTCTCACCCTGCTGCCTTGACGCGGTAGAGGGTGTTATTTCATGGCAGAGGGCATAAATCCATGCTCCTTAGCCTATTTCTGTTAAAGCAGGTGAGCTACTCAGCCGGTGGGTGAGAAAATCAACAAATGTTTGCACTCTCAGAGAATCGCGGCGGTTTGGCAGATACAGGGCATAAATGCCGGTATCAAGGTCCAGGTGAGGGTAAAACTGAAAATCATTGAGCACGGTCTGTAAGCGCCCCAGACGGATATCCTCGCCAATCAGCCAGGTGGGCATTAAAATCAGTCCTGCGCCATCTAAGCATACTTGTCGGAGCACTTCTGAATTGTTTGAGACGAGTGGACCGTTGACCTTAACTTCGCAGATCTCGTTGCCTCGCTTAAATCGCCAAATGTTGTATCCGACGGTATAGCTAAAGCGCAAGCAGGGATGGTTGGCTAAGTCGTCGGGGTGCTCAGGTATTCCATATTGTTGAAAATAGGCTGGAGTGCCACAGACTTTGCGGGTGTGGGCCGCGAGTTTACGAACAATCCAATGGGCCCCCGAACGTTCGAGGTTACCAATCCGAATCACGAGATCGAGATCCTCTGCGACTGGATTGGCGAGGCCATCGCTAAACGTCAAATCCAGCTGCATTTCAGAGTATTGCGTCAGAAAGTCCCCAAGCAGCGGCGCGATGTGGAGTCGACCAAAGGCAACGGGCAAGCTTACCCGCAATAATCCCCTCGGCACTTCATCCTGCTCGGTCACTGAGAGATTTGCAGATTCCACATCCTGAAGAATGCGCACTACTTTTTCGTAATATCTGTGCCCTTGCGACGTAGGGGTAACGCTGCGCGTGGAGCGGTTAAGCAACTGGGTGTGCAACTGGGTCTCAAGGGCATTGACCTGACGGGTCACCGAGGAGACTGCTACCCCCAGCTGTCGCGACGCTTCGGAAAAGCTGCCGGTTTCAACCACCCTGACAAAAGCCCGCATTGCAGAAAATTGATCCATTTTATTTTTGCGTAAAACGCAAAAGTGTTTAGCAGAAAACCTATATTAACATCTTCTTTGAATTGGATTATAGTGCAGTTGTCGCTATTAAGGAGGCACCCATGACCTTAACGATTGAAATCACTTCGGATTTTATGTGTCCCTGGTGTCTGGTCGCAGAAACCCGCTTAAAAAAAGCGATTGCTCAACTCAACTCTTTAGCAGATATCGAGGTTATCTGGCATCCTTTTGAGTTAAATCCAAACATGCCAGAAATGGGAATCGATCGCAGAACCTATCGCTCCAACAAATTCGGTAGTTGGGCCTATTCCCAGATGCTAGATGCCCAAACTGTCCAGGCTACTCAAAAGGATGGGATTGGGTTTCGCTACGACCTGATGACGGTGACGCCCAACACGTTTAAAGCCCATCGTCTCACGTGGTTTGCGGCACAGCAAAACAAAGCGACTGCCCTGGCTGAAAGGATTCTAAAGGCGTATTTCACAGAAGGGCAAAATATCGCCGAGGTGGATGTCCT
>JBCDDJ010000782.1:0-2035 GCA_039180385.1 Cyanobacteria bacterium P01_G01_bin.38 | reverse complement strand
GCCTGGACCTATGCCTATGAGGCCGGGCGGGGCACAGAGCAGCGGGTGATTGTTGAGGGGTTTGTGCAATTTGAGACGGAAATTACGCTGTTGACGGTGCGCTCTCGTCAGGGCACTGACTATTGTCCGCCGGTGGGTCACATTCAGGTGAGGGGTGACTATCGGGAGTCGTGGCAGCCTTGCCCCCTACACCCGGACACCCTGCACCAGTGCCAGGAGATGGCCCACAAAATCACCGATGCTTTGGGGGGCTGGGGGCTGTTTGGGGTGGAGTTATTTATCTCGGGGCCAGCCGACGCGCCCCAGACGGTTTACTTTAGCGAGGTGAGCCCCCGCCCCCACGACACCGGTATGGTGACGATGGTGAGCCAAAATATGTCGGAGTTTGAGCTACATGTGCGTGCGATCGCAGGTCTCCCCCTCGGCACCATCGAACTCATTCGCCCCGGTGCTTCAGCGGTCATTCTGGCTGAGACCGCTACCGATACTCCTCAGTTCACGGGTATGGCGACGGCGTTGGAGGTGCCCACCAGCAAGCTCCGGTTGTTTGGCAAACCCCGCGCCTATAAGAACCGCCGCATGGGGGTGGCCCTGGCCCTGGGTGACACGATCGAGGAAGCCCGTGCCCGCGCCCGGTCCTGTGCTTCTAAAGTGCAGGTAATCGGGTGAGCCGTGAATGAGTGTTAAGTTTAAGGCCTACGCGTTATGACTCAACGAAGAGGCTCCAAACCCAAAACTTAAAATTCAAAACTCCCCAAATTCTGGTTTAAAGTGTCTAACCTGGTCTAAAGTGTCTAACACGCGCATGTCAGAGAGGTTGGGATCTATGCAATACATCCGCAATTGGCGCAGGTTTATGAGTCTGGCCCTGGTGGGTCTGTTGTTTAGCTGGGTTGTTAGCTGTGCGCAACCTGCGGCTGATCAAGCTCAGGATGGTCCCCAGGAGGTTGAGTTTTGGACCATGCAGCTGCAGCCAAAATTTACCGATTACTTTAACCAGCTGATCGCCGACTTTGAAGCCGAGAATCCAGGCATGACCGTCAACTGGGTGGATGTGCCGTGGGCTGACATGCAGAGCAAGATTCTCACCGCGGTCTCTGCGGGCACAGCCCCCGATGTGGTAAATCTCAATCCTGATTTTGCCTCTCAACTGGCTAGCCGCAACGCCTGGCTGACGTTGGACGACCAGATTTCCCCTGAGGAAAAGGCGGTTTATTTGCCGGGTATTTGGCAAGCGACCACTCTAAACGACGACAGTTTTGGTTTCCCCTGGTATCTGACGGCGCGGGTGACCCTTTATAACCAAGATTTGTTTAACCAGGCGGGAATAGACACGCCCCCAACCACATTCGCTGAGCTAGCCGAAGTCGCAAAGCAAATCAAAGATAAAACCGGCAAGTATGCTTTTTTTATCAGCTTTGTGCCAGATGATGCCGCTGACGTCATGCAGTCGTTTGTGCAGATGGGTGTCCCTTTAGTCAATGAAGACAGTACTGCTGCTTTTGATACACCGGAGGGCAAAGCGGTTTTCCAATATTGGACCGATCTCTATCAGCAAGAGCTACTCCCCCGTGAAGTGCTAACGCAGGGACACCGCCGCGCCATTGAGCTTTATCAGGCGGGGGAGACTGCTCTGTTAGCCTCGGGGGCCGAGTTCTTGGACTCGATTGCCGAGAATGCCCCCGATATTGCCACGGCCACGGCCAGCGCCCCTCAAATTAGCGGCGAGACCGGTAAAAAGAATGTGGCGGCCATGAATCTGGTGATTCCCAGCTCAACGGATGTGCCGGAAGCGGCACTGAAGTTTGCGCTGTATGTTACTAACGATGCCAATCAGCTGTCGTTTGCCAAGGCGGCCAATGTCTTGCCATCCACGGTAAATGCCCTTGAGGATAGCTACTTTACCGATTTGCCTGCGGATGCCTCCCCTGTAGAGGTGGCCCGCTCGGTGAGTGCCCAGCAAATGACCGACGCTGAGGTGCTGATTCCGGCGATGGAGGATGTTAAGACGCTGCAAAAGATCCTCTATGACAAT
>JBCDDJ010000781.1:0-2042 GCA_039180385.1 Cyanobacteria bacterium P01_G01_bin.38 | reverse complement strand
GGTGGAGGCGGAGCGCGTAGTGGATGCGGTCGAGCAGTTGAGAGCCTTGGTGGACACTGAAGGCATGGATAACCGTTTGGTTAATCGCTATTACAGCAATGATGTGGCTCAAGTTTGCGATCGCTTCTTTGCTGAGTTAGTGCCACCTCGGGAGGGCAAGGACAATCTCTATACCCATCTATTTAGAGCAGTTTATGGAACCATTGCCTCCTTTTGGTTCTGTCCGCCATCCGTGCCGGAGTTGGAGTTTAGGGCAGCCATTCAGGGCCATTACAAGGTGCTCGAAGAAGGCAGGACGGAGCTGAGAAGGTCGCTCGCCGCTGCACGGCATTATTTTGACTATGAAATTGCTGATCAAGTCATTGCTCAGCATGGCGGGAAGCGGAAAGGGGTGAGGCTTAATGAGCCAGGGGTGAAGGTCTTAGATGAGTTTCGAGGGGATGTTGTTGTTAAGGAAGAGGACAAAAAAATGGGCTTAAAGCGGGTTTTGATTACAGAAGCCGATAAGGAGCAGATCATCGAGTGGCAGAAACAGTTTGCGATCACGTCCCAGGATGAAGCCATGGGGTTCGTGGTAGCGGCGGCGGAAAAAGCTTTTGCGATCGCTCAGTTGCTTGAGTGTGACGTTGAGGAGGTTTTGGAGGGGGTTGAGGAGGTCTTAGGGCGGGTGACCGAGGGGAAGGCGAAGTTGGTTGAGGCGGAACGGGCCATCAGCCTGATTGAAAAAGGCGGGGGGAATCAGTCCGTTATTGAGCAGTCGTTGGCTATGGCCAATGAGTTTAATGGCTATTTGAAGCAGGAGAATGAGCAGCTTAAGGCTGAACGCGGGGGGTTGGTAAAGGAGATGGAGCAGTTGCGATCTCAATTGGGCCAATTTGAAAGTATGAAGCAGCAATTTCAACACTTGCAGCAGTTATTTGGTGGGGCCACAGCTGCGCCGGTCGCCATCCCAGGGCCTGCTAAGGTATCTGAACCCGTTGCGGTACCTGAGGTAGACCTGAATGGGGCCTCGGCCACCAACACCCAGCCCAGGCAAACCGATGGGCGCTCCTCCCCAGACGCGGAACGCGAAATTAATCTCATTATCGATGAGATCATTCAGTTTAATGAACAAACGGCTCAAGACGATGATGAGCGCTGGCTTATCAATCAATCTATCCTCAATCAGCTATCGACTAGGAGTCAGGCCATTATTAAACGTGTCTTAGAAAGCAGGGATGATGTGCAACAGCATCATGATAAACATGGGATGTATGGACGACGGTGGAATGTCGGCAAGGATATTGAAGTATTGAAATCTGCTATTGGATTGGGGTAGATAGGGGGGCGATCGTTCATCCTGCATCGGCGGCTGACAGCCAACGTCCAGGCAAAGGGCTCTTTTGACTATCTCTCATTCAACTCCAAGTGGCTCTGCTTGCTCTTTATTCCATGTGTGGAGACGTTTTCTATAAAATTGGACTTACTTGTGCTCGAAAACTACTTACTTAAATCACCTGTATAAAGAATACCTGGATATCCTGGCGCTCGCTCATTTGATAGCGCATGGGAACGCTCATTGCTGAAAATTCTACTAATGAAAGGGGGTTCAAGCTTTTATAGTGTAGGCTTTTGGGCTCCAGAAAGAGGCGATCCTTATTTCTCTATAGGCGGCAACGATTCTGACAAAATGTGGTCATTGAAGCTCAAAATCCCTATATAGAGAGCCCTTAGAATGTAATATATTATGTATTATTTATATTTTTACGTGACAGCAAATTATTTTTTCAACTCATGATATCAGTGAATATATTGGGTTTTCAAAGAAATTTTAGTTAGATTTAGAACATTAATTACCCAAATTGAGTTCTTCACCTAGCATAGAGGCATTTTAATAGGGATAGACTAAATCAGTAGATTTGACTTCAAAACATTGTTAATAAAGGGCTTCAGAGATTATGTTTTTGCTGGCGCTCGTGGATGTAGCATGAACAAAACTCCCTCTATATAAGGATTTCAGGGAAACATGACCGCATTCCGATAGGATCGTTGCCATACCCCAT
>JBCDDJ010000780.1:0-2048 GCA_039180385.1 Cyanobacteria bacterium P01_G01_bin.38 | reverse complement strand
TAACGCCTGAGGGGTAACGGCGGTTCACAACTGAGCGTCATCGGCTCACCGGATGGATGCATAAATGACAACCGATGGGCATGGAGCCAGTAACCACAGTCGCCAGGGATGGCGGTGCCGTCTGGGTGAGGTTGGCCCCCTGCAACATAGAGCGGATCTCCTAACAGGGGATAACCAATGGCCGCTAGATGAATGCGAATCTGGTGGGGTCTGCCGGTGAGAATGGTGACCGCCAACAGCGTGGCATCCGGGCGTCGTTGGAGAACAGTACAGTCACTATAAGCCTCAAGCCCATTCGATGTTGCCCCATAGAGGTAACCCAGTTGGGGATAGGGAATTTTGCCAATCGGGTGAGTAACGGTGAACCGGTCAGAGAGATCCTTGGCTGGCCCAATTAAGGCCCGGTAGGTTTTGTTGAGACGGCGCTGGCGCATTTGCTGGCTGAGGTGGGCGCGGGCCGCTTTGGTTTTGGCCATCAGCATGACGCCTGAGGTGCCCCGGCCCAGTCGATGGATGGGGGCAGCCGTGGGATAGCGCTGACGGAGCTGCCACAGCAGGGTGTGTTGCAGAAAATTACCCCCCGGTAAGACTGGCAGGCCGGCGGGTTTATGGACCCCTAAAAGACTGTCGTCTTCATAGAGAATGGCGATGTCTAGCGGCACTGGGGGCTCTTGCCAGGGGGAGCGATGGTAGCTGAGCTGTTGTCCGCAGACGAGGGGCTCATCGGGGGTAGTGAGCCGATTGTTTAATAGGACCTGGCCTGATTCGATGCGCTGTTGCCAGGTGGCCCGATCGGAGTGGCGATAGTGGTGGGTGTAGTAGTCGAGGACGTTTGAGGGTTGGGGGTTAGGGGGAATGCGATCGCAATAGACCCAACCCTGATTAAACCCGAGCGGATAAGTACGGTCTATCTCCGTAGAGATTGCCCGCTGGGCCTGAGCCCGCCGTATTTGCTCCTCCGGTTTGCTCAATGGGTGACGACTGAGTAAAAGTTTATAGCTTTTTACATAATCACATATCACCCTTACCGGGCCTAACGACGTCTCAAAACAAACCCTGCAAACCCCACTGTAAGCAGGGCTGTGGGCAGAAAGGGTTCGGGTACGCTGGAGGGCTCAGGGGAGGAGTCAGGGCGAAAGATCAGCCCAATCGGGCGTTCTAGGACGGGCTGATTATTTGCTAAGAGGGTACGCCCGCTGGAGCTGACATCAAACTTGAGTAGGGTGCCGACTTCGCTATCGACATTAAACCCGACGGTATACAAGTCTTTGTCGAGGCCAAAGGCGAGGCTACCGATGAAGTTGCTACTGGGGGAGGTGCCGGTGTAGTTGGTGTCAAACACTTGCAATTCTTCACCCCTGTCAAAGTCGTAGCGGCGTAGCCCGTTGGCAAAGTCGCTGACGTAAAGATCGCCATCGTCTGGCCCTGTGGCCAGGCCCAGAAAACTGACAAAGCCAAAGCTGCTGGGGAAGGGCTCAGGCTGGGGGATAAACACCTCCCCGGCTCCGGTGGCGATGTCGTATCGCAGCACCTGGCTGGGGAAACCAAAGCTAAAGTCGGCTTGACCGTTGACCGCGACGCTGCCCTGGGTGGTGACATAGAGGCCACCATCGGGGCCAAAGAGCAACCCGTTCGGGCCATTTAACCCTTCGGGACTGCCGTCACTCGCGGCAAAGACATCAACAAAATCACCCGTGACCCCGTCGTATCGCAAAATTTGGTCGGATAAAAAACTGCTGACGTAGAGCAAGCCATCGGGACCAAAGGCGATGCCATAGGGGCGAAACAGCCCCCCGCCGCTGGCGAACTGCTCGACCAAAGCACCGGTGTCGGCATCAAAGCGATAGATGGCAGAAGTGTCGGGGGTGGTGCCGCTGCTGACGTAAAGATCGCCGTCGGGGCCGTAGATCAGGGTGTCTGGGCTGACAAAATCATCAAACGGAGAGATAAATTCTCCTAAAAAATCACCTGTTTCTTCGTCAAATTCGACAATGTTGTTGCCGCTGGTGTTGCCAATCAGAACCGCTGCTGAGGTGGGAGTTGCCATT
>JBCDDJ010000779.1:0-2055 GCA_039180385.1 Cyanobacteria bacterium P01_G01_bin.38 | reverse complement strand
GGCGGGTTGCGATCGCGCCCAACGCTTGACCGCCATCTGGGGAGTGGGCCAATGGACCGCCGACATGATGAGTATCTTTTATTTTGGCGACCCCGATATCTGGCCAGACGGTGACGTCACGGCCCGTACAAACCTCATACAGCTGACCAGTGCAAGGCGAAAGACAACCCTCACCGCCGCCCGCTTTGCACCCCATCGGTCATATCTTGCCCTCTACATGTGGCGACACTCCGACGCCGCTCCAGATTAATCTGCCTAACCACTAACTTGCTGCTCTCTTGCCAGGGATAAACTGTGAGCTGCCAAGCCAGGATACTGATGGTGTAAATCATGATTCAGAGTGGCCTGTACCACTGTTTTGCCAAACACCCATTCGCCGATGTGGATAACGACAGGGGGCAATGACAGGGCAAAGTTGCCATACTCGCCGTTTTGATGGTGTACGCAGCGAAAAAAGATAAAATCAGAGACCCCATAGACCCCGCGAAGTGTGAACCAAAACCACAAAAATGTTGTACCGCCAAACCAGGCAAGCGTGCCTAATAAAACCCACTTAACTATCAGCTCGATGGCTAAAGAAAGGCTAAGCCCGTGGGTCAAAATCCAGCGAATGGTATCTTGCTCGTGAGTCGTCATCGCATTCAAAAACACCCACCAGCCTGAGCCTCGAATATGGTAAATATCCGGGTCGGCATCGGTGGTCGGGTTGCGATGATGGGCCAGGTGTATCGCTCGGATCTCGCTATAGCCGAGCGTTAACGGTGACAGCGGTACCGGGCTTGAGCCTAGCAAGCAAATCAATCGATTGAGCTGTGCAGGATCATAAATATGGAGTAGCTCATGGACACTGATGATCCAGCGAGGCAAGGCGAGGATAACCACCAGTATCAACCCAGCGATAGGCATCCCGCCCTGGATAGTCCAGGCATAGCTTGCTAATAAAATGACTGAAACCCACCAACACTGGTTCATATAGCCCAATGCATCCGACTCTGTCACCATGTGTTCAACTAGAGAGTTAGCTGGCAGAGACGATACGCGAGTCATCGGCAATTATTAGAACGGGTAAGCAAATCACAGTTTATCGCCCTCAAGACCTTAGGGATGACGTCTGTCAAGCTTAAAAGTTTGGTTAGGCGGGGTGAGTGGCGGGTGCAGTGGTGAGATTTTCACGACTCACCAGCTGTTTCAGCATGGGCTTTGTTCATGCCAGGTTTTGGGCTCACAGCAGATTCTTATCAATTCTTAACTTCACTCATTAAGCGAGACGATAGATTAAGAGCATAGATGTTTCACCATAGGAATTTATCAATATGGAAGAGTCAATGAACAGCGAACCGACCACGGCGCAGTCAGAAGAACAAATCGCAGAAGAACAGCTCAGCGAAGTTGCAGGCGGTAAGAAAGAATCTATTCAAGCACAACGGCTAGAGCAGTTAGATACTCACGACTCTAGCAAAGGCATTAGTAAAGGCCATGAAAGATTATTAGAGCAACTCGACAACCCCGAACTAGCGCAGTAAGGCAGTTCTCGTTTGAGGCTCTGACTTTACCATCGTCAAAGTCGTCTGGGCCTCAAGTTGCAAAGTCATCTAAAATCCGCTTAGACATCATAGCGTTAGATTTCCAACACGGGAAAATCACCTGCCTCCCAAGAAAGTGCATCCCAGACTGTTACGACCCGTCAAGCTGAACGCTCAATAGCCCAGAGTCCTATTGATGCTGGGTAGTATTTTGCTACGGGTCAAGAATTTTCTAATTTGAAAGTAGTCAAATTTCGAGAATGCGCACTAATTTAGAGGTAGGTTCCTTCAAAATGTGTTCGGAGTACTTTAATGAAAGTTAGTTTAAAGGCGGTTTTAATGGGTGGGCTCGTGGCGGGTTTGCTGGGCGGTACCGCGAATGCTCAGCTTAACCAGCCGATTATTACAACTGAGCCACCCCTGCCAGGGCAGCTCAGTGACCCCATTGCCAGCGTCACTCCGGTTAACGGTCGGATTACCATTGAGCTCAAAAATGAGACCGGGGCTAGTCTCACCTATGAGGTATTTGGGG
>JBCDDJ010000778.1:0-2059 GCA_039180385.1 Cyanobacteria bacterium P01_G01_bin.38 | reverse complement strand
TGGGCACCAGCCCAATCGGGTCAATCACAACAAACAGCGTCACCGCATCCTGAAGAAAGTGTTGAAGCATAGAGGTCTCTGTTCAGCATCATTGAGACTATTCTACTTATCCAGGGCACCTGCTCTGAATGTAGGCTAGCTGCTATGGAACAATACAACATCACAGGGTGCATGACGCATGATACGGCCCTCCATGGTACCCAGCAGATAATCGACGGGCTCTGGGCGATCGGCCCCGAGAAAAATCAAGTCCACTTTCTTTTCTTCGGCAACGGCTACAATCTCAGCATGGGCTGAGCCATGTCGAACGATCAATCCATCTACAAGATCTTCTGGGATGTGGTGCTTTGTAAACTTTTCTAAAGATTCCAGCGCCTTCGCCTTCGCTTTCTCAACAAAATTTTCTGGGAGCAGCGGGCTGACAAAATAAGCGCCGTAGTCAGCCATCACCGTCATAATTACAAACTGCCCTTCCAGGGCTTTCAGGTAGACAATCGCTCGGTCTAAAAAAGGAACCTTCGCCTCCAGCTGATTGATATCGATAGGGAGTAAAACTTTAAACATGGTGATGACTCCGACTACACACTAATTGCTATCCTCAACGTCACTCAGCCGCACTGGCTGAGACGGGCATGGCCATCTCTGGGTTATCTAAGGCGTCCAAATTAAGGCGTGTAATGGTCAAGTTCATCGCGCCTAAGAAGATCGACACGATGGGACTGAGAATGTTGAAAAAGCAAAAGGGCAGATAGCTTAAGGTCGACACACCCAAGACACCCGAATGAAAGGCACCGCCAGAATTCCAAGGGATCAAAACCGAGGTAACCGTGCCCGCGTCTTCAACCGCCCGAGAGAGGTTTTTGGGATGCAAACCATACTTGAGATAAGCGGAACGAAACATCCGAGCGGGCACCACGATCGCGATGTACTGATCTGAGGCAGTGGCATTCATAAAGATGCAGGTGGCGACAGTCGACCCCACCAACGTGCCTGCCCCCCGAGCGCCCGCCAAAATCGTATTGGCCAGTTTTTGCAACATGCCACAGGCCTCTAACATGCCCCCAAACAACATGGCGGTGATAATCAGCCAGATCGTGTTGAGCATGCTGCTCATGCCGCCTCGCGAAAAGAGACCATCAATCACCTCATTGCCAGTCTCGATGCTAAAGCCATCGGCAGCGACCCCGATCAGCAGTCCATAAGCCCCGCCCAGGGTAAAGTTGCCATCCATCATCGTCGTCAGGAGCTGGCCCTGAAAAATCACAGCGGCCACACAGCCTAATAGAACCCCAAAAACGAGGGCTGGGAGGGCTGGCACTCGCAGGGCGACCATGGTAACCACGAGCAGCGGCACCGCTAGCAACAGCAGATTGAGGTTGAAGTTGGATTGAATGACGCCTTGCACTTCTGCGATCGCATCCCCACTCAAACTATCGCCCTGGTAGAAAAATCCCAGTATCAAAAACCCAATCAGGGATAGCCCAATGGCAGGACCTGACGAGTAGACCATGTGACGAATGTGGGTAAACAGATCTGTCCCCGCCATGGCAGGAGCCAGATTGGTAGTATCCGATAGGGGCGACATCTTATCACCAAAATAAGCCCCCGAAATCACCGCCCCCGCCACCATCCCAACCGGAACATTAAAAGTCTGGCCGATGGCAATCAGGGCAATCCCAATGGTGCCGCTCGTCGACCAGCTACTGCCTGTACACAGCGCTACAATACAGCTGACGACACAGGAGACAAATAGAAAGACTTTCGGGTTGATAATTTCTAAGCCGTAGTAAATCATCAGCGGCACAATCCCACTGGCAATCCAAATTGAAATCAGTGAGCCCACCACAAATAGGATTAAAACAGCCTGCAGTGCCATGCCGATGGATGTGATGATCTGCCCCTCTAGAAAACGATAGGGGATTTTTAACACAAACACCCCTAGTAATCCGGCAATCAGAGCTGAGAGGCTTAGGGCAATTTGATTGGGACCAAACGTGGCGTTGTCCTTAAACAAAAGCACATTAAACACCATCAGCGCAATCAAAATCGCAATGGGAAT
>JBCDDJ010000777.1:0-2070 GCA_039180385.1 Cyanobacteria bacterium P01_G01_bin.38 | reverse complement strand
CGAATTTCGTCTTCGATCATCAAGAACCGATCGTCTTCTGGTAGCTGTAGGGTGTAGCCCAAGGCAGCCACTCCCCGAGGCACAATCGAAATCTTTTCAACCGTACCCGCCCCCGGCATCAGTGCGCCAATGATGGCATGGCCTGCTTCGTGATACGCCACCGTCCGTTTTTCGAGGTCGTTGAGCACGCGGGATTTTTTCTCCAGCCCTGTGAGAATGCGCTCAATGGCTTCATTAAAATCGACCATCATCACGGCTCCTCGATCTTTACGAGCTGCCAGCAGCGCCGCTTCATTGACCAAATTAGCCAGATCAGCCCCGGCAAAGCCAGGGGTGCGAGCGGCGAGTTTATCCAAGGCCACATCGTCCGCCAAATGGACGGTTTTAGCATGCACCTCCAAAATCGCTTCTCGACCGCTCTTGTCGGGGCGATCCACCACGATCCGCCGGTCAAATCGACCGGCCCTCAGCAGCGCCGGATCGAGCACCTCAGGCCGATTGGTAGCTGCTAGTAAGATTACCCCCGCATTGGGCTCAAACCCATCCATCTCGGCCAGCAACTGATTCAGGGTTTGCTCTCGCTCATCGTTACCAGAGATAGGGCTATTGGCCGAGCGAGACTTGCCCAAGGCATCCAGCTCATCAATAAAAACAATGCTGGGAGATTGCCGCTTAGCCTGGTCAAAGAGATCGCGCACCCGTGAGGCCCCGACCCCCACAAACATTTCAATAAATTCTGACGCAGAGATACTAAAAAATGGTACCCCGGCTTCTCCGGCAATAGCCCGCGCCAGCAGAGTTTTACCCGTACCCGGCGGGCCGACTAGCAACACCCCCTTTGGAATTTTGGCTCCCAGCCGCGTATACTTCTGCGCATTTTGCAAAAAGTCCACAATCTCTTGCAGTTCGGCTTTGGCTTCATCAACCCCGGCCACGTCATCAAAGGTGACCTGATTACCCCCCTCTGAGTAAATTCGAGCTTTGCTTTTACCCACCCCGAAGGCCGCAGGTCCCCCTTGCATACGATTGGCCATAAAGCTAAACAGCAGCCATAGCATAAGCAGCGGGAAGACGAGTCCCAGCAGTCCGCCCAGCCAGCCACTGTTCTCAGCCGGTAGGGCGGTAATCTCAACCTCGTGGGCGCGCAGGATGCCAGGTAAGTCTGCATCCTCTGGTAGCGGTATGGTAATCTGGGTCTCCGATTCTGGGGCATCTTCTGGGGCATCCTCTACAGCCGTGAGGTCAGGCAGGGGTTTTAGGGTGTACTCAATTTGTCTGGAACCGACTTTAGCCGTGGCGACCTGACCGCTTTCGACCTGCTCAATAAAGTCGCTGTAGGGTACTTCTTCTTTGCGAGACACGCGGCCAAACACCAGCGAGATCAAAAAGAACCACATCATGATCCAAATCAGGCTGCTGATCACTTGCCCAAAGTTTGACTGGGGGTCTTGGGGGGTATTTGAACGCGGTGTAGGGGTATCGTTTGGCATAGAACGTAAACGGTGAGCAGCAATATTCGGCAGAATTTTTGTCTCGTCGAGATATAGATCCTGCCGGATGCTTTTAGTCTAGGTAAGAAATTTGGGGAACTTATGAGTATGGGGATCGATGCCCAAATTGGGCAAGCAATTAAGATTGGTAACGTTTGCAACATCCCCACGTTTTGCCCATTATTTGATTGTAAAAAAAGAAATGATGCCTTCCCAATCACTTATTTTCTGAATTGGGTTTCCTCAATTAACTGTGACCGCTTGACGATGGCAGCTTAACTATGACCTTTTGCACTTCTCTTCATTGCCGATGCCCTTTATCATCGCTGTGATCCTGACGATTTTATCTTCGAAACCACCGCTGAGCTCGAAGACTTTATTTTTGTGAGTCTACAAGGGGTTTAGCGGTTCAGGCCTCAATAATCAAACTGACGATCGCCAACCTTGACCTCAATGAGTTGATGCAGACTATAGGCTATTTTTATTCCTGTGATTGGACAAACCATTAAGTACTTTCACAATATTCGTAAAAGTTCTCTAAAAAAGAGGCAGCTCGATAGTATCTAGAAAGGCTCGCTTT
>JBCDDJ010000776.1:0-2095 GCA_039180385.1 Cyanobacteria bacterium P01_G01_bin.38 | reverse complement strand
GTGGGCAATCGGCAGCGTGATGAGCTGCCCCGGCTGATAGGCCTGGGTCCAGGTTAAATCGGTTCGCTCAACTTTCAGGGGAATGCGATCGCAAATGAAATGCAAATCCCGATTGCGCACCAGCGCCCCGGGCAGCAGGCCAATCTCAGTCAACACCTGAAACCCATTGCAAATCCCCATTACCAGCTTGCCCTGCTTGGCGTGCTCTATGGTAGAGCGCATAGCGGGTGAAAATTGCGCAATCGCCCCACAGCGCAAATAGTCGCCGTAACTAAACCCCCCAGGGATGACCACCACGTCAATATCGGAGAGATCGCTATCCTCATGCCAGATGCGCCGGGTGGGCTGCTGGAGAATATCGCGGGTGATGTAGGTGACGTCGCGATCGCAGTTAGACCCCGGAAATGTGATAACCCCAAATTTCATAGCTTTCTCACCCGACAGACGATAGCTGCTTGATTTCGATACGGTAGTTCTCAATCACCGGATTTGCCAACAGCTGATCGCACATCCGATCTAACTGCTGTTGAGCCGTCGCTTCATTCTCAGCCGTGAGCGACACCTCTATGTACTTACCAATCCGAACCCGTTCCACATTGTCGTAGCCCATATGCTCCAGACCAGAGCGCACCGCCGTCCCCGCCGGGTCTAATACAGAAGGTCTGAGCGTGACATAGATTTCAGCCTGATAGGTCTGCGCCACAGTGAATCTACCAAAATTAGGTGCCTTTTAAGCATATCGTAAGGGCATCAACAGTAGATACCCCTGATGGCTTTCGTTTAAGCTGGAAACAAGGAGGTTTGCTGACATGAAAATACGTCGCACCCGCAGTCAGGAAAGTGTACTTAAGATTTTACAAAAGCTGAATCGTTCGATTTCAGCTCAAGACTTGCACCTGGAGCTGCGCCAAACGGGCACCAAAATTGGCCTGGCCACGGTTTATAGGGGCCTCGAAGCCTTGAAGCTGGAAGGCGTTGTGCAAGTCCGCACTCTCCCCAACGGTGAAGCCCTTTACAGCCTCAGCCATGAAGATCGGCACCACTTGACCTGCCTGCGCTGCGGTAATTCGGTCGCAATTGATGAATGCCCCGTCCACGATCTAGAAAAGCACCTTAACCAATCCCATCAGTTCAAAATTTTTTACCACACCCTCGAGTTCTTTGGGCTATGCGATGACTGTCAACATAAAGAAGCGGTGCCTGCCGCAGGCCCATAGGGGAAACCCATGTACGACCTCCCCAGCGAATATCCAGAGGAAGCAGCGGGCTGAGCAAGAAAAGCAGCGGGCTGAGCAAGAAAAACAGCGAGCCGACAAGCTTGCGGCGCGCCTGCGAGAAATGGGAATCGATCCGGACCCGCTTTAAGAGCGAGATTTAACCACCCGCACAAAATCCGAGGCCACCATACGCGGTTCGCCATTGATTATTTGCACCGTGTAAGTGCGCTCCTCCTGTTGGGTTGAGCCGTCATCATATACATAAGTGTTTTGGCCCAATAGCTCAATGGTTTCAGCCGTTTGGGCGGTGACCCGCACATTCTCCACCGTGACCTGCTGAAACTGCTGAAAGAAGTCAGGGCTAAACTGTTGTGCCAGTGGACCATCGGCCAGGCCACGAGCCGCCTCCCAGGACTGATTTGAAACATGATTATAAAAGGCTGCCACGATGGTTTGGGCCGACTCCGGCGTCAATGTGCCCACAGCCTCAGGCTCTTCGAGACTGGCCTCTTCGGGTTGGGAGACAGGCGCTGTTACCGCAGGAGATGACGATACGGGGTCAGTCGTTGTCTCGGGCGTTGTCTCGGGCGTTGTCTCGGGCGTTGTCTCGGGTAATGGAGTCGCTGCTGCTGTTTCTGGTGGGGTGTTTTCTTCCGAGGGGGGAACGATGGGTGCTGTTGCTGGTTCTGATACTGAAGTCTCTGCTGTTGAGGGCGACGCCTCTAGTGTCGCGGTCGTGGGGGCAACTGGGGCGCAAGCTCGCCAAGTCAATAGCCCCATCCCCAAAACAGCCAAGCTTGCCAAAATGGTCGGTATCGAAGTCGGTATCGAACCTTTGCGGGGGGACAATTGAACGGGCACCCTCTCTGTCGGCATTG
>JBCDDJ010000775.1:0-2099 GCA_039180385.1 Cyanobacteria bacterium P01_G01_bin.38 | reverse complement strand
GCCATGTTTCTCACTAATGTGTTTTTGATGCCCTATATGGCGATTCGCTTAGGGCAAGTATCAGAGTCTCAGGGAGAGAAAGGGATTTTGGCAACGGTGTTTGGTGGGATGGGGCTGACGGTGGGTGCGATCGCACTCTACTGGTTTTATGCAGCTCTCCCCGAGTTTGGCACCCTTTCAGACCGATTTGCTTGTCTCGGCCAGCAAGTAATGACCAATCGAGTAACGCTAGCATTTTGCGTGGACCTATTTCTGTTCGGAATTTTTCAGGCAGTACTAATGGGGGCAATTGTCCCACAGGGTCACTCATTGCGCTGGCTCCGGTTCGTGCCATTTTTTGGATTGGCAATGTGGCTTATTTATCCGAGTGACGTGAACAAAAATTGATACCCTTTCGTGCTAAAAATTCGCTTTGCAGGGCATAAAAACTTAAATCACAGCCTCTATCCAAGTCAAATTACTCGCCAATGCACTATTTTTCAGCGCATTAAAAAGCTTCAAATCAGCAGTAACCATCGAGCATTGCTTTAGAATTGCCAGTGACAAGTAAAGGCTATCGTAAACCGTGCGCCCGCTGTGCAGTGCAATTTCCAAAGCTAGTGATGCCAGCGGAGCTGACTCGTACACCTGCATAGGGACAAGCCTCAAGTCTGCATAGGTTTGCCTAGCATTTTCAGCCGTATCTTCCCCGCGACGTGCGCGCTTCCATAGAATATTGCCGATTTCGGGAAAAAATAAATCTGGGACTAATAGCTCACAACGTTTATTTATCAGGTGTCTTGCTGCTTCAGAACAAATTTCTGGCACGAACCATTTTATGCCCACGCTAGCATCAACGACATATCGTGTCATCGCTCTCGATCCTCTCGGATCAAGTAGGCGCTATCGCTAAAAGACTTGTCGGCGTATCGAGTCTGAGATTTTTCAAGGGCGACGAGGGCGCTGTCCCAATGATCAACCGTCTTATAATAGGGCAATTGAATAGGTTGTTCTTTATATTGCTCAATGACTGTGAGCAAGTCAAGATAGTCAGGCCCTTTATCTTCAACCGATGCTTGCTGATCGTCTGGTAACTGTTTTGGTTGCCTAATCTTGTGTGTCAGCAAATTACGCTCCTCTCTGCTTAAAGAAAGGATAATTTGTGCAAGTGAGTCAATTAGTTTGGTATTAACTGAAGCGACGGGCTGACTCATGATCGGCAGACTGACAAACAGCCTATTTATTCTAGCGGTTGATACTTGTGGTGTCTGAATTATTTGATGACATCATAGCAACAGCCTATTTGAGAGAAGCTATGGGACCCATAACCGTACTCATTTATATCGCTCGGATAAGTTCGGCCTGTCTACTGTCTCTGCTCTGTCTAGTTGGACCAGCATACTTTGATGACCGCACCCAGTGTGCAATAGCGCAAGCGCTGACTGGTCAGTTCGCAGCTCCAATCATGGCTCAATCTCCGTCACCTGACTTATCTCAGTCCGCACAGGTGTTAGAGTGCCTGTTGACCACCACTACGGTCGAAGCCAGCTGGTTTGCAGATAGTTTTTTGACCCAGATCCCCCTGGGGCAGATTGAGCAAATTTTGCGAGGGCTGACGGCCATCGCTATTGTGTCGCTGCCACCTGGAATAATCCGATGGGTATTGATGAAATTCAGTTCTCGACGTGGTATCAGAGGGCTGTGGCATCCTTGCCCACCCTTCAGGCACCGCCTACTCCGGCAGAACGATAGCCCCTGCCGCCTCGTCTGTTGTCCCTTCGAGCGAACTACCATCCGCCATGCGGACCGTGTAGCGCTGTCCGTCAAACACCAGCACCGGGGTGTCACCTACTGTGGCTTCAGCTGGTTGGCTGGTCAGTGGCAGGGTGACGCGGGTCGGCAGGGCTGACGCCTGGGTGTGGACACTGTCTAACATTCTGGCCAGCTCAGCCTGGGTTTCTAATTGTTGGGTGGTCGACACCAGACCACTGAGCCCGTCAATCAAGTCGCGAATATTGGTGCGAAAAGCCGGGTCACCGGTCAGTTCATCCACATCCGCCATCACTTTTTGGGCGCTTTGAAAAACATCGCGGGCCGACTCCAGAGTTTGTTGTAACAGG
>JBCDDJ010000774.1:0-2145 GCA_039180385.1 Cyanobacteria bacterium P01_G01_bin.38 | reverse complement strand
TTGGCAACGGCCAGCTCAGACTTTGACTGCTGGACCAGCTGACGTCGGCCCCCGACGATAATCAACAAAGAACTGATGCCGACCAGCCCGATCACAGAAAAGACCTTAGAGCCGACCAGGCTAATCAGCTGTTTGTTACGCACCGGTAAGTCATAAAACCACTGCAGTAGCGGGGAGGGTCGGTCTTCTTCGGTCAGGACCAAGTTTTTGGGGGCAAACCGCTTGGCTTTTTGGGTGTAAGTAACGCCGCGGTACATCATAGATGAGTCTTTGTGAGCCGGGGGCTGTTTTTTTTCACTGGCTCCGTTGCTGGCTGGGCTCACGTCAGTGCCGTTTTGGGAATTGTCTGTGGGGTCTGAGCTGTTAGTGGGTTTAATATCCGTGGTCATGGCAAACTTTCCTTAGCAAGTACGGAGCGACGCAGGCAAAAAACTGTAGGCAAAAACTATAGGGCACCAATTAAACTATGCATGCTGGAGCGCAGACGACTGCAGAATGGCTTCTGCGTCTAAAATCAAAATACTTTCATCCTGGTAGATGGCCGAGCCCTTTAAATAGGGCAAAACAATCGGGTTAGCGTGGCTCGGCGGCGGTTGGATTGTCTCGGGGGGGATATGAATAATGCCGTCGATGGTCTCAACTTTGAGGGCCAGGGGCATACTGCCGGCTTGAATCGTAATCAGACTGTATTGTTGACTGCTACGCTCAGGAAGCGGGAGCCCCAGCAGTCTGACCAGGTTTGCAACCCACAGCACCTGGCTGCGACGATTAATTAAGCCCAACATACAAGCAGGCATGTTGGGCATGGCGGTAATGCGGGGGGTGGGTACGACCGTGGCTTCCTGCACGGTGCGGGCGGGAAACATGGCAGGCACCTTAGGGGCAAGCTGAAATTTTAGGAAGGCTTCGCCCACTAACTGTTTTTGCTGGGTTGATAGGGCGTAATTTGGAACCTGCATGGGTTACCTCAAAAATGCGCGGGTCGTGGCAGACTGCTATAGCAAAACCGATTTGATCACCTTTAAGAGCTCTTCGCGGGTGAAGGGTTTGGTCAAGTAGGCATCAGCACCCTGCTTCATCCCCCAGAGACGGTCAATCTCCAGGTTTTTAGATGAGCAGATGATCACAGGCACATTTTCGGTGCCGGGGGATCGTTTTAGACTGCGGCAGAGCTCAAAGCCGCTCATGCCTGGCATCACAACGTCGGTGATAATAATGTCAGGGGGTTGCGCAACGACCTTCTCCAGGGCTTCATTTGCGGTCACGGCAAGGACGACGCTGTAGCCTTCTTCTCGTAAATAGTGACTAATAAGTTCCCGCTCAGAGGGCGTATCTTCTACGATGAGAACGGTAGCTGTTTGAATAATTGTCATTGACTGTCACATCCTGATTGGAATTTTAGACTGGGCAGGCGTCTGATGCGGCACGATTAGCGATCAATAGGCAAATGCATAAAGACCATTTTTAATAGGTCAGATTGGCTAAACGGCTTAGTCAGATAGCCCGAAGCTCTCACCAGTTTAGCCTTGGCTCGGTCAATCAGACCGGTATTGCCGGTGACCATCACAATCGGGGTGTTCTTGAAGTAAGGGTGCCGTCGCAGCAGGGAGCACAACTCATAGCCGTCGAGGTTGGGCATGGTAATGTCCAACAGGATCAGGTCGGGCTTACTGCGCATAATTTGCATCAGGGCCTTTACAGGGTCATTGATGGTAACGATTGTCAGGCTTTGATCATTGAGAAAGGATCTGATTGCATTGAGAACGGTGGGGCTGTCGTCAATGCAGGCAATGGTGAACTGACCTTTGGCGGGGGCTTCGCCATCAGCCGCTTGCCCGATTGGCGGCTGGGTCTCCGCAGGGGGGCGAAACGCGGATGTCTGGCTGTAACCAGGCGTTTGTTGAGGAAAACTCCTGGCTGTAGGGGTGGGGCTGGCTGTGGGGGCTGAAGGAGATTTAAAGGCGGAAACGTTGCTGATGCCATTGGTGGATAAAGGGGTGGGTTGCGATCTCGCTTGGGGGGGGGCAGACACCGACGTGGCTACAGAAGAGGCCATCGTGCTGACCGGCGCTGCCTGACTAGATTCGGTGAGTCGATCGCGACGGCGCTTTTGGCAGTCTTCGACAATGAGGCGGAGGTTAAGCT
>JBCDDJ010000773.1:0-2197 GCA_039180385.1 Cyanobacteria bacterium P01_G01_bin.38 | reverse complement strand
TAGCTGAGCAACCTGATTCAGCACAGACAAAACCTGGGCAAACGTGCTGCCCAGGCGATGGCTCAACAGATTTAGAGCAGCCACGACCGGATCGGGTTCATCACGATCGGCGCTCTCAGCCACCGCTAAATCTTCTGTGGCTAAAACCGAAACCACTTCACTCAAATGCGCCACTTCCTGGGGTGGCTTTTGAGGGTCTGCCCCTAGCTTCTCTGTCAACCTTTGCACCACTTCCTGCTGGCGCATCTGGCTGGTCTCTGCCTGGGCCGTCATCGCCTTGAGCTGGGCTTCAACGTCTGCCAATTTTTGTACCGTTTCCTGCTGGCGCATCTGGCTGGTCTCTGCCTGGGCCGTCATCGCCTTGAGCTGGGTCTCAACGTCTGCCAATTTTTGCGCCTCTTCCTGCTGGCGCATCTGATTGGTGGCCACCTTGGCTCCGGCCTGCTTGAGCTGGTCCTCAACTTCTTTGGAATGGACAACCTCCTGACGAAAGCGGGTTTGGCTCAGTTGCAGCTGCTCTAATAGGTTAAAGAACGAGATCGAGAGCTGCTCCAACTCGTCCTTATTGTTGAGCTGCTTGAGCATCTCATCATCCACTTCTGAGAGTCGATGGCATTCTTCTAAAACAGGGCGCAACCGTCGATTGAGATAGCGAATCGCCAGGGCTACGACCCCAGCCAACAGCAACCCCACTGCTGTACTTGCCCCTAGGGTAATCAACATCACCTGGCCAAACACCACTCGGTAGGGCACATAGGCTACCATCAGCCACTCCCGTTCTGGGATTTGGGTATAAGCCCAGTAGCCCGTTTCGCCCTCGATAAACCCAGCCGGGTCTGAGGCCCCCATTTGAGCCCACAGCGCACTTAGCTCTGGAATATCTTCATAGGTTTGGGTGCCCAGCGCATCCGGATCCGCCGGATTGGCAATCACATCGCCAGTCTTAGTTAAGAGCATCAGCTGCCCTCCCTGTCGCAAAACCGGCTCGTCTAATACTGTACTTAGGTAAGTACCATCGATATCGACAACCGCCGTGCCCAGCCAGACCCCCTGATTGTCAAAGATTTGAGAATAGTAGCTCAGCAGCAGTTTGCGATCGCGCTGATAAGGGGTTGTCCAAAGATTCGCCTGGGGCAAAAAGTAGTCACGATAGCGATCGGTCTCCGGATAGAAGTATGCCGGCTCAGCTTGGTCGGTATAACGGCCTTCAGGTCTTGGTTCTGGGGGCTGCGTTTGGGTGAGTTGCCCGGTTTCAGGAGCCGACGACTGGGGCAAAGACGCCGCCGTTTCAGCAGACGCCTGATAGTAGGGAAAGAACCACTCTCGCTCTGACAAGATACCGTATTGCTTTTGCCCAAACCCCAGGCCCGTCACAAACTCAGGTCGTCCTTGAAACAGCTGACGCGTCAGCTCTCGATACGTCCCCGGCGTTTCAGCCCTGCGAATATATAAGGTTGACACACTGACATTTAGGCCATAGGCCAAATTTTCAGCCTGGTCGGTGACCTCATGAATCGTACTGACTTTACTGTTAAGCGTACTTTTAATCTGATCTTCCGCCTGATATTTGACCTTTTCACCAAACAAAAAGGCCATGCCGCCAATGCCTGTCAAAGCCCCCCCCATAATCACTAGAAATAGCCGCAACCCAAAAGAGTTAATCCGAAATCGTCGTCCGACAACAGGCATACTGGCATCACTAGCGGTCTGGGCTGGCGGAGGGGTGGTTTGCATGAAAGGGCTTCCCTAAGATTGCGCTATCTGGGTTTGGACGAGACAAAGCCGCACTGAACTTGAAAACAGCACTGACTTAAAAGCTGGCTTGCCTAATTACAAATTACAGCCCCTCAGAATCAAGTCAGGAAGCCCACATGCTTCTGAACTGATCAATATCGTCTCAATATCGTCAAATTATTCTCTTACCTCCGCCTTACCGGGTCATGATCGTAATCACCTGAGGTGGGGTTGAGTCGGGTGGATATAACAACCTAATAGTAACCGTTCGCTGCTCTTGAGGTTGCAATATCATCTCTGCTAATAGCGCCCCCTGCTGCCCGCGCTTTTGCACCAGATGCAGATTGCGAATACGAGGTAGCCCTTGATCGTCGCGATAGCGCACCTGGATCGGACCTCTAAAAAAAGTCTGGGTCGGCAGTGGCTCAAAAAAGCGTAACCCCTCGGTGGAAAGAGTATCTTC
>JBCDDJ010000772.1:0-2197 GCA_039180385.1 Cyanobacteria bacterium P01_G01_bin.38 | reverse complement strand
CTCCAGTCACCCTCCGTTGCCCAAATCCAGGCTATCGCCCGCGCCCAAAAGGCCACCCTTGTGGAATATTCCTTGATGCCCACCGAACTCTACATTTGGGTCGTGGAACCCACCGGCACGATTCACTTTCGCCGTCAGTCTTTGGAAGTGCGATCGCTACCCGATAATGTCAGAGACAACCGCCTGGCATTGGGCGTCCGAGGGCGCGGAGCCCGCTTTGGGAATAGCAGCTTTGCGGCCAGGTTGCCCAACCGACCCTCCCAGGATACCGGGCAGCGACAGCTGTACCAGTGGCTGATCCACCCCATTGCTGATCTGCTGCCTGCCGAGGCCCCGCTGATCATCATTCCCCAGGCAGAGCTATTTCTGGTACCCTTCCCAGCCTTACAAGATGAAACCGGCACCGATCTGATAGCGCAGCATCCTTTACTATTTGCCCCCGCCATTGGGCTCCTAAAATCCACCGAATCGCCCCAGCCCTCCCTGCCCATTGGTGAGGTGCCAGCGCTGGTGGTCGGCAACCCTCTGATGCCAGCCGATCCTGACACGGGCTTGCCTCTGCCGCCGCTATCGGGGGCAGAACAAGAGGCACTCACCCTTGCACCGTTGCTCAATGCCGAGCCCCTGATCCGAGAAACCGCCACCAAAACTGCCGTCGTCTCCCAAATAAGCCATGCCGAAATTGCCCACTTTGCCACCCACGGTCTGCTAGACGACTTTGGCACGGGTATCCCCGGTGCCCTGGCCCTTACGCCGACTGATAACGATTCAGGCTTTCTCACCGCTGCCGAAATCTTGAACCTGCCCCTGGTCGCTCGTATGGTGGTGCTCAGTGCCTGCAACACAGGCCGCGGCAAAATTACCGGCGATGGCGTGGTGGGGCTATCGCGCTCGTTTCTCACCGCTGGTGTTGAGAGCGTCATCGTCTCACTGTGGGAAGTGCCCGATGAGGCCACCACCCTGCTAATGACAGAATTCTATCGCCAGCTCCAGCAGCAGCCCAACCGGGCCATTGCCCTACAGCAGGCTATGCTGACCACCCGCGATCGCTACCCTCAGCCCTCAAACTGGGCCGCCTTTGCCCTGTTTGGAGAGACAACGTGAGAGCCAAAATTTCTTTAAACAGATAATTGGAGAGAGGATTGAGGCATCATGCCGTCATTCAGCTTGCAGGCAAAATACTTATTGAAAGAAACGATGGGGTTACCGGCCACAATCTCTTCCAGGTCAGCTTCGGCGAGCTCAAAATCTGCTTCTTGCCTGTGCTCTGCTCCACTGTAGTTGATTCCTAAGGGATTCAGCGACGAGGGGTACTGCATGACTTTTCTCTCCGACTTGCCAATTTCAACGCTGGCGCTTGTGCCATATAGACAAGATACGTCTGAACTGGGAAAGTCTGGGGAAATAGGGCGAGAGCAAGCGAGAAGAAAGCGAGAACAGCCTCCACAGACCTATGGGGCCTTTTCCTGCAGGGCGTTGACATAGCGCTCGGCTGAGCATCGCACCCGTGCTTTTGCCTCTGAGCGCACCACAGCATCCCACCAGGCACCGTATACCCGGTCAAACCCATAGGGCTCGACCGCCGCTGCAATGGTGTTGACTTTGGATGCGGGCAGCGGAATTAGATTAGGGTAGCTATACATAAAGCTCACCCACCGCTTATCAGCTACCACCTGGATCACATCGCCGGTTAAGAGGGTGCCTTTCCCAGCGGTGCCAGAGGCCCAGTGGCAGACAGTGCCCCCATCAAAATGCCCGCCTGCTTTGATCAGCGTAATCCCGGTTTGAAGCTCAAAGGTATCTCCTTGCCAAAACTGAATGCTGGGCTCGGGGCGCATGACCCACTGGCGATCGGCTTCATGCAGATAGGCGGTTACCCCAAACGCGTGGGCCCACTCAACTACCGACGCATAATAGTGGGGATGGGAAACTGCGATCGCAGCCACCCCACCTAACCCATGAACCGTTTCAAGGGTCCTGTCGTCTATGAGGCTAATGCAGTCCCACAGAACATTCCCTTGACTTGACTGGATCAGTAGCGCTCGCTGTCCGATGACGAATTTTGGCTCGACGCCAATGCCGTATAAATTCTCTTCTAGTTTTTCAATACGAGTGTGGTGAGTTTGCCTCAGCTCAGAGAGGGTCGTCCACTGCTGGCCCTGGTGACCCACATACTGACGTTCATCTTCACAAATCG
>JBCDDJ010000771.1:0-2202 GCA_039180385.1 Cyanobacteria bacterium P01_G01_bin.38 | reverse complement strand
TAAATTCGGGGAAGTAGCTTTCGGTGGCGTCTTCGACCAGCAGGCATTCGTAGCCGCGGTCGTTGGCTTCGCGCATCGTGGTCTGGACGCAGACTTCGGTGGTGACGCCGGTGAAGATCAGATGGGTGATGGGGTGCGATCGCAACACCTCCTCAAACCCCGTATTATAAAACGCCCCCTTCCCCGGTTTGGCAATCACCGGTTCCCCTGGCTTAGGGTGCAGCTCAGGGATAATCTCATTCCCCGCTTCCCCCAGCACCAAAATACGCCCCATCGGCCCCTCATCTCCGATCTTGAGGGTGCCGCTCCCCCGGTCTAGTTTTGATTGGGGACAGTCTGAGAGATCGGGTCGATGGCCCTCTTTTGTTTGAATAACCAACAGCCCTTGAGCTCTAAAGGCCTCCTGGAGCTGCTTGATCGCAGGCACGATAGCCTGCAATCGAGACACATCATTCCCCAGCGCTTCGCCAAAGCCGCCGGGTTCAAGAAAATCTCGCTGCATGTCGATGATCACCAGCGCCAAGTGGCAAAGATTAGCAGGTAGTGGGTAATCGTAAGGTTGAGCAGAAATTGTTGTGAGCATTTTGGAGATATTGGAAACGGGTGAGGGGGTGAGATGGTGAGCAGCGCAGCGCACTCGCCCAGTCTACCTTTAAGTCGGCGAACCAGAACTCTCCTTGATAACAACCGGCTTCTCCCAGATAATCAGCACGATGCAGCCCTCATCACTCACGACATCATGACGGCTACCTGGCTGATTAATCACCACCGTCCCAGCAGAATGTGTCCCCTGAGGGTCACGCTGGGAGCCCGATAGCACAATGATATGTTCGTACCCCGTATGGTCATGCTCGGGCACGCTGGCCCCCGGTTCATACCTTAATAGAGCCGCTGCTGGCCCCTGCTGGCCATCTCCGTAGAGGCGATGGATCTCCACCCCAGGGCGAAAAGGTTGCCAGGTTAAGCGATCTGGATTGTCGGCAAGGGCCAATAAATCCGGAAAAATCAGGGGCTTAATGTCCGGCCATCCGCTGGCCGATGAGACTGAGGTCGGCATGGGCGATTTCGCTCTCGTAGACAAACTCTCCGTCGCTCATCACAAGGAGGCGATCGGCCAGGGCCAGCAGCTCATCCAGGTCTTCGCTGACCAGCAGCACGGCCACGCCGCGATTGCGGGCATCCACGATGGCATTGTGGATAAAATCAACGGCTGAGAAATCGAGCCCAAAGCAAGGGTTGGCTGCGATCAACAGTTTCACCGACTCTGACGAGAGTTCTCGGGCTAATACGGTGCGCTGCACGTTACCCCCCGACAGGTGGCTCACTGGGGTCTCAACCGAAGGCGTCTTGACCGAAAAGGTCTGCACCAGCCCCTGGGCCATTTGCCGAATTGCTTTCAAGATCAGCAGCCATTGCCATTTTGCCTGGGGCGGTCGATCAAAGGTTCGCAAGGCCATATTCTCCGCCACGCTCATGGTCGGCACACAGGCATTGCGGAGCGGTTCTTCGGGGAGGGCATAAACCTGATGGCGAAACATCTCTTCGCGAGTGGCGGCATAGCTTTCTCCATTCACTTGGAGGGTGCCCGCCGTGGTTGAGCGCTGACCGGATAGCACCTCAACCAGTTCTTTCTGACCGTTGCCTGACACCCCAGCAATGCCGACGATTTCCCCAGTGTGGACGTTGAGACTGACGCCTTTGACAGCGGGCAGTCCATTCTCTCGATTGGCATGGATATCGGTAAAAGAGAGAACCGGAATTGGGTCTTCAGCATCCGTCTTGGCGACCGATTGGGTATTGCGGACCTCCCCCAGCATCATCTGGGCCATCGCTTCTATAGAGAGATCTTCAACAGCCCCCTGGCCTGCGAGTTGGCCCTTGCGCAGGATGGTAACCTCGTCAGCAAAAGCCTGCACTTCTCGGAACTTATGGGTAATCAGCAACACGCTGAGGTTGCCCTTGACCACCTCTGACCGGAGCAAACCCAGGACTTCGTCGGCTTCACCGGGGGTGAGCACCGAGGTGGGTTCATCCAAAATCAAGATGCGGCTATTGAGATACAGCTGCTTGAGGATTTCGAGCTTTTGTTTTTGACCCGCGGCTAGCTGGGCAACCGGGATATCTAACCCAATTTTGAAGGGAGATTGATCAATAAAGGCGTGCAGCTGCTCGTATTCTTGCTTCCAGTTGATCAGGTTTTGG
>JBCDDJ010000770.1:0-2204 GCA_039180385.1 Cyanobacteria bacterium P01_G01_bin.38 | reverse complement strand
CTAGTTAAATTATTTCGAGGTCATTATCATGGAAGAGCAAATCAAAAACGTCCAATCTGAGGAACAAGTTTCGGATGCACAGCTGCAAGAGGTTGCAGGCGGTAAAAGCATCCAGCAGCGTCGCTTAGATCAGCTGGATGCAAACGATCAGAGCAAGAGCGTTGAGAATATTCATCAGACCCGTCTGGAGCATTTAGACACCAACGACCAAAGCAAGTAAAGTCCCTTAATGTCCATTATTAGGGCTTTCCACATAGGTTGTGCATTTATTTAGCAAAACTCACGTTCCAGGCTAAGTGGCCTGGAACGTTTTGTGTGCTCCACGCCCCAGACGAATGCCGGCAAACAACGCCGAGATAATTCATTTGATGAGAATCACCTAAAGGCGTTAACACATTTTAAGTTCTCAGTTTTGAGTTTTGAATTAGGCGCACAGCCTAAGACTTAGAATTCAAAATTGGGAACTTATTTAAGTCTGAACCCCCTAAGGTGGCTGGTAACCCCAATATTTGATAAAGGGTTGCCAACGGGCTTGCACCTGTTTGACAACGTCTTCTGAGAACGAATACTGATTTTTTTGATAGCGCTTTTGGGTAGCTAGATAGGTTTGAAACGCCGGTTTTGCGGTCTCCCACCCCGCCAGTCCTAGCTGGTCATAGATGCTCTGTAGCTGTTCTAACGGCGTGGCTTCGAAGGTCTCAAACCGAAGCTCTATAAAATCTTGCGGTGGGAGCGTTTTGGCCTCTCTAAACAGGGTTTCCATCATTTTGGGATAGCTGTTGAGCACCAACTCACTAATCGGAACCTGATCAAAGGGCTGTAGCGCCAGTTCTTGAAACAGCTTGATGTAAAAGTTAAGGGTTGATTGAAACACGATGTAAGGATTGCGGTAAATGTGGATAAACTTGGCGTTGGGCCACAGGCTGCGAAGTTGAGCGATCCGAGCGGTGTAGACCGGGTTTTTGATCAGTAGCTGTTGATTTGGCTGCTGGCGCTGGAGTTTGGTGTAAAAGTGGGTGATCGCTTGCTGCCAGTCTTTGATTGATTGGGGGCTGCACTGCTCAAAGAAAATACCCGTGTTGAAGTTTTGGACAAAGTTTTTTGGAAAATATAGCCCGTGGTAGAAAGAACAGGGCTGCATACTCGCCAGGGCAATCTCGTCTTCTTGGGGAGAGTCTGGGTGGACGGGCACCCGATCAATAAAGCGTCCCTCTGGCAGCGCGCGTTCTAAAATGGGTTGTAGCACCTTACCCAGGGTGAGAAAATCCCAAGGTAAACCCGTCGCAATCGGAGACACGTAGGCAAACTGAGGGTCGTGGCTTAAGACGTTATATAGAAAAGTCGTGCCGCTACGCCAGTGGCCGACAATAAAAATCGGTGATGTCTGGAAAGGCACAGGGGCACGGGTCACCTGCCAGCGTTCGTAGGCTGAAAAGGGCCAGCGTAGTAGGGTCGCCGCCAGGATAATGGCCAGGTGTACAGGGTAGCGCCCTGTGCCGTTACGAGACAGCAGTGTTTGCAGTGTCTTGGGGTTACTCCCCATCAGGGGATGCAAAAGTCGGGGTGAGTGGGCATGTCCCATGGCAAAATCGGGGGTATCAAATTTGAGGGGCTTTGAGAACAGCGGGAGGTAATATGGCAAAAACCTGTTTGGTTACCGGGGGTTTGGGGTTTATTGGGCAGTATGTCGTGCAGGCGCTGTTGGCGCGGGGGGAGACTGTTCGCATTTTAGATTTGAATCGCCCGATGCAGCCTATCCAAGGGGTTGAGTATATTCAGGGGTCTATTACCGATCAGGGGCGGGTCTATGCGTCGATGACGGGCGTGCAGTGGGTCTTTCATCTGGCGGCCAACGCGGGGCTATGGTCTCCTTGCAAGCAGGATTTTCTCACGGTTAACCAAACAGGGACCCGCCATGTGATGATAGCTGCCCAGGCCGCGGGGGTGGAAAGGGTGGTGCATACCTCTACTGAATCTATCTTAAAAACAAACCAGTCCCAAGCCCACGGGATCATTGACGAGTCGGTGTCTCTGACGTTTGAGGACATGGTCGGGCCGTACTGCCAGGGTAAATTTCTAGCGGAGCAGGAAGCCCTGGCGGCGGCCAACCGGGGACTGCCGGTGGTGGTGGTCAACCCGACGATTCCGATTGGGCCGTGCGATCGCAACCTGACCCCCCCCTCTCGCATGATTTTAGGCTTCTT
>JBCDDJ010000769.1:0-2204 GCA_039180385.1 Cyanobacteria bacterium P01_G01_bin.38 | reverse complement strand
GTCAGCGGGCATCTGGATACCATGTGCGGATGACCTTTGTAGCGGACGTGGTTATTGCTGATCCTCCACTGATGGACCATGTCACCGGGGTAGATGTTGGGCTGGAATACCGGCCTATTACATCTCGGTTCCGATCTTCTGCTCAAGGTTTTCAATTTATTTTTAAAGCCTTGGTAGTTCCTGAGATTTGGGTTCCTTATTGAGGTCAAAACTAATGTTGTCGGCATCCGGATTGGAGGCTGTGAATAGAGTCTCATCAGGATCATCCTTAGTAGGAAGTTCTGATAGGGTTAATGTATTCTCAGGGGGCAATTCACCAAAGAGGGCTGGAGAGGGTTGATCCGTCATTTGGGTCTTTTCATACTCAGCCAGGCTTTGATTAATCGCGCTGAGGCGACGGGCTTGGTCACGACGAATGCTGTGGATATTGTTGCCCAGTCCTGGTGCATTCCAACGCTTTGTATCAGGGTCGAGATAAGCATGGGTGCGCGCCCACAAGATCGCCTCGGTCTCTTCTATGCCCATCTGCCGGGTCTCAGCTAAACGCTCGATGTAGCCATCTTGTTCCAGGGCGGCCTTGGGAGCTTGATTGGCCAGGTCTATGCCATTGAGCATTTCAACTAGAGACAGCTCAACTCCATGTTGAGTGGCTTTATGCACGAGGATTTGACTCTGACGCTGGAGGCTTGCCAACTGTTGGGTATCGGCGTCTTCGGGGGAGTCAGCGCTATGCTGGTAAGAGAAGGTGCCTAGATTCCAAACGCCGTTACCAGGGTCAACGTGGCCGTAATAGGCAGGGGTAAGCTTACCATCAGCAGTGCGGGTGCCTTCAGCGCTGCCGACGGTTCGAGCGACTAGCGAATCAGCCCCGCCTTCAAATATCCAATCTGGATCAGGCTTTGGGATGCCGACGGCTTGGGTAACTGTTGTTTGTCGGGTTGGGGCGGTTTTAATCACAGGTAACCAGATGCGTGGGGTGGGTACGCTCCCAGGCGGTGGGGGGAGTTGGGCCGTTTTGGTCTGAGTTTGGATAGGGGGTGAGCTTGCCGCTGGAGGGATTGCTAATGGCTCATAGCGAGGTGATGGGATTGCAGACTCAAGGGATGCCCGGTGAACTGAGGTAGGCAGGCTAAAGTCTAACCCTAAGGTTTCTGCATGGGCAGGCCGAAGGCTGGCTGCTGTGATTAATAAGCTGAATATGAGGAGAGATTGGAGTCGAAGTCTAAAGTGCAACAACATGGGATAAACCGGAATGAACACTGCGGTAGCTTGGCTCTGTGGAGGATTAGGGCTGACTGACGGTATTGTGGTGCCCGGTTGGATCAATAGCGCGTTCCAAAATGCCGGTGGAAGGTTCAACGATTGTCCAGGTACCATCGGGTTGGCGACGCATCGTTGCAAATTGCAGATAGTCCCCTGAACCAATCGGTTGTCCAGAGTTAATCTTGCCCAGGGTGGGTCGATTGAGGCCACAAAATCGAAATAGGTAGGCCGGAACTTCTGGGGTTGAATAAATCACACAGTGCGGCTGGGTGGCAGGTTCTATCTTGCCAATGAAAGGAGCGTAGAGTTTGTGGCCACTCAGCTGGATCGAGACATCCCCGAGGCTGCCAACGACCAAATGTCCCGCTATTTGATCCCCAGGCGCTAGCTCCCAGGCTTGCTCAAGGTGGACGACCCGTGGCGGTAGAACAGCTGGATTCTGGCAGCTACTGAGTGATAGCCAGCAAATGATTCCTAGGGTAATTTGTATACCTGGTCTAGGGAGAGTTCTATTGGATGCTAAAGCGATAGCCAGCATATTCATCGTCTTCATAGAGAATCACCAGGGTGGTAGCGGGTGCAAACGCAAGGGGATAAGCCTCGCGCTCAGCTTCAACCCCCGAGCGCACATTTAAGATGGGATATCGACAGAAAGGTTCATCAACAATTTTTTGAATGCGATCCTTAGAATCCCGTTCAGGAATGGTTAATAGCTGGGCGAGTTGTTCCCGCGATAGTCCGGTATGGGTGGGTGCAATTGATTCACAGCTGCTAGTAGCGTTCGGAGGGTAGATAGGAGATTTATACTGACTGTATTTAATTGCCTGTATATCAAATAAGAAACCTGCCAGGGTCAAGATCAAGCCACTCGTCAATAGGAGTAGGATAGACAAGCGGAGTGATGTAGAGGAGTGGGTAGGATCGCTCATCGTAGAATGCCT
>JBCDDJ010000768.1:0-2208 GCA_039180385.1 Cyanobacteria bacterium P01_G01_bin.38 | reverse complement strand
GATCCAGGGTTGACGGTAATCGCAGCCACTCTTCGATATCGGGAAACGCCTCAGGGTCAAGGTATTCGGGAATGCCCGAGGTGTGGGTCAAAAGGTGGTGGACTGTGATGCGATCGCCCCCCGGATAATCAGGCAAATAGGCTGATACGGGAGCCTGTACGTCTATCAGACCCTGCTCTTGAAGCTGTAAGATCGCCACTGCTGTGAATTGCTTTGTAATAGAGCCGATCCGAAACTTAGTCTCGGGTGTGTTGGCAACATCGTGCTCCCAGTTGGCCATGCCATAGCTGCGGGTCAGCAGGGGTTTGCCGTCTCGAGCAATCATCACATTTCCAGAAAATCGCCCTGTTTGGTTGTGGGCGTCTAGATAGGCGTCGATGGCTGCGATTTCACCCTCGCTCAAAGCAGCATTCAGTGAGTCAGTGGTTAAATTGGGAGGCATCTCTAATTCTTGTGTTTCAAGGGAACGTGGCGTTTGTTCAGAGGAGGATATTTGTGCGATGACGATTCTAGGGTGACTGCTCCAGGTCAACCCTACCAAAACTCCGAGCAGAGCAAGTTGGCAGCATCGTGCGGGTTGGCTAGCTTGATGACTCATAGTCCGATGACTCATAGTCCTTCAATATCTCAATCATTTTGTGATGTCTGTACTCTAACAACGTCAGCCATGAGCCCCCATAGCGAGAGGTCATTCAAATCGATGACTTTTGTCATGGGAGATGCAGGGCGAATGATTTAGGATCATCCAAGATAGGATTTGTATATTCTCTAACGGCTTTAGCGATAGGCAACACAATGAATCAAGCCATCAACAAGGTATCTCCTTCGATCGTGAAAACACTGCGGTATGTGGAGTGGGTATTTGTGGTGGCAATTATCCTGCGCATGGTTTTGCTACTGCTAAATGGCCCCCTGGACTACACACTCGGCCCAGGGGACTATATTGGTTTTAGTGTTTTGGGCATTTTGGCGCTGCTCAGCATTGTATCTCCGACGCGTTGGCCAACCTGGCAACGGCAAGTCTATATTTTGTTAGAAATTGGCTGTCTGCTAATCAGCCGATTATTGACTGACTGGGGGCTAGATCCCTATTTATATCTGGTTCTGGTCAAAAGCTGTTTTTTGTTGCCCCGTCGGAATGTGATTTTCACCACGATAGCAGCCGGGGTTGGCTGGCATCTGAGCCTGGCCCAGCGATTGTTCCACCAGTTTTCAGTCCCTAACGACGAAATTCGAGAACAGTTTGAAGCCTCTTTAGCAGCACCCAGACCTCTCTTGATTTTAGATGCGGTGATTAACAGCGCCACGATTTACTTCGTGATGAGCCTGTTGATTATTTTGCTATGCTGGGCGGTCTTAGCTGAGCGCAAAAGCCGACAGCAAGCCTCAGCCCTGTCTCAAGAAGTCGAGACTCTCGCCGCAGATTTAGAACGAACCCGCATCGCCCGCAACATCCATGACTCGCTGGGACACACCTTAACCACCCTCGATGTGCAGCTAGAGGTTGCCCAAGCTTTACATACTCAGGAGCCTGAGCGGGCTTTGCAGGCTCTAAACCGGGCTAAGCACCTCTCTAATGAGTCACTGCAAGAAGTTCGGCGAGCCGTCTCCACGATGCGACACGGCAGTTTTGACCTCCCTGTGGCATTGGGTAGCCTGGTTGAGCAAGTCAAGCAAACCTATCCAGAGCAGCCGTTGACCATTGAGACTCAAATAAACTTGCCCAGTTTACCGCTTCAGGTGAGTCAGCAGCTTTTTTTGATCATCAAGGAGGGATTGACCAATATTCAAAAACACAGTCAGGCCTCCCTCGTCAAACTATGGGCGCAAATGACTCCAGAAGGCATCACAGTTGGGCTCTCAGATAATGGCATTGGCTTCTCGCCTGGAAAACCGAGTACGGGGTTTGGTCTGCGGGGCATGCAAGAGCGGGTGCAGCTTTTGGCAGGGCAGATGACGGTACACAGTACTCCGGGAAAAGGGACCTTAATTCAAGTGACGATTCCAGAGTGAGTTGGGCTTTCCATGATTCAGATTTTACTGGTTGACGATCAACCCATGTTTAGAGAAGGGCTAGCCTCTCTGCTGGCCTTAGAAGATGATTTTGAGATCGTCGGTGAGGCCAATCATGGGCAGGAGTCGATTACCCTGGCGGCTCAGCTCCAGCCGGATGTGATCTTGATGGATGTGCGCATGCCCGTATGCAAT
>JBCDDJ010000767.1:0-2210 GCA_039180385.1 Cyanobacteria bacterium P01_G01_bin.38 | reverse complement strand
GCACGGCGCTGGTGCGCATTGGGCAACCGGCGGTGCCTGAACTGGTGGCGGCGCTAAAACAAGACAAGCTGCATGACAAAGCGGTGGCGGTGCTCACTCAAATCGGGGAACCGGCCCTGGCGGATCTGGTGGCGGCGCTGACTGATAACGATCAGCGGTTGCAAAAAGGGGTGGCGGCGGTGCTGGGGCAGTTAGGGCAACCTGCGATCGCAGCCCTCATTAGCGCTCTACCCACCGATGACGACTCTCTCAAAACCGGCATCGCCGCTGTGGTCAAACAGCTCGATCAGCCTGCTATTACAGCCCTGGTGTCGGCTCTGCAACGGGATGACAACAACCTTCGAGACAGCCTGGGGGATGTGTTCGCCCAGGTGGGGCAACCGGCGGTGCCCGAGCTGATCAAGGTGTTGCGCAACGACGAGGCTGACTTCCATGAGACTGTTGCGGAGGTGCTTAAAAAAATGGGGCAGCCCACGGTGTCAGACTTGATCACCGTGGTGATGAACGATGAGGATGCCGCCAGTGAGCGAGCAACGAAGGTGTTAGCCGCGATCGGTCAGCCAGCTGCCGCAGAGATGATTACCTCGCTGTCAAACGAGTCCCTGCTGGCACCTGACTCTAAGGCTGGGAAAAAGCTACAAGAGACCCTGGCCCAGGTCGTTGGCGAAGACGCGGTGAGCGTGCTGGTCACCTCGCTGCGAACGTTTTTTACCCAGAAAGAGCGCGCCGACACGGCTGCTGACACCCCGGCGGTAGAGCAGGCTGTGCAGGCCCAGCTAGAGATCCTCAAAGCGGCCCAACAAGACCGACCCACCCTGGATGGGATCGCCCAGGAACTGAGCAAACTCGGATTACCCGCGATCAAGGGGCTCACGGATTTGCTTAAGGACGACGACCCGGTGGTGCAAACTAGTGCGGCCTACGTACTGGGCGAGATTGGTCAGGGTGCGATCGCATCTATCCCAGAGTTGATTAAACAACTCCGCAACGGCGATGCCGAGGTTAGAGCCGCCAGCAACCACGCCCTCAACAATATCGAACCCGTGGTGACGCGGGTGCTGTTGATGGATGAGCTGCAATCGGGGGAACGGCCTGAGGAGCGGGCGGAGGCAGCTCAGGCCATTGGGGAGATAACCCCCACGGCGGCGGTGCCTAATTTTGTCTCGACGGCGATGACCTCGGCACTGGAGGCGGCTTCTCAAAGATATTAATTGATAGGAATCTAAGACAATTCAAGGTCTTTCAGTCAATTCTTTCAGTCAATTAGAGAGAGCGTATGCACTCCTCTTGGGAGTCGCATCACTGTATTTAATCGTTCCAGACTGACGTCTTCACCCTGCTGAAGTTGCCAGATTTCAACACCGCCTTGCATGGGATTATCGTCGTTATAGGCATTCACACCGACAAACAGAAAGTTTCCAGATGCATCAAATGCTAATCCTTGTGGCAGCGTCGCTTCATACCTCCACTCTCCAATTCTACTGAGCACTCCAGTCTCAGGATTAATCCGGTAAAGCCCTAGCGAAGCTTCTGGATCGTAGCTTGGATCAGCTCTGAGTTTTCCAGTATTTCGCATACTACTGACGACTAAAAACCGACCATTTGGACTAATGGCAATTGTTTCTGAAGCCAAGCCCCCCTCAGCAACTGCAACTGTAAAATGCTGAGCCTGCTCGGCAGGGGCATCGGTTGCTGCGACCCGAACCGTAGTGAGCAACCCTTGATTAACGTTGAAGAAACCTGGCACGTCAGGCCCCCATTGGAGGTCACTGGTGATGTAGTAACGACCATCCGGTGTAAATCGACCTGACATAGGAAACTTATTGACTCGAACAATGTTGCCCCATTGCCTTAACTCCAAAACAGTGCCGTCAGAAGCTCTCAGGACTTCGTAAAAAATAACTTGAGAACGGATGTTGAAGTTGACTGCAACGTAACGTCCGGAGGGATGCCACTGGACAAATATTGCCCCATCGAGCGGTAGGTCAGGACGCGGAGTGAGTTCCGGGAACCGAAAGGTCTGGGGTGTCCCCAATTGATTGTTACGGATAGGCACAAAGGTCAACCCGTTGGCCAGATCAAATCCTGTCACAGCGATTAGATCGCCCGCAGGACTCACTTGAATAGCTTGAGACCGTTTAGGAATGTCAACTTCGCTGACTAGCTGAGGTTGATCAGGATTCGTGAGATCAAAGGCTCGCAGTTTATTC
>JBCDDJ010000766.1:0-2218 GCA_039180385.1 Cyanobacteria bacterium P01_G01_bin.38 | reverse complement strand
TTCCAAGCTGCAAGGCCGAGAATCTCGCCCTTTTCTTGTATGCCCTTTGGGCTATAAGCCCCCTTACTAAGGGGGACTTCGAACCCAGGCTGCACCCAAAATCTTGCGCTGCCTCCGGGTTTCCCCCTTAATCAAGGGGGGCTAGGGGGGATCAATGCAGGCTTTTGAACTCAATCCAGAGATGTGTATAAACGGTAGCTTGCTCTGACTGATAGGAGTTCTAGCCTCTGGCTCTAGATAGACCTAGAGCCAGAGATACTTGTGGGTATCCCTGGCAAGGCGATGGAAGAGACGTTTGCCATTCCACTCGAAAATGCCATGAATATTCCAGATTAATGTCGCGACACGGCTAAGTGGCGATTGAAATTGCGGCTGGACGAATGCAGGTTACCTTTGTGAATTAGGTCCATCAATGATCCCTGTCGCAGTGTTAAATCTGTATGAGCGATAAATGAGGATACCTACACGAGCGACTAAGGTTAAGTGAGTTGTCAGCATGTATCCAGAGGTGCTCTATGCTGAGCCGTGTGTTTGAGGCATTTGTCAAAGAAACTCCCATCAGTGTAATGATGCGAGGTCTTATGGAATATGTGTTTAAGCCAGACCGTATAGATGCTATCTTTGAGCATCATGCTCAGGTGCAGTACACTCGTGAGTTGCTCTTTTCCGATTTAGTGAATGTTCTGAGTTTGGTGGTGTGTGGCATTCATCCATCAGTGAATGCGGCTTACAAAGCCAAAGCAGAAGAACTCAATATTGGACGCAGTGCCTTTTATCGAAAACTCAATGGCGTAGAAACAGCGGTCAGTGCTGCTCTATTGCGAGACACTGCGATGGATTTGGAGAAGTTAATCCAACAGATGGGAGGACACTCACCATCGCTGTTGCCGGGGTATCAGGTCCGGATTCTCGATGGTAATGCCCTAGCGGCAACAGAACATCGCTTAGCCGTGCTCCACTCAGTCGGGTCAGCCCCATTACCGGGCAAATCACTGGTGGTGCTGGACCCAGAACTACGTCTCGCGGTGGATCTGTTTCCCTGTGAGGATGGGCATGCACAGGAACGTCGCCTCTTTCCATTGGTCTTGAGCCGTATTCGACCCCACCAACTCTGGATTGCAGATCGCAATATGTGTACGCTGGATTTCTTGATGGGGATTGCACAACGCCAGTCTGCGTTTATCATTCGTGAGCATCAGAATTTGCCCTGGACACCCGTAAGTGAGTTGGTTTCAGTGGGGCGTATTGAAACGGGAGAACTCTTTGAACAGACCATTCACCTTCAGCAAGGGGAGCAGACATTATCGCTACGACGGGTGGTGCTGCGCTTAGACAAACCGAGTCGTCATGGCGATAGTGAAATCGTCTGTTTGACTAACTTAGAGGCTGATGTTGCTAGTGCCGCAATGGTCATGAAACTCTACCGAGACCGCTGGCGGGTTGAGGGACTGTTTTTATCGCTCACCCAGAACTTTGAGGGGGAAATCAAAACCTTGGGCTATCCCAAAGCCGCCTTGTTCAGTTTTACCGTAGCCCTGGTTGCATACAACATATTGGCCACCCTCCAAGCCGCATTAGCCAGTGTGCATGGGGTGGGAAAAATCGAAGCGGCCCTCTCTGATTTCTATGTGGTCGATGAATTACAGGGCACCTACCGAGGCATGATGATTGCGATTGCACCTGAGCATTGGCAGTGTTTTACCCAGATGCCCAGCGCTGATTTGGCTGAATGCCTCAAAGACTTAGCCACAGGCGTTAAGCTCAAACGATTTCTCAAACAGCCCAGAGCAAAAAAGAAAAAGAAACCGCCACGAGGCAGGGATCCTAAACATCCTCATGTCTCTACAGCAAAACTTTTATCTCGCAGCTAAATAACACTGCGACAGGGATCGTTTGTGCCGCTAAAGCTAAGTCCGTCGGGGCTGGGGCTGGGACCAATGGGGTCGCGGCAGGGGGCGATCGCTGAGGCTTCGATGTCGCTGGAGCTGCAATTGGAGCGACGGTTATTGGAACAGCAGAACCTGACTATCTGGGATTTGCTGCGGCAGGTGCGGCAGGCCAATGCCTATTCTCGGCTGGCGATTTTGGCTCAGGGGGGCTATGGCAAAACCACCCTACTGCGGCACATCGCCTTTACCTATGCCACGGGACGAGACGAGGAACCTCAATTTCAGGGGGTGCCCAAGCTGGTGCCGATGCTGCTGTATTTGCGAAAGTG
>JBCDDJ010000765.1:0-2218 GCA_039180385.1 Cyanobacteria bacterium P01_G01_bin.38 | reverse complement strand
GTTAGTCGTTTGAGCTCTTGGTTAAGCAGGGAAAAAGCGCGTTCGCTAAGCCGTGGCATCTAAAATTCTGGGTAGCTGCTATGGATATCCTTCCTTGGTATGCCCAGTTAGCCAGGAAGATATCTTAAATAGGCTTCAGAATCCAAAAGGCAGACTCGAAAATCTACCCCTGTCCCGGCTGTTGAGGCTTGACCGTTGCTTGCCTAGCTCGAAACTGCTGTTCAATCTGGGCGAGCATCTGCTGGGCCTCGTTGTAAGCAGTGGTGCCGGGGGGCACCGATTGTAGATGCCCCATCACTGTTTGTAGCTCGACTAATAAGGTAGGTGTGGGGGGCTTGTTTTGCGTCTCAATTAAGGTCTGGGCCTGCTCACGAACCTGGCTCAGGGTTTGGGTTGCGGTTTGCTCTAGGGTTTGCCTGGCTTGAATTTGTTGCAAGTTATTGATGTAGTTAACTCGCAAGGTTTTTGCATTGGCAGCGCTGGGGCTATGGTCAGGCACCTGATCGAGTTGAGCGATGGCCGTTTGCCAAAGGGCGGCGGCATTTTTCCAAGTGTCAAACGGGAGGGGGGCATTTTGGGCAACCTTAGCAGCCTGGGCCGCGTATTGTTGAGCTGCTTGTAGGGCAGGATGGGGTTGATTGGCTGGGCCTGTCAAACCTTGATAGGTTGGTTGAAATGTCGATAACTCTGCCTGGGCAATTTTCCCAGCAAGGGTATTTGGGGGCACGGTGCTGAGCTTTTCGATGCCCGCCTTTAGGTCGTTAATGGCGGCGAGTTTCTCAGTCGATGTTTGCATGACTTCGTAGCGACGCTGGGCGGTTTCTACGCTGAGGATGGCTGCTTGTAACTGGGTCAGAGCAATCTTTTCTTGCTTGAGCTGAGTTTGGAGCTGTTTGAGCTGAGTTTGGGCGGTGTTAAACTCGGCCTGGCTAAACTGCCAGCTACAGTTAAACAGACGGCAATAGGGCTGCGGATATTGGTCTAAAGCCCAGTCGGGTATTTGCGCTAAATGCTGCTGGGCTTGGGCTGTTTGGTCTGATATCTTGGCGATGTCGCTGACCTGAGTCGCCGCTTGAATCAGCTGAGCGGCCTGGGCTCGATGGGTTGTCGCTTGCCGATAGTGATAGTCGATCTGGCGAAAGCTAGGCATCAGCACAATCGGCACTGCTTTTGCCAGGGGCTTGCGAATAGATGGATTGGGGAGATTAGCAACCCAAAGGCCAAGTGCGATCGCACCCACCCCAATCCCAGCCCCGAGACTGTGCTGGGCCAGTTTTGCCAGCAGATTAGGACGATTAAGCTGGGCGGCCCGTCTGAGCACCTGCTGATCAAACTCAGGAAACGCCTTGAGGATGACAGCGCTCAGCTCATCATAGGTCAGGGGTGGCCCTGACTGATGGTGTAGCTCACCAAGCCGTTGGAGTACGGCTTGACGTTTTTTTTGTGCCAGTTTTTGGCCAGAACAAAGATAGTCGAGTGCGTGGTCGATCATGAGGAACGATCGACCAGATAGCCTAGACATTTGAGTGATGGTTGCGTGCAGGTGGGTGAAGGTTAAAAAATTGTTTAACCTAATTACACAGATCGCCCTATCCTGGTGACCTCCGGATAAATCAAGCGAATTACGTCTAAAAATCGCTTAGAAATGGGCTGTGTAGTTTGTCAATTGAACATTGACAGACTACTAGACGTATCTGGTTAGCTGCACTCGATATCTTTCTTTTTTAGTGATGGTGACCTCCCCAATTTCTAGTCGCCCCTTACCGCGAATGGCCACCAGGTCACCAGACTTGACGGGGTGACTGGCCTGGGTGATGGGTTTCCAATTGACCCGCACGTCGCCGCTGCTGATCAGGTCGGCCATTTTGCTGCGCGACATGCCAAACCCAGCCGAGGCCACCGCGTCGAGGCGCATCGAGGCTTCTACGGTGGTGATTTCTTTTTTGCGGGGCTCCCGCACTTTTAGCTCTGAAAACTCGATCGGTTGCGTCTTAACCGGCACCGACCGCACCTGGGTGAGATGCAAGCCTAAAAACTCGACCATTTCAGGAATCACCACCGCCTGGGCTCCGCGCTCCCCCAGGACGATAATGTCACCGACTTTTTCGCGCACAATCCCGGTGCCCAGCAGCGCCCCTAAAAAGTCGCGGTGGGTGGCGGTGTCAAACAAAAAATTACCGGCAATATCGATCGCGGCCAGAGGCATCTCTAGCCCCTC
>JBCDDJ010000764.1:0-2221 GCA_039180385.1 Cyanobacteria bacterium P01_G01_bin.38 | reverse complement strand
GATCCAGATGCGATCGCAAACGTAGAACCTGGGCATCTTCAACAGCTATTTTTCTTTAGTGTGCAGACCATGGCCTCGATTGGCTATGGGGCAATGTACCCTGAGACGACCTACGCCCATTGGCTGGTCGTGATCGAGGCGATTTTTGGACTGTTCTTCATTGCGATGACTACCGGCTTGGTATTTGCTCGATTTTCGTTGCCCACCGCCCGGATTTTGTTCAGTGATGTGGCGGTGGTGGCCCCCTTTAATGGCACCCCCACGCTGATGTTTCGCACGGCTAATAAGCGCCGCAACTATCTACTTGAAGCGCAGCTGTGGGTGACCCTGGTCCGGGATGAGGTGACCAAAGAAGGGGACTATATTCGTCGATTTCATGATTTGGAGTTGGTGCGATCGCACACCCCAGTCTTTAGCCTCACCTGGACTGCGATGCACCCCATCAACCCTAGCAGCCCGCTCTATGGCCATACGGCTGAAACGCTGAGGCGAGACAATGCTGAGATCATCGTCACCCTGACCGGGTTAGACGAAACCCTGTTGCAGACGATCCACTCTCGCCAAGAGTTTAACCACTACGACATTTTTTGGGAACACAAGTTTTCCGATATTTTGCTCACCACCCCAGACGGTCGCCGCATTATTGACTACAACCATTTCCACTCGATAGAGCCGCTGGAGTTATCCCAGATCAAAGCAAATGGGCATGCGCAGGGGCATAGTGAGCGGGTTGTTAGGCGATAATTATATTTATGCCATCCTGAGCCATTCAAAAACCTGCTCCACCGTCAGCGACAGCTCGATGCCGTCTAAAACAGGTAGCACTGCGTCTCCAACCAAAAATTCAGGTTCTTGCTTGGGTAAGAAAACAATCACAGAGCGATCGTCAGGGTCAAGTAGCCAGCCCAGCTGACAGCCATTTTTTAGTGCAGTATATTGCCAGTCACCCGATTTGTTCTTGAGTCAGGGGAGAGAATTTCAATCGTCCAATCAGGGGCGATTAAGACATCATCGACGGGCTCACCCGTTTCGTCAAACTCAATATGCTCCCAGCGCAGCACAGCGATGTCGGGTACAGTTGATTGCCCCCCCAATGTGCAACGTAACTCAGGAAACGCACAGGCGATTTTCAGAGGCTTTGCTTGAACATTGATGACACTGCTGAGCTTGCCTTGCAGTCGTCAGTGCCGGGTTTTAGGCATTGGTTTTGAAAAATCTGACCGCTGATATATTCGCTAGCAGGTTCAGTCTCTGGCAGCGCCAAAAATGCTGCCAAGCTCAAAGGCTGAGGAATTGCACGAGTCATCACTGTGCTCCCATTTTTCCCTTGTCCCTTTTTTCTTTGTCCTTGCCCCTGGGATACTTTTTCATCAAAGCCTGTACCTGCTCCGCATGGTACGAACTGCGGGTCAGCGGGGAAGACACCACCTGTAAGAACCCCATCGCTTCCCCCGCTTCGCGCCAGGCGTCGAATTGTTCTGGGGTGACAAATGTATCCACACCGAGGTGTTTTTGGGTGGGCTGCAAATACTGGCCGATGGTGAGAATATCACAGTCAACTTCGCGCAGGTCAGCCATCACCTGGCGAACTTCGGCATCGGTCTCACCCAGGCCTGCCATGATGCCTGACTTGGTATAGACCCAGGGGGCAATCTCTCGGGTACGACGCAACAACTCCAGGCTGCGCTGATAGTCTCCCTGGGGGCGGGTGCGGCGATAGAGGCGAGGCACGGTTTCGGTATTGTGGTTGAGTACCTCGGGCTCAGCAGACAAGATGGTTGCCAGGGCCTCCCAGTTGCCACATAGATCAGGGATTAGGACTTCGATGGTGGTTTGGGGCGAGACTTTGCGAGTCTCTTCGATGCAGCGGACAAACTGACCGGCTCCTCCATCGGGCAGGTCGTCACGGTTGACGGAGGTGATCACCACATGGTTGAGCCTCATCCGGCGGACGGCCTCGGCCAGGCGTAGGGGTTCGGTGGGGTCTAGCGCCTGGGGCTTTTTCTCAAAGTCAATGTCACAGTACGGACAGGCGCGGGTGCAGGCCGGCCCCATGATCAAAAAGGTGGCGGTGCCGGCGTTAAAGCATTCGCCGATGTTGGGGCACGAGGCTTCTTCGCAGACGGTGTTGAGGTTGAGGTCTTGCAAAATGCTTTTGACAGCACCGACCCGCTCCCACTGGGGGGCTTTGACTCTGAGCCAATCTGGTTTAACGACCACG
>JBCDDJ010000763.1:0-2225 GCA_039180385.1 Cyanobacteria bacterium P01_G01_bin.38 | reverse complement strand
TTCAAGCTGTTTTTGAACTCACCCAAAAGGGTTGGCTGAGATAAGCAGGCTATTATCTTTACTGATAGCGAACCCCCAAGTAGTGAGACATTTTTGCCAGGATCTCATCTCGCCGGAAAGGTTTACTGACAAAGTCATCACAGCCAGCTGCTAAACTGCGCTCTCGATCCGCCTCAAAGGCACTAGCGGTCAGGGCAATGATAATAGGTGATTTTGGCTCTTGGACTTCCCGAATCCACCGGGTCGCTTCACAACCATCCATCACTGGCATTTGCATGTCCATCCAAATCAAATCAGGATGCCACTTTTCCCAAAGCTCCACGGCTTCTTTGCCATTGGCCGCTGCGCGAACCTCGAATCCCAGGGATGTCAACAGTTTGGTCAGTAATTTACGGCTCACGGGCTCATCTTCAGCGATTAAAAGCCGGAAGCTGCGCTGGTCAGGGGCCAGACCTACCACCTGTTGCGTCGGGGGCAAGGGGACCTGAGGCGTCGGGGTGAGACTGGCTTGAATATCGAATTGAAAGGTTGTTCCTTGATTTAAGACAGTCTTCACGGTAATCTCACCTCCCATCAAATGAACCAACTGCTGACTAATTGGCAGACCCAGGCCGACACCTTCAAAAGCGGTCTGACCGGCTTTACCTTGGGTAAAAATATCAAACAGGGTAGAGACTTCGTCTGGGGCGATACCGGGTCCCGTATCCTCTACTTCAAAGTGGAGGATGAGGGTTGAGGAAGATAGGGAAGATGAGGCAGGTCCTGTTCCTCCCCTATCTCCCCCATCTCTCCCATCTCCCTGACTCCGTTCGGCTGAGACGTTTGGCGAGCGCTCAGTCGAGGCGTGCTCACGTCGAAGCCTGCCGCCTGCCGCCTGCCGCCTGACTCGCAGCGTCACGCTCCCTACCGACGTAAACTTAATTGCATTGTTTAACAGATTAATCAACACCTGGCGCAGTTTGCCCTCATCTGTGGTGACAAACTTAGGGATATCAGAATCATATTCAATCTGAAACTGAAGGCCTTTTTCGACGGCTTTTGGGGCCAACATCGCCTGGAGAGTATCCAACAAATCGTGCAGGTCAAAACTGGTTTTATGCAGAACAACTCGACCGGCTTCTATCTTAGAAATCTCCAGGACATCATTAATTAAATTCAGCAGATGTTCGCCACTGAGGGTAATAATGTTGAGAGACTCTTTTTGCTGCGGGTCCAGTGACAAATCCTGACTCATCAGCTGGGTAAATCCTAAAATGGTGTTGAGGGGGGTCCGCAGCTCATGGCTCATCTTGGCTAAAAACTGACTCTTAGCCTGGGACGCGACTTCGGCTCGAATCTTGTCTTGTTCAAGTTTGAGGTTTTGCTGGGCAAGCTCTGCCCGGTATTGCTGCAACTTGAGAATTTCGTAACCTGCGATCGCACTGGCAGAGCCGAATAAGGCCAAAAACGAAGGCACCACCGGAATCCACCAGCCAGCCAAAAACGCTAGACAGCTGCTGGCCAAGAGGATACCGCCTGCTAATACCACTGAGGCAATCCAGACAGCCAGGCGGGTCAGGACGCGCTGGCTATGGCGGTTAGCCTCTATCAGTCGCCAATATCCGAGGGCACCGACCCCAGACCAGACCAGTATCCAGGCCCATTCCAGCGGCTCAGCCCAGACTCGAATAACAGCGCGACCCTCCAGGGCCGAACTCAAGAGCGCGCTGGCTAAGTTAGCATGAACTACGACACCCGGCGTTGCTTCTGGCGTATTGATCAGCCGACTGCTGTAGGGCGTATAAAACAGATCGTTAAGACTGGGGGCGACGCTGCCAATGATGACAATGCGATCTCGTACCATGTCTGGCTCTAGCTGGTTGTTTAAGACCTCAGTTAAAGATATCTGAGGGAAGCGGTTCGCGTGACCTCGAAAGTTGATCAGGGTTTGGTAGCCACCTGCATTGGTGCGAATGTAGCCGCCGTCATTGCTGCGAAAAGGCACAAAATCAGTCTGTCCCAAACGATAGACCTTTTGCTCCGGCTCGATCACCTCCAGCAGAATGCCTCGCTCGGCGAGATAGCGCAGGGCGAGCTCAGGCCCCAACCCAAGGCGCAACTGATCTGCTGGGTTGTCGTGGGACAACAGCCCTCGCCGCACCTTGCCATCCGCATCGACGAGTAAATCAGTTAAGGCCACCTGACCTCGCTGATTTAACTCAGTTGGCGGGGTTACTGTCCGCCCA
>JBCDDJ010000762.1:0-2226 GCA_039180385.1 Cyanobacteria bacterium P01_G01_bin.38 | reverse complement strand
CCAGATGCCTGCCAGGGCAGCAAAGCTAGTAACCAGGCGCACCCGGCCTAAAAACTCAGGTTCAAAATGCAGATCATTGGTGGCGAAAAAGAAAAAGGCCGAATCCGCCGTAGGAGTTGCCTGCCAGAGAAATAGAAACAGCGCTGGCATCCAAACTGCTTTTTGGCTGACCGCCCCTTTAAGTTGCTGGATCTGGTGCCAAACCGCCTTTAGGCTTGGTCCTTCTGTGGTGGGCTCCTCATTGATTAGCCAGGCCACCATGGATACGATGAGTGGAAACGTCGCCGTCACTCCAAATACCATCTGGGTGCTGGTTTGCTCAAGCAATACCCCGCCCAGGTAAGCCGTTAGCAGCCCCCCAAACGCAGATGCTCCCCAAGAAAGCGACTGCAGGGTGCCCGCCTCACCTTGGGACTCTGCACGGGCGCGTTCCACCACGAGGGAGTCCACAATTACATCAGAGATTGCTACCGACAGCGAACTCAGCAAAATCATCGCCGTCGCTGCCCAGGCTGTGTTGACCACCGTGGCCAGTGCCAGCCAGGCCGCCGCGCCCATAAATCCTGAGAGGATTAAATAGGGCCGTCTGCGGTATTTAAACAGGGGCAGGCCATCGGAAAGAAAGCCGAATAGGGGTTTAATCGTCCACGGTAGGCTGGCGATTCCGGTCAGGGCGGCGACCTCTGCCGGGCTGAGGCCCAGGTCATCTTTTAAGAAAAAGCTCACCGCCAGGCGAGCCAGGCCTAAAATACCCTGGACAAAATAAACTAGCAGAATCGCTGTCAACTCAGTCGTTAGCGGCTGACCCAGCAATAGTCGAGACTCGATGAAACCCTTGATGCCGCCCCTATCGGGGGGGGAAGTCGCTGTCATATTAAGAAATGTCAACTGCTTCTATGATAGCGGGCTTCTTGACAGAGGTTTCCGTCAATGGGTGAATTGGCTCAAATATATTCCAATAAAAAATTGATTTAGAAAACAAAAGTATCTGGGAGATTGATGAATCATCACATCTGTTCGGAGGATTGTGATGAAAAAATCTTCCAAACATCAGTAACTTCCCTGCCTAATAGTCGCATAGGTCTAATCAGGTAGTATAAGAAATGGAAAGAGCGGGGCAATTTGATAAATTGCCACTCTTTTTCAGTGGGTCTAAATAATCGCCATATCGGTGTTAATCCATGGCGATAGAAACACTTAATGCAATATCGAACCTGCTCCCTGGGATCTGCGATCGCGCGAAACTGAAATTTCAGTTTGTCAAGGTGAAAATTTGCATTGAGCCCTCCCTCACCTGATAAAAGTCTCTGATAGACCTGTTGTGCCAGACGTTGCGTCTCCAGGTCGGCGTTGATTCGTGCCGTGATAACAGACGGTAACGTCATTCCCAGCACTTGGTTTGCCAGCTGCAGACCCAGGAGTAGCATGCGCTCGATTTTTGCGGTTTGGGCTTTTTTGAGTAAATGTTCCCAATCGATTGTTGGATTTGTCCGCACTAGTTCGGCCACATCACAAATCCATCCCAAGCGTTCCCAGAGACTTTTTGCCCCGTGGACACAGAGATAAAGCAACAAATCATCTGGGTGTAAAGTGAGGAATTGATGAGACTGAGAAACAGGCACTAATCGCTGGCACAGATCCTGAAAATCAAACGGATAAGGCAAAAAAGTGCCGCCAGTGAGTTGCTGATGAAGATCAACAAAGGTCTTGCGGTCGAGATTGACCAGTGAGCAAGCATAGCCAGAACGCAGGTGAGATAGCTCCTGCTCAAGGGTGAGAAAATTGGAGGGTTTGGGCCGTTGATAGCCCCCCTTTGTCATTAACAACTCTCTGGCTTCCAAAAAATCAGATTGAGACACTAAAATATCTAAATCATCAAACTGTCGAAGCGCAATATCACCGTAGACATTCAAGGCTAAGGCAGGTCCCTTGAAGGGAATGGCCTGGATGTTATTTTGCTTTAGCAAATCAACCAGTCTAACGATTTCTGCTGTCTGGCTTAAATTTCGCAACGCATGGTGACTAAAAAAAGTTTGCAGACGGGGTAACTCCTTCGATGACAGTGCCTTGGGCGCAATCTGCTTTAGATTGTGAAATAAAAGGGGCAGTACCCGGTGTCGTGCTGCCAAAATGATCAGAAACTCCCAGTCTAATTCTGTTGTCAACAGAGATTTAATGCGATCAACTCCCTCAGGGGTAATCTGAGTCCGAGCACAGCACAAAAGT
>JBCDDJ010000761.1:0-2226 GCA_039180385.1 Cyanobacteria bacterium P01_G01_bin.38 | reverse complement strand
GATCGGGATCGCAGACAACGGTGGAGGGGTGCCTGAGTCGATTCAATCGCGATTGTTTGAGCCGCTGTTTACAACAAAAGCAGTTGGCAAAGGGACCGGGCTGGGGCTATCAATCACTCGCCAGATTGTTGTAGATAACCACGGTGGCACCCTGGAGCTTCAGTCTCAACCCGGACAAAAAACTGAGTTTTTGATCAGCATTCCGCTCGCTGCACCGCAGCCTGCGGTGTCCCCTTAGCTTTGCAACGCCGCGTCCAGGGCCGCAGCCGAGACCCGATAGTTTTCATCTTTTTGTAGCTGTTGTACCAGCTGCTTAGCCTGGGGGGCCTGGCACCCAGTCAGGGCCGTTGCTGCCCGCCAGCGATCGCGCCATATCTTGCTCTGGGCCATCTCGGTTAGCAACGCCAGGGCGTCAGCCTGATAGTCGGATGCCAGCACGTGACGCAGGGCCAGGATGGCTGTTTCTTTAACCGTTTGAGTTTCATCGTCGAGACCAGCGGTGGCAACAGCCAACAGGGTGGCATACCCGGTGGTTTCTAGTAACAGAGAGAGAATCGTTTGACGAATGAGCCAGTGGGGATTGGTATCAAATAGTCGCTTGAGTAGCGGGATGGCTGGCGCACCAAACTCAAATAGAGAATTAGCCACCTCGGCCAGCACGTTACTGTCTTCTTCTTGATACAGCAAAGACTCTAAAGTATCAAAAGCATCTGGCACTTGATGATTACCCAACCCCATCACCGCCAAACGCCGGAGCAGAAAATCTGGCTCAGCCGCCAGCTGCTTCAGCACGGGCACAGCCACCTCAGCAGGCAACGTCGCCAGCTCATCCAGGGCGGCTTTGCGGATATTTAAAGCCCGGTCACGCAGGGCTTGCTCAAGCTGGGTTAGATCCTCTGGGGGCATGACGACTCAAATAATTAAGAAATATTATAAAAGGCCTTTCCATTATCACCCAATCGCCCTATTTATTTGGCACCACTTAATAGATAGGCAGTTCAATCACAAATTCAGTTCCTTTACTAAAGCTTCGCAAGCTCTGAAAGGTACAAGCCCATCGTTCAAGCCAAACCGTGTCTGATCAGACCCCGTGGGCACACTAAAAACACGCAAGCATGCGTCAAAAAATGTATTTTTTTATACTTCTAGGGGGAGCTATGTTCGGATTAAAAACAGCAGCTGGCTGGCTAGCAACAATCGTCGTTTCGACGGGCGCGATCGCAGGTATGGCGGTTGAGGCTCAGGCCCAAGATCGCTCACTTTGGCTATACGATGGGGATTCAGATATCGTAGAGGGCTACTTTGCTGCGGGTGAAGAAATTTATGGCGGGTGTGATGAAGACTGTTACGATCTGGATTTGTTTATGTATAACGAGCAAGGGGACGTGGTAGCACAAGATACTGCGGTTGATGCGGCACCTGTCTTGGTCGCTCCCTACGAAGGGTCGTTTATGATTGAAGTCTCAATGCCCAACTGTTCCCATGTAGAAGGGTGTGAAGTGTGGCTCAGTTCTGAATACGGCTTTTAGCAGAAGACTTCAGACCCGTTATCGCCCATTGCTCCATCGGTTGAAATACTCCCTTTGCCGCGCTAAGGCAGGCGGTCAAGGGAGTTCCAGTTTGTAGGCTGATGATCTATGAATAGGTCAGCCTATGAGTAGGCCAGCCTGTGAGTGGGGTTGTTTATTTGGAGTGGAGCTGTCCGTGAGAGAATGGTCCTGCATAGTCTATTGCTGCACGGTCTATTATCGTAGTGCAGCGCTACGCCAAATCCGGGAAAACCGATTTCACCGCCGGATGCACCAGACGATGGTTGAGCACATTCAGCCCTTCGGCTAAAGCAGCATCTTGTTCTAAGGCTCCCAGTCCATCATTTGCCAGCTTAATGACATAGGGCAGGGTGCTATTGTTCAGCGCCTGGGTGGCGGTTCGCGGCACGGCCCCTGGCATATTAGGCACGCCGTAGTGCAAAACACCTGCTTCCATATAAATCGGTTCACTGTGGGAGGTGGGCCGTACGGTTTCAATGCAGCCGCCTTGATCAACAGCGACATCTACAATTACCGAACCGTTAGGCATTTTTGACACCAGTTCACGCTTGACTAAGGTAGGCGGGCGACGCCCCGGCACCAGCACGGCCCCGATCACCAGATCTGCCTGGGGGAGAACGGTCTCAATATTGGGTGCACTGCTGTAGAGTAGCTCCACCCGAGAGCCAAATAGCTC
>JBCDDJ010000760.1:0-2228 GCA_039180385.1 Cyanobacteria bacterium P01_G01_bin.38 | reverse complement strand
GATGACGGTGACGCCCAACACGTTTAAAGCCCATCGTCTCACGTGGTTTGCGGCACAGCAAAACAAAGCGACTGCCCTGGCTGAAAGGATTCTAAAGGCGTATTTCACAGAAGGGCAAAATATCGCCGAGGTGGATGTCCTGACAAGCCTGGCAGATGAGATTGGCCTGGAGAGAGACGTTGTGAAAACATTTCTCCTGTCTGATGCAGGCATGCAAGAGGTCCGTGAGCTAGAGCGTCAGGCGATTGGCCAAGGCATCCACGGGGTTCCACACATTCGCATTGGCCAGGAGACGCTCTCCGGGGCTCAGTCAACTGAGGTATTTTTAACGGCGTTGCAAAACGCGATCCATATCTCGGCCTAGGCATTTTCTCGCAGTGTGAAATCATTTCCTCTCCTGGGAGAGGATTTATCGAATGCCTTATTAAATTCTCAGTCCTTACCCGGTGTAACAGAGGTTAAATCATGAACTCTACAGACAAGCATGCCATTATCATTGGCGGATCGCTTAGTGGTCTCTTTACGGGTATCTTGTTGCGATCGATCGGCTGGCAGGTCGATATTTACGAGCGTTCACCCCATGCGCTCGATAGTCGCGGGGGTGGGGTTGTGCTTCAGCCAGCCGTGCTAGAAGCCTTTCGGCGGGCGGGGGTCGAGTATGAAGCTCCTCTGGGGGTTGTTGCAAATGAGCGACTCTACCTCAACCAAGATGGCAGCATTGCCCAGCGAATGGCGATGCGTCAGGTTTTAACCTCGTGGAATGTGTTGTATGGCACGATGCGGCGACATTTTCCAACGGAGCATTACCATCCAGGCAAAGCACTGACGGAGATTCAACAGGTGGGTGAACAGGTGACGGCTCTTTTTGCAGATGGCACCCAGGATACGGCCCGTTTGTTGATTGGGGCCGATGGCCCTAACTCAACTGTGAGACAGCAGCTCCTGCCTGGTTATGAGCCCAACTATGCAGGCTATGTGGCCTATCGCGGATTGGTCAACGAAACAGACCTTGTAAAAGAGGCCGCCAACCTTTTGACAGACCGCTTTGTCTTTTACCAGTATCCTAACTCCCACATTCTCCAATATGTGATTCCTGGGGAGAATGAGTCGCTAGTGCCTGGGGAACGGCGCTTTAACTGGGTATGGTATGTCAACTACGACGAGGCAACCGAGTTGTCGTCTATTCTCACTGATAAAAATGACCAACGCCGCGGCTACTCCATTCCCCCCGGCATGATCACGCCAGAGGTAGAGCAGCAGATGAGATCGCACGCCGATCAAGTCCTGGCCCCGCCCTTTCAACAGCTGGTGGCTGCGACCCGAGCGCCGTTTGTCCAGGCTATTTTAGATTTGGGCATACCGCAGATGGCATTTGACCGCATTGCCCTGGTGGGCGACGCCGCCTTTGTGCCCCGACCCCATACGGCAGCCAGCGTTTCTAAAGGGGCGGCCAATGCGATCGCACTGGCCGATGCCCTGGTCACCGAAAATCACAGCGTCCCCAAAGCACTACAGGCTTGGGAAACTGATCAGCTTAGATTAGGGATGCATTTGTGGAGAACGGGTCAGGCCTTGGGCGAACGCTCTCAGTTTACTTACGGCAAAGCGCGAATCGTCAAGCCAGCAGCGTCAGCATTCCCCGCCAGCTAAAGAAAGTCACCATTCCTAATACAATCGTCAGTAAGAGATTACGAGTGACCACGCCCACACCCAAGGCTGCGATCGCACCCACCAATCGAGCATTCAGATAGCTGAGGTGCAGTGTGCCGTCACTGAGCAACACTTCAGGGACAACAATCGCTGTAAGGACTACGGGCGGCACATAGCGCAGGGCACTGAGCAGTGCAGGGGGTAGCGAGATGCGGCTGCTGGCCCCCAGCATCAGGTAGCGAATCAGAAAGGTGGCGATCGCCATCCCAGAGATCATCAAAACTTCATTCATGGGGGTTTATCCGTGATTTAGCCGTGTCAATCCGATAGGGCCGTTCGCTGTACACACCGGCCGCAACCCCAGCGACTGCTGCAACTAGCAGCCCTAACTGATGGGGAAGTGGATTGGTGACCAGGGCAACGACGCCCGCAACGACAACTGCAACAAACATCGGCCTGGTTTTAAGATAAGGAATAACCATGCCAATGAATGTGACCGACATGGCAAAGTCTAGCCCCCACTCAGCGGCATTGGGTATCCTCTGTCCGACGGTGATGCCCAGCAGGGTAGATAGCTG
>JBCDDJ010000759.1:0-2231 GCA_039180385.1 Cyanobacteria bacterium P01_G01_bin.38 | reverse complement strand
GCTGGGGGAGATGCCATCTACATTCAGTCTGATGTGCGAGACCCACAACAGGTAGAGCAGTTTGTCAATGTCACCGTTGAACAGTATGGCCGTTTAGATATCGCCTTCAACAATGCGGGTATTTTTATGACCCCGGTTGAGATTCAAGACATGGATCTCGACAACTATCGTGACATGATTGCCACCAACCTGGATGGGGTATTCTACGCCATGCGGTATGAGCTGCCCATCATGATCGCGCAAAACAGCGGCATTATCATCAATATGGCCTCAGTTGCCGGACATCGCGGGTTTGCCAACACGCCTCACTACAACGCCAGCAAACACGCCGTGATGGGCCTCACCAAAGCAGCCGCTACCGCAAATGCAAGCCGCAATATTCGGATTAATTCTATTTCCCCGTTGGCGGTGGATACGCCCATGCTGCGGCGCTCATTTGAATATCAGGGATTGACCTATGAGCAAATGGCTGCCAACTTTGTCACCCCTCGGATTATGACGACAGAGGAAATGGCGCAAGCGGTGATGTTTCTGGCTTCGGATGAAGCAACCGCTATCAATGGTATGGATTTGGATGTCACCGGGGGCCAACTCGCTTAAATCCACGTTTAATCAGCCTTTTTCTTTGAGAGAGTGCTCAAAGGATTGTGTTCAAAGATTATTTTAATTGGGAGATATCACCATGACTGACTTGACTCGACGTCGAATGATCACGACGGCTGCGATCGCAGCCGCCGGAGTGACCACAGCCGTATCTACAAGCAAAGCCAGCGCCCAGGCTGATCGCCCATCTGAAGCGGTGGCCACCGATCCAGCGGGCAGCTTTGCAGGCAAAGTTGTTCTCATTACCGGGGCCACCTCCGGCATTGGCAAAGTGACGGCTAAAGCCTTTGCCCAGCAAGGAGCCAGCGTTTTCTTTTGTGGTCGACGTGAGGACCTGGGTCAGCAGGTCGAGGCTGAGATTCGAGAGATGGGGGGTGAAGCCACCTATCTGAAAACGGATGTGCGCAATGCCTCAGAAGTCCAAGCTTTTGTAGACGGTTGCGTCGCCAAATATGGCCGTTTAGATATCGCTTTCAACAATGCGGGCGTTGACTATCCCCCAGCGACCATTGCCGAGACCGACATTGACGAATTTGACGACCTGATGAGTACCAATGCCAGGGGGGTCTTTCTCGGCATGAAATACGAAATCCCTCACCTGCTTGAAACGGGCGGTGCAATTATCAACAATGCCAGCATCGGTGGCCATCGAGCCTTTCCCAACATCATTGGCTATGGGGCCAGTAAAGCAGCCGTCATCCACATGACTAAAATGGCCGCCCAGGAATATGGCAAGACAATTCGGATCAATGCGATCGCACCCGGCGGGGTAGACACCCCCATGTGGGAACGGGTGCAGCGCGATTGGGGCGTCACCGAGGAACAACTGGTTCAACCCTATCCCATGCAGCGGGTGGCCCAGCCAGAAGAGATTGCTGACGCGGTGATATGGCTAGCGTCAGAGGCCGCGTCCTACGTGTCGGGTATGCGGTTTGACATTGATGGCGGCGGGCTGGGCTAGCTTCTCAACAACCCGGGTTAGACATTGCCAGGGATGCCCATGCTAGCGCTACCCCGGTTAAGGTTGCGGGTGGGGCATGGTTAAAAGGGTTAAGAACTCTCGCAACGTGGGTGGGACCGCATCTTGTCGCCAGGCCGCTGCAAAATGCAGCTGAATTGGACAATCGGCCAACGGTTTACAGATAACGTCGGGGCCAACTCGGTCTTGAGCACTCTCCGACACAAACGTAATACCCACCCCTGCAGCGACTAGACAGACGCGAGATTGGAGAGACAGGATCTCCTTCACAATCCTTGGCTGAAACCCTAACTGATGACAAAGTCGGATAAAGCCATCATAGAGAACCGGCCCTTCGTGCCGGGGGTGAAGGATAAAAGAGTCTCCTGCCAAGGCGGCAACGGGAATAGGTTCATGCTGCGCCAAGGGGTGCTGCTTGGGGAGGACCACCCTAAAGTCTTCTGTCAAAATGGGATGGAGCTTTAAGCCGCGCTCGTCAATGGGCGGATGGAGGAAGGCGAGATCAATCTTGCGCTCATTTAAGGCCCTGACCTGGGCCTCGGTACATAGCTCTGTCATACCAATTTCAACGTTGGGGCAGCGATCGCGAAACCGACGCACGAGGGTGGGCAGTACGGTGGCGGCGGCAGTGTCGCTAAAGCCGATGGTG
>JBCDDJ010000758.1:0-2233 GCA_039180385.1 Cyanobacteria bacterium P01_G01_bin.38 | reverse complement strand
TGGGGAGGTGGGGAGATTTTGGAGGTTGGTTGGAGTTATCCGTAAGGGCAATCCCTCGTGGTTGCCCTGTGCAAGGTAGTCGAAATTAAACAGCCCTTTCAGCCAAACATTGACAGTTGTCCCTCTCCTTCAGCAGTCTCCACCACCAGTTCTACCCCCTCGTGGGCCAGAAGCCATTGCTTCCTCTCCAGCCCCCCGGCATAGCCCGTCAGCTTACCATTGGCCCCCACCACCCGGTGACAGGGCAACACGATCGCAATCGGATTCAGCCCATTGGTCATGCCCACCGCTCGCACAGCCTTAGGACGACCAATCTGCTGAGCTAGCTCCCCATAGGTGATAACACTACCAGGGGGAATATTTCGTAATGCCTGCCACACCTGTTGTTGGAACGCGGTGCCGCCGGTCTCGGTAGGAATATCATCCAGGCTGTGGAGATCGCCTGACAGGTAGGCCCGGATGCGATCGCAAATTCCCCCTGTCTTCTCCCTCTCCTCAAGGTTCAACGCTCCGTAGCGTTTTTTCAACAATGCCATCATCCGGTCTTCATACCCTTCAAAATCAACAGAGCAAAGTACATCGGCCTGGGTGACCACTAAAATCTGGCCGATGGGAGACTCAACTCGATCGATGTAAAATGTTGCGCTGGATGTTGCATTCATGGTGTTATGCCGATAGGGCCTCCATTTTAGGAATCTCTAAATCTGTTACAGCGATCTGGGGCTGACTGCTCGCTGCCCAAAGGTGCATCGCAGCGTAGGCCCGCCATGGTCGCCAATGGTCGGCTCGATCAAGCAGCTGTGTCTTACTCACCGGTTCCCCAAGGGCTGCCATACCCCGCAGTAAAGCTACGTCCCCCGGCGGGAACGCATCGGGGTCTTGCAAGGCGCGCATGGCAATATAGTGGGCTGTCCACGGACCAATGCCTGGTAGCTGACACAGGGTTGAAACAGCGTTGTCTAGCGTGGTTAACTGACTAAAGAAGTGGGGCTGATCGACCAGGGTCTGGGCGAGAACCGAAATCGCTTTTGCCCGTGGGCCAGTCATGCCTAATTCTGTCAGGTTGGCCGCAGCGAGGATCTCGGGTTTGGGAAAGACATATGTCAGCGCTGGCGGTGCCTGGGGTGTCGTCAGAGGTTTACCATATTGGGCAACTAATCGGGCAAATAACGTATTTGCCGCCGTCACACTCACCTGCTGGCCCAAAATAGCCCGCACGGCTAGCTCAAAGGCATCCCAGGCACCGGGGATTCTTACCCCAGGTTGGAACTGTTGTTGAAACAGCGGATCTTGTCGCAGGTGCTGTTCAATAGCCGCGCCATGGGCGTTGAGGTCAAAGAGACCCCGCAGCCGATCGATAATTTTTGACAACAGTTTGATGTTAGGAAAGCCAATCTGGGCCTGGAGATAGGGTTCACCCGAGACAGGACTGATTGCAACCCAGCCCTGATGCCCCTCAAGCTCGATACTGCGGCAGTAGCGTTGGGAAGTCACGGAAGTTAGCCCTGGGGTAGCTCGAGCTTCCAAAAAAGCCGCTATCGCTGCCCAGTTATAAGGCAGGCTAAAAGACAGCTTGAGCGTAATCGGGGCGCTGGGCTGAGGGCTCTGTCGGTGGCGTCTGAGCTGGGTAGGGGCACAGCCATAAGTCTGTTGAATGGCGTAGTTAAAGCTGCGAATGCTTTTGAACCCGGCTGCGATCGCAATCTCAGTCATCGTCAGCGTCGTCTCGCTAATCAACTGCTTAGCAAACAGCAACCGCCGCGTTTTCGCCACCTGCCCCGGAGACGTTCCCAGCGTCTCTGCAAACCGTCGTCGCAGATAGCGATCGCTCACCCCCAACTGAGCTGCCAACTGAGCCACCGAAGCCTCATCCAAAGCCCCAGCGCCAATCAGTCGCAACGCTTGGGGTACGATATCCCTCCCTCCTGTTGTCGGCCACAGCTGCGGTGATAGCTCGGGTCGACAGCGCAAACATGGACGATACCCCGCCTGCTGCGCCGCCGCTGCACTGCGATAAAAGGTGCAGTTTGCTAACTTAGGCGTCGTCGCCGGACACACAGGCCGACAAAAAATCCCGGTCGTTCGTACCCCTGTAAAGAAATGCCCATCAAATCGACGATCTCTAGTTTCGAGCGCCCGGTAACAAACAGCCGGCTCAAGGTCTAACAACATCGTTTTATCCCTATCTTGGTTCTCAGGATAGATCGAGCCGACAGGGGAAGCTAGTTATTTT
>JBCDDJ010000757.1:0-2250 GCA_039180385.1 Cyanobacteria bacterium P01_G01_bin.38 | reverse complement strand
GGCATGTCAAACCAGGCGGGACAGTGGGGCGGCATGATAGGCATGACGGCGCTAATGAGCACCCAGCGGATTGTGCATGGATCGCCGGAGGGATAGGGACGAAGGGGAAAGGGCGAAGGGGGCGAAGGGTTTGAGCGTGCCATATCCCTAGAGCTTTAAGGCGAAGGAGGACAACGCGGAAAAGTTTCGCCTTACCCCCTTCGCCCTTTACCCTTCGCCCTTCGCCCTGAATTATTTCGCCAGTTTCACATTGTTCGCCAACCCTAGCGCTTGCAGCACTCGAATAGTCATCCAGGTGACGTCAATCTCCCACCATTTCAGGCCGTGGCGGGCTGAGTATTGAAATGCGTGGTGGTTGTTGTGCCAGCCTTCGCCGTAGGTGAGCACAGCGACCCACCAACAGTTGGTAGAGTTATCGCCTGCATCGTAAGTGCGATAGCCAAATTTGTGGGTAGCGCTATTGACAAACCAGGTGCAGTGATAGACCGCTACCAGACGGACAAAGATGCCCCATAGTACAAACGACCAGCCCCCCATTAGATAAAGCCCAATGGCCACGGGGAACTGGAGCGGCAGAAAATACTTATTAAAAAACCGATAGACCGGATCGTCGGCAATGTCACGGGTAAACCGAGCCACGTCATCGGAAGCCGGCACCTCTCGAAAAATCCAGCCCATGTGGCTCCACCAAAAGCCGCGCTTAGAACTATGGTGATCGGTGGGCTGATCAGAATAAGCATGGTGGTGACGATGCAAGCCAATCCATTCAATCGGACCGTGCTGACACGCTAAGCTACCGCAGAACACAAAGAAATATTCGAGCCATTTAGGGACCTGAAAACTCCGGTGGGCAATCAGGCGATGCCACCCCAGGGTAATCCCTAGACAACCGGTAAACCAGTGCAAAAACAGCGCTATTCCGATCGCAGCCCAGCTAAAGTTGCTGGGTAAAAAGGCGAGCAGGGCAATCGCGTGAACAGCCACCATAAATATTGTGGTGGGCCAGTTAATGGGCGGTTTATTGAACGTTGCAACAGTCATGTAGAAATCTCAGCAAAAACAAGGGGGCCAATTTGCGCCAAAATGAAATCTCGAGTCGAAGTCCCGAATCGGGATCCCAGGTCAGTTAGCCCGCGAATCTAAAAGCACAGAATGACTAGCCTCAAGCTTTCTCAGCCAGACCAAACACTATTTACGATTCTTTACGGGATTGACGCTCAGGTCAAGATCAATCTCGCTCGAGTGCTGACGGCGTTTCGCCAACATCGAGTGGGGACTCACCATTTTTCTAGCGTTTCAGGCTATGGACATGATGATTTGGGGCGAGAAACCCTGGACCAGGTTTTTGCCACCGTCATGCAGGCAGAGGCGGCAGCGGTCCGAGTGCAGTTTGTCTCAGGCACCCATGCGATCGCATGTGCCTTATTTGGTGTCCTGCGCCCCGGCGACGAACTCTTAGCAGTGGCGGGCACCCCCTATGACACCCTCGAGGAGGTGATCGGCCTGCGGGGGCAGGGGCAGGGCTCACTGCGAGAGTTTGGGGTCAACTACCGGGAGCTGGCCATGACCGACGGGGGCACCCTCGACTGGACCCGTCTCAAGACCACCGTGGGGCCCAACACAAAGCTTGTGCTGATCCAACGGTCGTGCGGCTATAGCTGGCGACCCAGCCTGACCATCGCCGACATCGAAAAAATCGTGACCCTGGTCAAACAGCAAAACCCAGAAACGATCTGCTTTGTCGACAACTGCTACGGCGAATTTGTAGAAACCCAAGAACCCACAGCGGTGGGGGCCGACCTGATGGCTGGGTCGCTGATCAAAAATCCGGGGGGCACCATTGCCACCACTGGGGGCTACGTGGCTGGACGGGCCGATTTGGTTGAGAAAGCCACCTACCGCCTGACTGCACCGGGCATTGGCGCATCGGGAGGGGCCACCCTCAACCAAAACCGGCTCTTTTTTCAAGGACTGTTTCTGGCCCCGCAAATGGTGGGGGAGGCGCTAAAAGCCAACTATTTATTAGCCTCCACATTTCACCAACTAGGGTACCCAGTCAGCCCACCCGTCGACGCACCTCAGCGGGACGTGATTCAGGCCATCCAACTGGGCAGCCGTGAAAAGCTGATTGCGTTTTGTCGCGCCATCCAGCAATGGTCGCCAGTGGAGGCCTACGTAGACCCTGTCCCCGCCACAATGCCAGGCTATGAGAGTGAGCTAGTAATGGCTGGGGGCACCTTCATTGACGGC
>JBCDDJ010000756.1:0-2262 GCA_039180385.1 Cyanobacteria bacterium P01_G01_bin.38 | reverse complement strand
GGCGTTGCCCTGAGCGATCAGGCAGCCCCCCTGCTGGTGGCCAATCAAGTCAGCGAAAACAAAGCAGGCATCGTGATTTCGCGCGCGGCTCGGCCCGTGCTGCGCCAAAACCGAGTCGAAAAGAACCAGACTGTGGGGCTATGGGTACAAGATTCGGCAGCGCCCGATCTGGGGCAAAGCCAGGACCCCGGCCAAAATATATTTCAGAACAACGCCGAGTGGAATCTCCGCAACGATGTCAAGGGGGCGGTAACCACGGCGGGCAATCAGCTTAACCCCAACACGGTGCGCGGTCCCATCACCTATGCGGCCAGTCAGCTGCCAGACCCAGTCACCCTCCCCGAGGTCCTGCTGGGGCGAGTCATCCCAGACCCCCAACCCAAGGCCACAGACCCCAAAGCAGAGCCCGCCCCTATCAACCTCAACAGCCGCTTTACCGACTTGGTCGGTCACTGGGCCGCGCCCTTCGGCGATGCCCTGGCTGAGAATGGCCTGGTACGTGGTTTTTTAGACGGTTCATTTCGCCCCGATTTGACCGTGACCCGCGCCCAGTTTGCCGCCCTGGCGATGGCGGCCTTTCCCAATCAGGCCAACGATAGCCGACGGTTTAATGCCTTTGTCGATGTGCCCAATGGGTTTTGGGCTCGGGAGGTGATCTATCGAGCCCAGGCCCAGGGCTTTTTATCGGGGTTCCCAGACAACACCTTTCGCCCCGATGCGCCGATGACGCGGGTGCAGGCCATCGTGGCGTTGGTCAGCGGCCTGCGGCTGGGGGCGGGGCAGTCTGGCCAGTTGAGCATTTACCAAGACCGCGCCCAGATACCGTCCTATGCGATTGATGCGGTGGCGGCGGCTACCCAGCGGCAGATGGTGGTCAACCACCCGGTAGTCGATCAGCTGCGGCCCGTGCAGCCGATTACCCGGGCCGAGACCGTGGCCCTGGTGTACCAGGGCCTGGTGACCCTGGGTAAAATGTCCGCCTTGCCGTCCCCATTTATTGCGCGCCCCCTGGATGTGGTGCCTAATTTCAGCGATCTGGAGCGCCATTGGGCCAGCCCCTTTATCGAAAAGCTTTCTGAAAAAACCTTGCTCAGCGGGTTGGGCAATGGCCAATTTCAGCCCGATAGCCCCATGACCCGAGCCCAGTTCGCAGCCCTGGTGGTAAATGCTTATCAGCCTAAGCTGCAACGCGACGCCCTGAGTTTTCGAGATGTGCCGCCCGACTTTTGGGCAGCGGGGGCTATCCAAACCGCTTACCGCGCCAAGTTTCTATCGGGATTCCCGGATTATTCCTTTGCGCCCGAGCACCCGGTCTTAAAGCTTCAGGTCCTCTTGGCCCTGGTCAGCGGCCTCGACCTGGCTAACTTAGCCCTGGGCAAAAATGCGCCCCTTAGTTTGCTTGAGCGCTACCGTGACCGCCATCGGATTCCAGCCTATGCCGAGGCTGCGATCGCAACCGCTACCCAGCTGGGCCTGGTGTTTAACTATCCCGACAAGCGAGAGCTACACCCCACCCGTATCGCCAGCCGCGCTGAGGTCGCCGCCATCGTCTACCAGGGACTGGTGATTTTGAATAAAGCCGAAAAGCTGGACTCTCAATATCAGGTGACGGTTTAAATGCGAGAATAGAAGCTTAATATCAGCTTAAGAATTTTGAGGAAGACATCATGGCAGAAATCCAGTTCGCCCGCGGCATCGCAGAGGAAGTTGTGCCCGATGTGCGCCTCACCCGGTCCAAGGACGGCACCAATGGCCTAGCGACCTTCTATTTTGACCACCCCAAGGCGCTGACGGACGAAGGCGTCGAAATCACCGGCATGTACCTGATTGACGAAGAAGGCGAACTATCGACCCGCGAAGTCAATGGCAAATTTGTCAATGGTGAACCCGCTGGCATTGAGGCCTCCTACGCCATCAAGAGCCCAGAACAGTGGGATCGGTTTATGCGCTTTATGCAACGCTACGGCGAGCAGAACGGGTTAGGGTTTACTAAAAGCTAGGCGCTTTTAGTAAACCCATGTCCCACCGTCCCCATCCTGACGAGTCCTCTTTTGACGTTCGCTGTGCCGTTATCACCGTTAGTGATACCCGCACCCCTGAGACAGACACCAGTGGTCAACTCATTCAAGACCTGCTGACGGCTGAGGGCCATCTGATTCAAGCCTATCGCTTGGTTAAGGATGAACCGGAGACAATTCGCGAGTTGGTGGTTCAGCTGAGGGCTGAGGCAGATGCGATCATACTCAACGGCGGGACGGGGAT
>JBCDDJ010000755.1:0-2275 GCA_039180385.1 Cyanobacteria bacterium P01_G01_bin.38 | reverse complement strand
TAAAGTCCGACCCGTCAGCTTACGGGCAATCAGACTGCTGTCTTCTAACACGCCGTAGCGAACCGCAAAATCAAACCCTTCATCGATCAGATTAATATTGCGCGAGTTAAAATCTATTTCGACCTGCACTTTTGGGTGCTGGCTGGCAAACTCGGCCAGCAGTGGAGCCACATAGCGTTCAGCAAAGGCTCCAGCTGCGGCAACGCGAATTCGACCCACCACCTCTGCCGTCTCGCCCACCACCACTTGATTAGCCTCTTCCAGACCCGCCGCCAGTTCAGTACAACGCCGATAGTATTCTGCCCCAGCATCGGTCATGCGTACTTTGCGAGTGGACCGGGCCAGTAAGCGAATGCCCAGCCTGGCTTCTAGGGCTGCGACCTGACGACTCACATAAGACGTAGAGACCCCGAGCCGCTTGGCGGCGGCTGAGAAACTGCCCGCATCCACTACCGTGACAAATTCTGAAACACCGTCCCAAACACCCATAGTGCGACCTGATGATTGCCTTTCATTGTTGCAGGTGAGCAAAAGTACTTTAACTCAAATCAGATTTATATTACCTGAGCAACAATAGAAATAACGAAATTTGCCCTCAGGAGGTTTCATTATGCAAAGTGCAGTGCCTATCCCTTCTGCAAAGGCAGTTGCCACTCAGTTTTTCGATGCCTACCGCAACCAAGATGTCTCAGCCATGGTGGACCTGTTTGACCCAACCGGGACGGTTGAATATGTGCCTTTTAATCTTAAAGGACCTAGTTCAGAAGCTGGGGCTGGGGCCTGGAATGCTCTCATTGAGGCGTTCCCAAACCTGACTAATCGCATCCTCAGCGTCCGCCAGGATGAAACCGGGCATGTCGCCTATGCGGACGTCTTTATCGGTGGCACTCAGATCAAGGAGGTATTTGGTGTGCCCAGTCAAGGCAAAACCTACGACCTGCGGCATATGTTTATCTTTGAAATCAATGACGCTGGCAAAATCATCAGCGTCATCAGCTTTTGGGACAATGCTGACTGGTATCAGCAGCTAGGTAAAACAACCTTGGGTTAATTAGCTGTAAGCCTTCACTTTCGGCTTAGGTTGAGTAGGGTAGTAGGGGGTGGTCTTTAGACTTGAATGCCAGCCTATTATCTGGCTTTTTTCGAAAGATTTTTAGCAGTTTTCCATTACTATTTAGGAGCCATCTCTCATGTCTGAGCCTCGTATTCTCATCGTTCTCACGTCCCACGCTCAGTTAGGCGACACAGGGCATCCTACCGGCTTTTGGCTGGAGGAGTTAGCTAGCCCCTACTATGCCTTTGTAGATGCTGGGGCAGCGGTGACCCTGGCCTCGATTAAAGGGGGCGAACCGCCGCTAGATCCTAAAAGCTATCAAGATGACGCTCAAACAGACACCACGCGACGCTTTTGGGCCGATACAGAGGCCAAAGCGGCCTTGGCCAATACAATGCCCGTCAGTGAGGCCAAGACAGACGACTATGACGCAATTTTCTTACCCGGCGGCCATGGTACGATGTGGGACTTTCCAGTCAGTACTGCCCTCACCAAGTTGATTGAAGCCTTTGATCAAGAAGAGAAAATCATCGCTGCTGTGTGTCATGCCCCAGCCGCCTTGGTGAGTGTGAAAACAGTGGCGGGTGAACCTCTGGTGAAGGGCAAAGTGGTCACAGCCTTCACCGACAGTGAAGAGCGGGCCGTAGAGTTAGATGCGGTAGTGCCGTTTTTGTTGGAAACCCGCTTGCGAGAACTGGGGGCAAAATTTGAAAGCGGTGCAGATTGGGCACCCATTACCCAACAGGATGGTCATTTGATTACGGGTCAAAACCCAGCCTCGTCAGAGCCAGCTGCTAAGGCGGTGTTAGCAGCCTTGCGCTAGTTGACTAGCGCAAGGCTTAGCACGTAACGCTCATGGGTTTTGGGGATATTCATTTGATCAACCGGAGTAAGTCAAACTCTCGGCGAATGTCTAAAAGTGATCGATCAAGCAAGGGATGAAAGTCCAGAAACGGCACTCTTTTTTCGCGACGACGGGTCTTGGCCCATATTGAAATCAGTTCCGGAATCAACGGTGGCAAAACCCTCAGAATGGCTCCGTACAGCCAAAGGGCACCCTTTTCCCGGATCATATCGTCGTACATCACATCAACGGCGGGCGTATTCCTCATCTCCAGATATCGAGAAAAGGTACACTCACTGGTCCACCAAAAGAGTGGCAAGAGTTTTAGCTCGTCGTACATGCCTGTGTCACAGCCGTAGATGACATGACCCACATCG
>JBCDDJ010000754.1:0-2290 GCA_039180385.1 Cyanobacteria bacterium P01_G01_bin.38 | reverse complement strand
CACATTCAAAGTGCGCACCCAGTCAATAATGGTGCGTTCCTCAGGTTGGGTTTGGCGCACAAACCGCTGGGGTTGCGATCGCGTCAGCGACAGCGTGTCTGACACCCCCCGTTGCAGCGCCGTATCACTGGCAAAGGCCCGTGGCGTATAGATCAGCCCAAAAATTGCCACGGCCAGCAGCAAAAAACTGCTCCACCTGGCAGGCAGCAACGTAAAGTGACTCGGCCCGGGTATTGTGGGCACCGGCTGCTTAAGCTTAGCCACCAGTTGCAGCAACTTAAACATCGCCATCAGCAACAGCACCACCGCTGCCGTATTTGATAACCATTGATAGTCAGGGTGCAGCAGCACATACAGCTTGCCCGTGACCCAATACTTCACCAGCATGATGCCCCAGGCACCCAGGGCCAGGATATCTAGCAAGTCTCGACCGTAGGCGCTCAGGAGCAGGGGGTGTTTAGAAGAACGCTTTCTTTTTGCCATAGAAATAGGGGGAGAGGGGGAGCAGCGGAGGCAGCGGGAGCAGCGGAGGTATGGGAGAAAGGAGGAAGAGTGGGAAAAAATTCTAAATTTTGAGTTCTAAATTTTGTAGACGCTTATGCGGCTTCCCGCAGGGTGTGTCGAGTCAAGGCCACTTGGGACAAACTTAAAACTCAAAACTTCATCACCCATCACCCATCACCCTCCCAAAATCCAAAATCACAAATAAAGGTTAACCAATAACGACAGCACAAAGCACAGCTGGGCCGCCAGCACAAACATATAAATCACCGCCCTCGACTTAAATACAGTCATCATCAACCCCAAGTTTTTGAGGTCAATCATCGGGCCAAACACCAAAAAGGCGAGCAAAGAACCACTGGTAAACGTAGACGCAAACGACAGCGCAAAGAAAGAGTCCACCGTCGAGCAAATCGACACCACTGCCGCCAGCACCATCATCGCCACAATCGACGACACCATCCCCTGGCCCAGGCTGAGGATCACCTCTCGAGGCACCGCCACCTGGATGATCGCTGCCACAGCACTGCCTAAGATTAGAACAGCCCCCAGTTCCCGCAGCTCCTGAATCATATTATCCACGGCCAGTCGCAGCTTCACCAGCCAGCTTTTTTCTTTGAGCGGATCGGCCACCAGTCGCTGGGCAGAGGGGACATCTAGCTGCGTCGTCTGCCCCCCGGCCTGCATCAAAAAAGTACCTGACTTCAGCAGCGTCGGTTTATCTGGCTCAACTGGCGTTGACCACTGCAAGACACTGCGGGCCACCTTAGGCTGCAGCAACGGGCGCATATCCTTTTGGCGACTAAAGACCCAGCCGATGGTCGTGGCAATTAGCAACGTAAACCCCACCCGCAAAAAGACGAGCTCCGGCTGGTCGCGAAATGCCACCCAGGTTGCCCAAAACACAATCGGGTTAACGGTCGGGGCTGCCAGTAAAAAACCAATTGCGACAGGCGACGGGGCTCCCTGCACAATCAATCGCCGCGCCACTGGCACATTGCCGCACTCGCAAACCGGAAAAAAGATCCCCAGCAAGCTCCCTGCTAAGGCACCCAATAGGGGGGTCTTGGGCAAAATACTAATGAGCTTTTGTTCACTGACGAAAAACAGTAAAAGGCTGGAAAATGCAACCCCAATCAACAAAAAAGGGATCGCCTCAACCAGCAAGCTCAAAAAGAGCGTAAAGGCATTATTGAATTGAGCCATGGTGTGTGAACGAACAAACACGGCGGTCTATCGCCATTGACCTGACATTCTACAAGAAGGCGTCTGATTTTGGATTTTAGATTGCCGATTTTGGATTTGGGTAAGGGTAGGTGGACAGTTGTGGGTGCTGTCTACAACCTTGAGTCGATAGCTAGCTAACCTCAATCCAAAATCTAAAATTCCCTTACCATAGCCGAATCTCAGTCACCGTAATCTTGCCCGTAAAACACAAATCCACATCTGCCCCCGGATCGCAGGATCGACTGCCATAGTCGCCCGTGTAGTGAAACTGCCCATCACGAATCTCATAGGCCGTGGGCAACGGTTGGGTACAGGCCTCACAGAAAACAATGTCGGGCTCTGGCACACCATAGGGCAAATTCACATTCCAAAAGCGGCCAGGCTGGTGGGATTCTGGCATGAGTTTTGCCAGCACACGGGCAGTCAGCCGAGCGGCTCGATCCCAGTCAACGGGCTGGCGCTGATGAATATAGTGGGAAATAGCAATGCCGTTCACCCGTAGCAGCGCCGCCTCCCGCACCGCTGCCACCGTCCCAGAGACATACATATCTGCCCCCAGATT
>JBCDDJ010000753.1:0-2294 GCA_039180385.1 Cyanobacteria bacterium P01_G01_bin.38 | reverse complement strand
CCCACCGCCGGCCCCTCCCCCCGGGGCTGCCCCCCCCCACCCCCCCGGCCCCGCCCCACCCGCCAACGCCGCGGCCGCTTCACTGTGCGGTGATTGCGGCGGAGTCGGTGGAGCAGTTGGAGGAAAATGTGCGCGCAGCGTCAGCGTTTGAGGTGTTGGAGGCTAATGCTCTGGCCGAGATTGAGCAGCGCACGGCAGGGGCCTGGGAGGATAATACGTTCTTTAGGGCCTGGACGTAAGGCTGTGTCGCTCAACACTGACTGGGAGCTTATGGGGATTTCTCTCTTTAGATGGATGAGCAGAATTGGATAGTTGACTATCTTTCTGTAGGGTAGTTTGGAGCGTTCATGTCCGAAAAGGTAGCGTTTGACCCGCTCAAGAGCCTGGCTACTCAACCAGCCATTTCTGAATCTTCTATCAGCGTCGAAAAGGGACTTACGGTCCACTACAGACATGACCTGCCTGGGAGGTTAGAAGCTCCCGAGACCCTCAGCCATCATCTGCTGACGTTTTTCTTAACAAGAAATCAGCGGCAGGTTACCACCATCAACGGGCACGGCGAGTACGACGGGGAGATGACCCGGGGAGAGTTTTATCTTTATCCAGCGGGTATTGCGGGGCGCACCCACTGGCATTCGGTGGATAAAACGCTGCACTTTGTGATTGAGCCTGGGCTTTTGCGCCGGGTCGCAATGGAAGCCGATGGCATCTGCTCAGATAGGGTTGAGCTTTTGCCCAATCTGAAGAGTCGCGATCGCAAAATCGAACATCTGGCGCAGCTATTTTTGCTAGAAATGGGACACGACGACGCTGCCCCAACGCTGTACTTAGAATCTCTGAGTACTGCCCTGTGTAGCCACCTGCTGCTGCAGTATTGCAACGTAGTGCTGTCGTCGGCTCCAGCCATCGATGGATTGGGGCCCCGCACCCTCAAGCAGGTCCTTGACTATATTCAGGCTCATCTAGACAGCGATCTGAGTTTGGTGGTCATGGCAAAGCAGGCTGGCATTAGCCGCTGTTATTTTGCCCATCGGTTTAAGCAGTCAATGCAGGTTACGCCCCATCAGTACGTCAGTCAGCAGCGCATAGAAAAAGCTAAACAGCTTCTCAAGACTCAGCAGTTATCCATTGCAGAAATAGCTTTAGCCTGTGGCTTCTCGAGTCAGAGCCACCTGACCCGAGTGTTTCGCCGATATACCCGCACGACCCCCAAGGTCTATCAAGACCAGCTGTAAGTGGTCAGGGGAAATACTTGCGACCCGAAAAAATAATCTAAGAAATCGAAAGAATCAACAAAAATCAGAAAATTTGTGAAAGACAGTGCTTTGCAAAACCGATACGCTGATCATTGTTTGTTTGTGCTGCCGCAGGCCGTCAACAACACGATAGCTTGCTCTGGCCGCTAGGCAATATCGGCCAATACACAGTCACTCATTGGGAGCCATTACTGGATGAGACATCTTAACCCGCCGGGTCTAAACGATCCCAGCAGCTACGGATTTACCCAGGCCATTGTTGTACCAGCGGGGGCTACGCTGGCTTACATCGCCGGGCAGGGGGGTGGCAAACCGGGAGGTGCCTACTCAGATAGCTTTTCTGATCAAGTAGAGCAGTCGTTGGCAAACCTGAGGACAGCCCTGGCTGCGGTGGGAGCAAGGCCAGAGGATGTGGTCAAAATCACGGTTTTGTCTGTTGATCACACCGATGAGAAACTGCGTTTGATTTCAGCGGCACGCAACGCTTTTTGGCCCAATCAAAAGCCTGCTAGTACTTTGATTCCAGTGCCCCGGCTGGCCTCTTCAGGCATGTTGTTTGAAATCGACGCGATTGCCGTTATCCCCGAGGGCTGAGTGTGCTTGTCCTTATTTGTCTTGTCCGAACTACTCAGGTTAAAGCGCCATGAAGAGTGCTGCTAGCGTTCGCCTGTCTGATATCTTACTGACCGCTCTCGCACCGATGTCCTGGGGGACGACGTATGCTGTCGCAACGGAATTTCTGCCGCCTGACCATCCTTTGTTAGTGGCTTCGTTGCGATCGCTCCCCATTGGTCTGCTGCTGATCATCGGCTTAAAGAAACTGCCCAAAGGCGTTTGGTGGTGGCGTATTTTAATTTTGGGTGGCCTCAATATCGGAATTTTTCAGGCGTTGTTGTTTGTGGCGGCCTATCGTCTGCCAGGGGGGGTGGCAGCAACGGCGGGGGCTATCCAACCGCTGCTGGTTGTCTGGTTCTCATGGTGGATACTCAACGACAAACCGTCCAGGCTGTCTATCTTGGCAGCAATCGCCGGTTTTGT
>JBCDDJ010000752.1:0-2294 GCA_039180385.1 Cyanobacteria bacterium P01_G01_bin.38 | reverse complement strand
ATTGGCAGGATTTTTGAACTGCTGGGGCATAAAGGCATCGGGCAGTTGAGCCGTAATCTCCTCAGCCCTTGCGATCGCGCCTTTCATGCCCAAATTTCCCGGGGTGAGCACCAGTTCTGCACCGTAGGCTTTGAGCATGGCACGACGCTCGAGACTCATGGTTTCGGGCATGGTGAGAATCAGGCGATAGCCCTTGGCAGCAGCGACCATCGCCAGGGCAATGCCAGTGTTACCAGAGGTGGGCTCTACCAGAACGGTTTGATGGGGGGTGATCTCACCCGCCACCTCAGCCGCCTGAACCATGTTTGCACCGATGCGATCTTTCACAGAAGCAGCGGGATTCATGCCCTCTAGCTTGATCAAAACTTTGGCAAAACACCCCTCTGCTTGAGGGATCCGGTTCAGCTGCACTAGGGGTGTCCGACCAATGAGCTGAGTCACGTCTTTGGCAACCTGCATAAACGTTTCTCCTAAATGATGAATATCAAGGTCTAGATGATGCCAAGTCTAGATGATGTCAAAAGTCTGGCTGTTAATTTCTATCGGCTCTTGAGAACACCGACACAATCCAGAGGCGTAGCCACCAACACAAACTTATTCATATACTCTAAACAACATTTCACCAGATCTGACACCGCAAAATTGTATTCATTAAACCAAATCCAGGTCTTTAAGCTTTTCTAAATATCTAAAACTCACTTTAGAGCATTAACTTCAGGCGAATGTATATGAATAACATTTCACCAAGGAGTTATTTCATTAGGTAAACAAAATGATTTATCAGTATCACTTTCTCGCAAAGATCCCCCTAGCTCCCTAAAGCCCTTCGGGCATCCGCAAAAGGCTTAGGAGAAGGAGGCTGGAGCAGCTAGAGGGGTCCCCTGAAAAGGGTCACGCGGCTCAAACCTAATATCAGCGATTCAAGTCGAATAACAATGGTTTACCTTAGCAAAATCAATATGTCTAGAGGCTTTGGAGTGGTCCCTAGCATTCAAAATAAAATATTCCCTCTGAGCTGTTAATAAGCTCAGCTATATAGGCGACGTTTGGGCAACAATCGGGCAACAATATTGTATATGTGCCAGTTTTTTTCCTCCCCTAGAGCCGTTTTGCCAAAATGATCTTCCTCATCCAATAGCTCTACCTCAAAGGGAGCCAATAGCTGATCGAGCTGCGGACGAGTGTGGCAACTAACATCAGGGTAGACAGCCCAGGAGTCACGATCGCCAAACAGGTGACCGCAAAATCGCCCCCCGGGTCGCAGTGCCATCACAATTTCTTCCCAGAGATCTGCAAAGTGCTCTGGTGGGCAAAAAGGCAGGCAAAAACTAGCATTGACTAAATCTACCCCCGGCGGCAAGGTAAGGTCCTCAAACCGCTGCACTCGGGTTTCTAAATAGAGGCGATTAATATCCTGACGTTTGGTCAGCCGAGTAATCGCCTCTGGTTCTCCATCAATGGCCAGGATCCTCCAATTTCGACGGATCAACTCTACCGTGTCGCGCCCATCTCCACAGCCCAAATCCACCGCAAATCCGGCGGTAGATTTGGGTGTTTCAGATTCGGCAGCGAAGCGATCAAGAGCTGTTACTAATGTGTCACGGGGAGGCCGACCTGCCACAGCCCGGTAATAGTCAGCCCACCTGTGCCTAAACTGGGAGGTGTCACCGGCTGGAGTGGTCATGGATTCTGTTTGCAATCGATCTAGGAAGTGACACATCATTTTAGCTTAGACGAGCTTAGCTCGTGGTGAAAGTCTGCTAATAGCGCTCACCCTTTAGGAAGCCAGTGCCGGAAAATCTGCCCTAAGCGATTCTAGCCAGTCAGCAATCCGCTGATCTGTTTTATCGCTTTCATTGACCTCATCAAGGGGCAACCCGACAAATTGACCGTCCCGAATGGCCGTAGACTTCTCAAAGGAATATCCTTCGGTTGAGACAGCTCCCACAACCTTGGCCCCTAGCGCTTTGAATTGATCATAGAGGGTTCCCAAGGCACCTACAAAATGCTTGCCGTGCCCCTCACAATCGCCCGGGCCAAAGATAGCAATCGTCTTTCCAGAAAAATCGGGTTTGTCGACTTCCATGTCAAACAGCGGTTCACGCCAGTCATTTTGGACTTCTCCTGCGCCCCAAGTTGAGCAGCCAAGGAGCAGGTAATCATATTTTAACAAATCATCAACATCATCAAAATCTTCCTCCATGCTGTGCAAATCACAGATATCTTCTCCGATTTCTTCCTGAATTTTCTCTGCGATTTCTTCGGTAACACCCGAGGTGGTGCCATAAAAAATT
>JBCDDJ010000751.1:0-2296 GCA_039180385.1 Cyanobacteria bacterium P01_G01_bin.38 | reverse complement strand
TGATCTTTTGTAACAGGTTGTGTAATTTCCAAGCGGGTAAACCTGAGTTATCGGTAGACCTGCTAGGAATGTCCTTGCCATGAAGCGTCAGAGAAAGGGTTCGGTACTTTGCTATGCTTGCGAAAACCTGGTTTCAGTCAATTCTAAAAAGTGTGTTCATTGTGGCGCAAACTACCCAGGCATGGGCGGCTATGCCCGCAACTTCCGACGTCTCGGCTCAAACTTTGGTTTTACAAAAATAACCGTCTGTGCTTGCATCGGGCTCTACCTGCTGAGTCTGTTGCTGACACCTGTATTCATTCATTTAGAGATTCCTGTGGAAGAGCAGGGGGTTGGGCTGCTATCGCCCCATCCAGCGAGCCTGTTTTTCTTAGGCGCAACGGGCTCTATCCCTGTTTTTGAAGTAGGGCGATGGTGGACCGTACTCAGTGCGGGTTGGCTGCATGGCGACCTTTTGCACATTACCTTCAACCTGCTTTGGATTCGCTATCTAGCTTCTAGAGTGGCAAATGCTTATGGGGTGCTTCGCTTAAACATTATCTATACACTCTCAATTATCTCAGGCGGCGTATTGACTAGCTTGGTCGGCTATTTTCTGCCAGCCCTACCCCTTGCGTTACAAGGCGCACCTGTTGCTGTGGGGGCATCCGGAGGCATATTCGGCTTGTTCGGTGCGTTAGTATCCTACGGCCAGCGAATGAAAAAATTTCAAGCGGGGCAACAAGCACTAAGCTATGCAACTGTTCTATTCATTCTTGGTTTTATCTCGGGCAACATTGATAACTGGGGGCATCTAGGGGGGTTTTTGGGCGGATACGTTTTCACCCAGATGCCCTGGCTAGATGCAGGCCAACCTCAAAGAATTTTAGATGGGGTTGTCGCTATTATTTGTTTGGGGTTAACAGCACTAAGCGTTTTAGCATCCATTTTGCATAGTTTATTCTTTGTGTTGACTTTGATAAATACGACCTGAGCGATCTTGGCATGGGCTTCTGCTGCCTCGCGGAAAACCCACGCCTTTAGTCCTAAATGGATCGTTAGAAGTTTCACTGGTTTGCCATTACAGTCCTCATGAATCAAGCCCGGTTAGATGATTTAAATCAGCAGCTACAGGCACTTGCGGCGACGGCTCAGCGCTATCCGGCTCTGACGAGGGCGCGTCAGGCTGCGCTCAGACAGCTTGTGAATGGGATTTTACAATCTGGCCGCCTTTGCCGTCCCCAAAAAGGAAACTTTTCGGGAGCCTATGACGATATTTATGCCGAAGCCTTACAGGAACTCTTGCTTTACATCTGCCAAAACATTGATAAGTATAGCTCCGAGCGAGGTACGGTCATGACCTGGGTCAATATGCTGCTGCAGCGGCGATTTTTTAGAGAAGCCATTCCTAAGGTGCTGGGTAAGCCAGACATGAAGCGGGTGACCTTGCCTGATTTAGAGACTGTGGCTGCCCCCGAAACAGCGGTAACCCCACTCGATACGTTGAAAGAAAGTGTAGAAGCTGATCCAGAAGATTTATTCAAATCTGCTCACATTCGAGATCATCCCGATGCAACGTTTCAAGCCTTGCTCCAAAGCAGGCTATCGGATCAATCTTGGGAGGCGATTGCCACAGAATTTGGCATTAGCGTTTCCACTGCTAGCAACTTCTACTATCGATGTTTAACCAAATTTTCGTCAAAGTTAAAAGAATACTGCACCGGCAACTCCACTTGAGACCCAACGCTTGAACCCCTATGAAACGCCTATCTGAAACCGCACAGTTTACAGCCCCGCTGAGTACCTCGACGCATCGTCTGGCCCAGCAGTTTCGCCATCAGCACCGCAACCCGCAAAAAGCAAAGCAGGTTTATCTGAACACGCTAGCGGTGTCTGCCGTTGAGTTTTACCTCCGCTGCATGGGAGTAGACACAGACTGGTCTATTAGCCAGAGCTACGACCCGATTATGCAATCGCTGCTGGATGTCGCCGATTTAGATCTACCTGGCAAAGGTAAGCTAGAGTGTCGACCGCTGCTGGAGACAACAACCGCAACAGCCCTGAAGATCCCTTTGGAGATTTGTCGAGATCGCATCGCCCATATCGCTGTCCAACTAGCACCTTCGTTACAAGAGGCAACCTTGCTCGGTTTCGTACCCGCAAACTGCGAGGAGATTGTGCTTGACCAGCTGAGATCGCTCGACGACCTGGCCGACTATCTAAATCAGATTCAGCCAACTTCCTATCGAGTGAACTTAAGCAACTGGTTAGAAAATCTCTTTGAGACGGGATGGCAGTCTCTAACTGCCTTGACCGG
>JBCDDJ010000750.1:0-2312 GCA_039180385.1 Cyanobacteria bacterium P01_G01_bin.38 | reverse complement strand
TGCATTCCCACCTGTCCCGTGCAGGCCATCTCAACCAACCTCTAGCATGTTTTCATTTCAGCATGTTCTCGTTTCCCTGGCTGTCTTCCCTGTTGTTGTTACTGTCCTACCTGGGATTTGGGACTTTTTTACACCATCACAATAGCTCTGAGCTAATTTGGATGTTCGCTATTAGCCACGCCCTGCTAGAAGCCGCTTTTTTGAGCGTGGCCTGGAAACCAGTCCGTGGTTTATTTTTGATGGGGTTTAAGTCTGATGTGGGCTATTCGATCATGGCTTTGGCCTTGGCCTCTCTAGCCGTCGTGATCGTGGTTTGGATTCAGATTTTTGCGTACTTTTTGGTCATGCTAGCCGCCTCACTGCTGCTGCGGGTCGATTTGCTCACTCGGGATATTAGCAACCTGCTGTCATTTTTAACGCTGTCCCTGATTGCCTTTGCTGGGCTAGCCCTCAGTTGGATTCCCCACTGGATTTTGACCAGAAGCTTGACAGCATAAGGATTATGGACACTATAGAAATCGGCACAGCTTGAGTGATCTACCCTAAGGACTTGGGAGATGCTTACATCAGCACAAGCGTTTAACTGTTGCCCCTACCCTGTGTCCGGCCGTGTCACAGGGTATTTTTTTGTCTAATCCAGTCGCGCACCAGGGGGTTAACGATCTCAGGCGCTTCATCCTGGGGACAGTGCCCTACCCCCTCCAAAGGGATAAAGTCTTCTACCACAGCGTATTCACCCAGCGCCTTGGCCTGCTCGATGGGCTCCCAGGGGTCAGCCGTCCCCCACAGCATCAGCACCGGGCAGCGCAACTCAGGCAGCAGGTCTTCGGGCAGCGGCCCCTGGGAATAGCAAATAAATGATAGAAAGACATCCAGTGCGCCAGGATCAAGCCCTGGTTCCAATAAAAGATCCACTAATTCATCTGTCACAGCCTCGGGGCGTCCGTAAGCCTGTAGCAAAATCCGTCGCAGGGTCTTAGGCTTTGCCAGTCGTGAAAAGAAAAACTGCCCCACCGGTCGATAGCTCAGCACCCGCTGCATTAAGGGGGCTGGCGCACTCCGATACCAGGGCAATGTCTGGCGCTTGCGGTCGTGCAGCAGGCGCAAAGAGCAATCTAACATCACAATGCCGCGCACCCAGTCGGGCTGCATCACCGCCGCCTGCATCGCCACCACACAGCCGATGGAATTGGCTGCAATAAAGGCAGGCTCTCCAATCACGGTTTCACAAAAGTCGAGAACCTGCTGCCCCCAGGTCTCAAACGTGTAGTCAATGGGCTCGCCAGGTTTGGGTTTAGCCGACTTACCGTAGCCAATCAGGTCAATCGCGTAAACCCGATTCGTCTCGGCTAGCACCGGGATATTCTTGCGCCAATGATCGCTCGAGGCCCCAAATCCATGGATCAGGACAATGGGCTCACCCGACTGTCCAGCGTGTTGATATCGAATCGAAAATCCTTGCCAAGTCCAAAAGTGGGTTTCAGGCAAAATTTGAGAAGTAACCGTCATAGGGGGAGTTTTCTTTCTACCTTAACGGTTCTACCGCTTCGGCGGGGCCTAAGATAGAAATGTAGGAATCAATGAAGCATCGCTGCGCGGCGGCTTGGACGGCTTCGATGGTGACCGCATTAATGGCCGTCTGGAAAGCTTGATCAAACTCAATCCCCAGGCCAATGGTTTCGTACCAACCGAGCAGCTGGGCGATTTGACCGTTGGTTTGCTTGCCCAGGGCATATTGACCCAGGAGTTTGTTTTTAGAGACCTGTAGCTCGTCTGCGGTTAGGGGGGTTTCACAGAGGCGATTTAGCTCATATTGCAGCCCCTGTAAGGCCACCGAACTATTTTGCGGCGCGGTGCCTATGTAGGCTACAAACTGCGAGGTGCTCAAGCGGGTAGGATAAAACGCCGAGACATCGTAGGCTAGGCCTTGTTTTTCTCTAAGCTCTACAAACAGGCGACTGGAGAGGCCGTTGCCCAGGTAGGTACTCAGCAGCTTGAGAGCGGCATAGTCGGGATGATTCACTGAGCCTGCTAGGTGCCCGACGGCGATGATCGACTGGTTGGTCTCTTGAGGGGTCACGATGCGATAGGCTTTGGGCGATAAGGTGGGCAGCCCTAAGGGCTGCCTCGGCTGATTGGGCACCTGCCAATCGCCCAGGGTTTGCTCGACTAGATCCACCGCTTGCTGGGGGGCAATCCGCCCTACTACCGTCACCACTAAATTGTCGGGTCGAAAATAGGTTTGATGGGCGGTCACCAGGGCGTCTCTGTCTAGGGCCTTGACGCTGTCGGAGGTGCCCAGGCTGGATAAC
>JBCDDJ010000749.1:0-2323 GCA_039180385.1 Cyanobacteria bacterium P01_G01_bin.38 | reverse complement strand
TCGCCAGCAGGGTAGACCTTAGTGATATTTTCGAGACGTAGCATAGTGAAGGAAAGCCCTAGGACGTGATGTTAACCTCTGTAAACTTTAGCAAATATTTTGAATTGGTCTAGCTGTCTGTCAAAGCTAAATTTTCGGGTTTGGTGAGTGCGCCGCGCTGGCGAATAGGTGAATACCGGCTGCCGCATCTCACCATCTCACCTCCCTTAACACCTACGGCATCAGTAACGGCGCATCTGCGATCGCATCCAAATTAACCGACTGTAGCAGGCTCTCAAATTCACTCTGGGCCTCCAGATCATCGGGGTTTTGCATAATATGACTGGACAATAACTGGGTCGCGTCAAACCAAAGACTGTTTTCGGCTGCGATCGCGGCTCGTTCGACGTTGGTGGCGGCTGCGTCCATCTGGGTTTGCAGGTCAGCATCCGCCTCAATGCGCTCAATCCAGCCATCGACCACCATATCGGCTTGTATAGCATCCACATCACAGTGGGCGCTGACTACCCAATGGTAAGTTTGGCCAACTTCTAACGGCGGTAGCCCCGCAGCTTCGGGCAACTGGAGTGTAGCAATGCCTTCTGACTGGCTGGTGACAAAGACAGACTGATAGATAGGGCTATCGACCCCGGTCTCTGCATCCGATTCATAGAGCCAAAACTCAATGAGGCTGACCGTATTCTCAGGCATATACCAATGAAATTCGGGATATGCCTCGGTGGTGAACCCCAGGTTTTCGACCGGGGAAACCGCCGTCATGGGCTGATTGCCCGTGGTGCAGAGCGCAGGGGGCTCACCGCGAGTGCCCCCCGAGGCCCGCTGGGCCGGAATCCCCCGTGGTGAAGGGCGATAGCGGATGCGGGCGCTGGCGTCATTGATGCCAAACACTAGACAGATGCCCACAGCGATGGACAATCGAGCAAACTGTAACAAAGGACTAGAAAATTTCATTGAGACCTGAGATGCTGCTAGCAACGATTCTAAGATGGGTATCGTCCGTGGGGGACTCTACATGATTACCACTCGCCTTGGCTTACCGGTATTGATGAGTTTAGGACTCGTGGGGGTGATTGACTTACCGACACGGGCAGACCCGATTTTAGAGCGGGGCGTTCCTCTGGTGCTGGCTGAGACCAGCCTCGCTCAGGCGAGCTTTGTGACCCATACTGAGCCCGACGCCTTTGCGATCCAGTATCCGCAGGGATGGCAGGTGGATTCCCTCGGTGAGGACACTATCGAGATTGTCAGTGGGCCAAATGGCGATCCCACTATGGATATCCATACTCAAGTGCAGCTACTCCGGGAAGATCCGGATGCGGTGATCAATCGCAGCATTGATCAGTTTATTGCAGATCAGGCTGAGGTTGGTCGCTATCTGGTGGCGAATGTAGATAATCAGCCCGCCTTTCGGATTTGGATGAGTGCCAGTGATGAGGTCAAGATTATCTCTACGTTTGTAGGCTACGGTGATTTGCAAACCGCAGTGCTAACCAGCCAATATTCGCCCAGTAATGCCGATGCCGAAGCGATGATTTTGCAAGTCCATGATTCGTTTGTAAACACTGGCGTGGCAACGGCGGCAGAATAAGTAGCATTACGACGCGATCGCAACCCCGGCTCCTTTTTCTAAAATTAAGGCAGTTTCAGCGGTTGAGGTGACTGCAATGGTCCGACGAATTGTAAGCGGGTGTGCAGCGGCCTGGTTAGGGTTACAGCTGATTTTTGGAATGCCCCCCCTGGCAATGGCCCAGCCGACGCCTGACCTCTCCCCTGAGCCTACGTCTGAACAGGTTCAGCCTGAGTCACCCCCTCAAGCATCGCCTCAGTCAGATACCCAACGGCCTCGCAAAAATCAGCGGCTCACCTACCCAGAGCCTCCAGATGAGTACGACTACGAGAGCCTGCGCCAGTATGACGAGGAAATTTATGGGGAGCAGGAGATGTTGAAAGAGAGGGGAGAGTAGAGGGCGCACTCACTCATTCACCTACTCACCAGCGCAGCGCACTCACCAAACCCGAAAATTAAGCTTTGACAGACCGTTAGCCATGCTCTTGCCTGAGGGCTTTTTTCTCAAAATATTGCTGATGCTCCTCGGTGGCGGGCCAGTAGTCGGTGGCAGGTTGAATTTGGGTGACGATGGGTTTTGAGTAGCGCTCCGAATCATCTAGGGCGGTTTTTGATCGGCTTGCAATCTCACCTTGCTCTGACGTGTGATAAAAAATCACCGAACGATATTGCTCTCCTCGGTCAGCCCCTTGACGATTAAGACTGGTAGGATCGTGAATCTCCCAGAATTTTTCTAACAAAGCCTCATAGCCAATC
>JBCDDJ010000748.1:0-2326 GCA_039180385.1 Cyanobacteria bacterium P01_G01_bin.38 | reverse complement strand
GGAGATCGGGTTGGTGGCTAAGGCGGATGACCCCGATGATTTACGCGACAAGATCATGTTGTTAGCTGATGATGACACCCTTCGACAAAATATGGGGGCTAAATCAGCTCAGATAGCGCGATCTAACCTGACCTGGTCAACTACAACCCAAGACATTGCCAAAGTCTTGACCCAGGTGTCATCTCACAACGGGTCATCTCACAACGGGTCATCTCACAACGGGTCATCTCACAACACAGGGGCCAAGTTATGAAGCCGTGTATTGTGATCCTCTCAACGGGGTTATCCCTGGGAGGCGCAGAGCAGCAGGCGCTTTACCTGGCACGGGGGTTGATCGCTAAGGACTATGCGGTGAAGGTGGTTTCGCTCATCTCCCTGGGAATTTTGGGCAAGGAAGCCCTGGCAGAGGGACTCCCGATCTATAGCTTGGAGATGGCTCGAGGGCTGCCCGATCCGCGTGCGATCTTTAGACTCAATCAGTGGCTAAAAGCATGGCAGCCCCAGGCGGTGATTGCCTTTATGGTTCATGCCACTTTACTGGGGCGGATGTCTCGTCTGTTTTATAAGACGCCGGTTTTGGTCTCTTCGATCCGCAATGAAAAGGTAGGCGGTAAGTTGGCAACCTGGTTGTTTAAGCTATCAAATTCGGCGGATGATGCCTGTGTGGTCAACTCTCAAGGCTCGGCTGATGCTTTAAAGGCTCAGGGCGTGATGGATGCTAGCAAACTGAAGGTGATTCCCAATAGTTTGCAAAGCAACCTTGCCAATTGTGATCTTGACAGTCAGACGTGTCTGCGCCGACAGCTGGGTCTCGATGATGAGACCTTTGTTTGGCTCGCTGTGGGTCGGCTGGAGCCATCTAAGGACTATCCTAATTTGCTCAATGCCTTGAGTCGCCTGGCGGCTGAGAAAGTCCATCTGGTGATTGCAGGGGATGGCACGTTAAGGGAGTCTTTGCAGCAACTGGCAAAAGATTTGGAGGTGTCAAACCGGGTCTCCTTTTTAGGATGGCGACGGGATATTCCTGACCTATTGACCCTGGCGGATGCGCTGGTCTTATCGTCAGCTTGGGAGGGGATGCCCAATGTGCTGATGGAGGCGTTGTCCTTAGCTCGACCTGTGGTCGCGACGAAGGTAGGGGGGGTGACTGAGGTGGTGCAAGACTGGGATAGTGGCTTTTTGGCCTCGCCCGGTGATGCGAAGGCGTTGGCTCAGAAGATGGACCGTTTGATGGGGCTATCTGCGAGCCAGCGTCAACTAATGGGGCAGCGAGGGCAGGCATATATTCAGGCACGTCATGGCCCTGAAAAGATTGTCGACCTTTGGGAAGACCTGTGTTTAGGACTGTTGGCGAAGCAACCTCCTATCCCCCCATCCCTTTTCTCCAAGGAAGAAGGGGCGTCATATTCAAAGGGCCTCTCCTCTGGGGAGAGAGATTTAGGGTGAGGGCCTTATGAACCAAAAGAGACCTGTGAGTCGAATCAAAGTCTTACATTTGATTACCCGCCTGGCGGTCGGCGGTGCCCAAGATAACACGCTACTCACTGTTAAAAATCACGATCGCACTCGCTTCGAGAGTCATCTTGCCGCTAACCCGGACGATGAATGGCTACCTCGGGCTAAGGAAACGTCGGATGTGTTTCACCCTTTGCCTAATCTGGTGAGACCGATTCACCCGCTCAAAGATATTCGAGCCCTGTTCGACATTGTGGCTCTGCTGCGGCGCGAAAAATTTGACGTGGTGCATACCCATAGCTCTAAAGCCGGGATTTTAGGTCGCATTGCCGCCCGCATAACAGGCATTCGTGTCATAGTGCATACGATTCATGGGTTTCCATTCCATGATTTCATGTCGCCGCTTAAGCGAGGGTTTTATATTGCTCTGGAGCGGGGGTTGCAATCTTTTGCTGACTTTTATATTACGGTGTGTGAGCTGAATCGTCAGCAGGCGACTGAGCTAGGGTTGGTCAAGGCTGAGCGATCGCAAACCGTTTACAGCGGTATTAGTTTTGCCAAGCTTGATCGGCCCAGTGATTTAACAGCCACTCGACAGGGGCTAGAAATTCCTGAGGGTTGGCAAACCATTGTGATGGTGGGGCGACTCGATCAGCAAAAGGCTCCCTATTACTTAGTTGAGGCGTTTGCTCAGGTGGTTAGGGTGTGTCCGAATACGCTGCTGTTACTAGTGGGGGAGGGGGAGTTGCGATCGCAGCTCGAAACCCAAATCCAGCAGCTAAATCTCACGGCTCAAGTGCGCCTGCTCGGATCGCGGGAAGACGTACCTGAGATTTTGAAAATTGCCGATATCTTTGCCCTGTCTTCTCTG
>JBCDDJ010000747.1:0-2326 GCA_039180385.1 Cyanobacteria bacterium P01_G01_bin.38 | reverse complement strand
CTGGATGAAGCGATCGATGCGTTGTAGGTAAACCATAGACCTTTCATAATCTTGGGCATGGCCTGCGAAATCGGGAAGGTAGCATTCAAACAGGGTGAGGGTGTGAATGTTTGCTAGATTGACCAGCCAGTCTCCGGCGGTCTCGGGTGAGATTGGGGGATGGTGAATGCCACGAGACTGGGCAATCTCGCCGGTAATGTCCCAAAAGACGGCTTCACCACGTTCGTATTCATACTGCATCCGAAACGGGAGCCCTGTGGTGAGGTTTAGAAGCGTACACACGGAGTAGCGCAGTCGTCGCTGGGCGATGGCCTCAAAGTAAGCGGGGGAGTAGAGATTTGCCAGGGTGGCGGTGCCGCCGAGGGTCAGCACTTGTTTGAACACGCTGCTAGCGTCGATCAAGATGCGTAGGGAGCCATTGGCAAAGCCGGTTTGGTGACGACCTAGAAATTTTGGAGCATTGCGTCCGGTGTAGATTGTGGTTTGGCCGGTAGCGCTTTGGGGGAGCCCTTTGACCTGGAGGGTGGCGTCGATGGGTTTGAGGAGCCGTGTCTCGGTTTGGTGGCGTGCCCCGGCTAAAAGTGGCTGACTGAGGCGCGATCGCAAAAACGGGGTGGCGCTTGGGTCAGATAGGGGATTATGGGAGCCAGCAGTGCCCAGTCCGACGCCGTCTAAAAAGAGTAAGAGGAATTTGGGAGAGGCTGGCTGCATGAGCAAGGGAATATCGTTTTTCGTAGGGTAGGCGTTGTCTTGCCTGGCTGAGATCGCTGCGCAAGATCACGAGCGGCCAGGATGGCTATCTTACGAAAGCTGTAGGTTCAAATAGGGATTCAGGCGCTGATCGCAAGTTCAGGTTGGAGGACGACTCGATTTTCAGTGGCCCAGGTTTGGAGATCGGCCAGGGCGCGATCGCGATATTTACTATAGCGTTCTCGCTTATTGCGAACCCGCTGGGGCAGGGCCGGGATGATGCCAAAGTTAGGCGGCATCGGCTGGAAGCTTTTGGGATCGGCGGTGGCGATGAAGTCAAATAGCGCCCCCATCATTGTGGTGGTCGGCAGGGACAGGGGCGGTAGCCCTTTGACGACTCGGGCGGCGTTAGTGCCCGCCAGCCAACCACCGGCGGTGGCGGCGGTGTAGCCTTCAGTGCCCACTAACTGCCCCGCCGCCAGCAGGGTCAGGCGTGCCTTGAACTGGAGCGCTGTGGTCAGTAGCTCTGGCGAGTTGATAAAGGTGTTGCGGTGCATCACCCCCATACGCACAAATTCGGCATTTTCTAACCCAGGGATTAGCCGAAACACGCGCTTTTGCTCCCTCCAGCGCAGGTTAGTCTGAAAGCCTACCATATTCCACAGCTGCCCAGCCTTGTCTTCTTGTCTGAGCTGCACGACTGCGTAGGGCTTTTTAGCCTTGTTGGCCGGGTCGTCAAAGGCCCCAAACCGCTTGTCGAATAGGCCAACGGGCTTTAGTGGGCCATAGCGCATGGTGTCTTCACCCCGCCGGGCCATCTCTTCGATGGGCAGGCAGGCTTCAAAAAACTTGGCGGTTTCTCGCTCAAAGTCCTTAAGTTCGGCCTGCTCAGCCGCACAGATTGACTGTAGAAAATGTAAGTATTGGGGCTTGTCCATCGGGCAGTTGAGGTAAGCGGCCTCGCCCCGGTCATATCGGGAGGCCATAAAGGCGATCCCATGGTTGATCGACTCGCCTACGATGATGGGGCTAGCCGCATCGAAAAAGCTCATGTAGTCCTGACCCGTGAATCGTTTCAGGTCACTAGCGAGGGCCTCACTGGTGAGAGGGCCAGTGGTCAAGACGGTGATGCTGTCGGTGGGGATATGGGTTACCTCCTCGCGGCGCAGCTCAATCAGAGGATGGCTAACCAGGGTCTCGGTTAGGGTACGGCTAAACACGCCGCGATCAACCGCCAGGGCTCCCCCGGCAGGTACCGCATGCTCATTGGCTTTATGGATAATAATTGATCCCAGTTGGCGCAGCTCTTCGTGCAGTAGCCCGGAAGCGCGGTCAGTGGACTGTGCCCCGAATGAGTTGCTACATACCAGCTCTGCCAAATGCTCAGAATGGTGGGCCGGGCTGGTCTTGACCGGGCGCATCTCATGCAAAACAACAGGTAAGCCTGCCTGAGCAATTTGCCAGGCGGCTTCGGTCCCGGCCAGGCCGCCGCCGATGACATTGATGGGAGTTTGCATGGGCGTTAGAGGTCAAGGGTTTGCTGAACCTCCAGAATAGCCCAAAATTTCCCTAGGCCACGAATGGCATGATGCCGAGTACAGGGGTGTCATGGTCGGGCTCGGCAGCTTCGGGTTTT
>JBCDDJ010000746.1:0-2327 GCA_039180385.1 Cyanobacteria bacterium P01_G01_bin.38 | reverse complement strand
GTATTGAAGTGGTTCTATGGAAATCAGTCGGTTAGTAAGAAAGCCCCTTTTGCAACCAACTTGATGAATAGATCAACGTTGAGCCATCTAGAGACATCGGCACTCATTGCCTTCATTGAAGTGGCAGAGCGAGGAAGTTTTACCGCTGCTGCTGTTGCACTCAATTTATCTCAGCCAACAATTAGTCAGCAGGTGCGGCGACTGGAGCGTTTTGTCGGCATTAAGTTGTTGCATCGTCGCTCAAATCAGGTCTATCTGAGTCAGGCAGGCGAGGCTTTTATCTCCCATTGTCGAGCTGGATTGCAGAATATCGAAACAGGTATAGATTCAGCCCTTCGAGCCTCACAGGCTACAGCGGGTAAGGTCACTCTGGGCCTAACTTGCTTTAACATCCAGAGATGCCTGTCGAATGTTCTACAGCGGTATTGTCAACAAAATCCTAATGTTAGTATACAAATCCTGGAGGGCGTTCCGGGTGATCTTGTCCAGGGTCTCCAAAATCAGACAATCGATCTGGCTATCTTTTCGTTACCGGTGCCGGTCAAGCTATTGGAGTTTGAAGAGTTATACGAGGAGCCTTTGTTACTGGTAACGGGTCCTGACCATCCACTGACTTTAGTCAAAGACGTTACCTGGCATGATATTCAACATCAGCCTTTGCTCATCCCTCGACAGGAAACCGATTTTGGTATTCGGTACATTATTGAAGAGCTATATTTTACTCATCAAAGTAAGTTAAATCCGGCTGTTGAAGTGACGGGTTGTCAATCATTTCAACACCTTTTGGGGGCTAACTGCGGTGTGGCATATTTGCCACGCTCCCAGGTCCAAAAAGATCTAGAAAGGGGATCTTTAGTAGATATAAAACTGCCATTGGCGCTCTCTTTGACCCACAAGGTTGCGATCGCAAGCCATCCCAAATACCCGCTGAATCCAGCCGCAAAGAAATTGGCAGAAACAATGCGGAAGGTTGTCCACCTCCCCAAGGTTCAAGTGTTGTCCAAATAAGCATCGAACTTGATGCTCGAAAGCCACTACACCAGTTCAAACTCCTTAAGAGCAGGCAAAAAATTACGATTCTCGTGGCTAGACCGACTGAGTTTGATCAGGACAAAGCGCTGTATGTCTGTTAACTGTTGCCAGTGCTCTAGCTTTAAGCTGACGCCCGTTTCAATCGCTTTTTCAGAGACTGAGGCCGGGATGAGACTACTCTTTTCCCAATCTGGGTTGGCCTCAACGGGCAGATCTTTGGCCACTTCTCCGGCCCTGGCTTGCACCAGCTGCTGGAGATGATCCCGATAGGCTTGAATTTCTGCTGCTGTCTGGCAGGGCAACGCCACCAAACTTTGGCGATCCTCCTCAGAAAATTTGCTCCACTGATGCAGCTTGAGCTTGATGCCACAGGTATCAAGCTTGTAGCGCACCTGCATCGGAATGCAGCGGAGGGAGTCTACAAAATCTGCCTCAAATTGAAAGAATGGGTTCATGCACTGACCTCGGTGGGTTGTTTTTCTTTTTTACCTCGTGCAAAAAGATTAGAAATCAGCGTTAAGATTTGTGTGCCTAAGGGGGGCTGCTCCTGGACAGCCAGGGCGACTTCTACGAGCGAATCCCCCACCGCAGCCGTGTGACCCATGTCGGTGAAGGTGGCGGAGGTGGCCGCATTTACGGTACCCCCTGCCGGATTGAGCTTGCGCCAGTAGCCCAGGGGAGCCACCACTATCCCCTGGCGGGTCATATCGTTCACCAGGGCTGGGGCCTGGAATGTGCCGCGATCGTTAAAGACCTTGACCAGCTGCCCATCGGTGATCCCCCGCTGGGTGGCATCCTGGGGGTGAATAATTAGCTGGGGGCCGCCCTGCAATTTGGCATGCTTTGGCAAATTGGCAAAGCAAGAGTTGACGAACTGGTGGGGTTTAGCAGACATCAAACTGAGGGGATAGCGTTTAGCGAGCGCTGGATTGCTCTGTGCCGACTCTCGCTGGGGGGTATAGGTCGGCAACGGATCAACCGGGTCGCCTGGCTCATAGGTCTCATACCCTTGACGAAATGCGGGGAGGACAAAGTTACTGTCCACCGCCATGCCAGAGACAAATTCGCACTTGCCAGAGGGAGTGGGGAAATTGCCCTCCGCATGGGGGATATCTTCGATCTTGAGTTTAGCGTAGCCCTGAGCCTTGAGCAAATCCATGTCGATGCCGTCCATAACAGGAGCCGACCAATCCAATACCTCCATCGTCAATTCTTCATCGCTGAGCTTGAAGCAGGCTTCCTCAAAGCCCATCTTGGCGGCTAGTCTGCGGAATAATTCGGTGTTAGGTACAGCC
>JBCDDJ010000745.1:0-2338 GCA_039180385.1 Cyanobacteria bacterium P01_G01_bin.38 | reverse complement strand
CTCGTCAAGCTAGGGCCCCTAGCGGTGTAGGGATGGAGGGCCGTTAGCGGCGCGCCGCCCCAACCATCCCTCAGGTCAAGGATTAGGGCATCGGCATCCTTCAGACGACCGTAGAACAGCTCGTCTTCTAGCTGTTTTTGATAGTCTTCGCTGGCGTAGGACCAGGCATGAATATAACCAATCTGTTTGCCCTTCTTTTTGATCACATCCACACTCTCTGCCATGGCATCGACAAACATGGTGATGCCATCAAACAGCTTAGGCGTCACCGTAATCTCTTGCTGACTGCCTGGGTTGGGTGACTTTTGCACCAGGAGCGTGACCGATTGGTCAACTTTCTCCAGAAAGGATTTAATCGGTTCAAAGGGTTGATCGTCAGCGCTGAGGATTTGATCGCCCACCTGCAAGCCAGCTGTTGCGGCTGGGCTACCATCAAAAATGGCTTTGACGAAGGTGTTTTCCTTGATCTGAGTCGTGACGATACCAATACCCGCATACTCAATTTTGCCCTCTGGAAATCTTTCCTCAAGCTGAGTTTGTAGATCAGACAGACGCGGATAAAAAATGCCGAGCAGCTGATAGTAAGCAGGCTCATCTGGGGTGTAAAGATGCGTGTGTGACGTCTGCAGCTGGTCGAGCATCTCGTTAATCAGGGTGGCCTTGTTTGCTAGGGACGATGCCTGGGCCACCTGGGGACGATATTGCTTGCCCATAGCGGCCCAATCAACCCCATTAAAATCAGGATCGTAAAAGTTATCGTTGACCGTTTCCCAGACCGCATCAAACAGCTCAGACTGAGCTGCGGAGGTTGGCCTGAGCAGTAGCCCGACACACACCAGAACCAGGCTGAGCAGACACACAAGCTGGAGTTGACGTCGTTTAAGCACTAACCCTGTCCACACACTTCACAAATTGGATCATGACGATACCCAGGCAAAATCTTACACCAGCCCGTTTCGCAATGCGGCGACGGCTGCCTGCACCCGGTCATCGACGGCCAGCTTATTCATGATGCTGCGCAGGTGGGTCTTGACTGTACTGACGCTGAGAAACAGCTCAGCCGCAATCTCTGGGTTGCTTTTGCCCTCTACAATTAGCCGCAGAACCTCTAGCTCCCGTTTGGATAGGTCCACCGTAGGCCCCGTAGATTGGCTGTGCTGAAGGTGTCCAATCACTCGCCGCGCAATTTGGGGGTCAAGGTAGGTGGCCCCTTGTTGGGCGCAGAGCATGGCGACCTCCAGCCCCTCCAGGCTGGTACCCTTGATGCAATAAGCATCTGCACCGCTGGCCAGGGCAGCCACCATCTCAGTATCAGCGGTGTGGGAGGTCAGCATAACGACCCGAACAGCGGAATTTTTTTGCTTAATTTGTTGAGTGGCGGCAATCCCGTCGAGTTGGGGCAGGCCAATGTCCATCACCACTAAATCAGGCTGTAGCTCCAGGGTGGCGGTGATGCCAGAGTAGCCGTCTGCGGCCTTGCCGATCAGTTCAAACTGCTCGTGATCGTCTAAAAACTGCTCCAGCCCAAGCTGCATGACCGGGTCATCTTCAACTAAAACAATCTTGAGGGGCGAGTGGCCTGTCAGATTAGACAATTTTGCTTCGGTTAGCATAAAAGACTTTTTGGGGCTTAAATTGATGAACGTCTATGGTGTGAATCTAGGTGTGAATCTAGGGTGATAGCAGGTGTTACCTCAGCTTAGTCTTGATATTTAATTCGTCCTGAGAGCTTATCTAAACTAAACGTTAATCAGACAAAAAAGGAGACTATTTTTTACCCTGTAGGTACAATAACTACTTGGTTATGACATGGTTCAGGATCAATTTTAGGCGCGCTGTATAGCTGAACTTGATCCTTGACAGACAGCAAATAATATGGGTTGGCGTTTTCGAACCTCAAAACAGGGGCTAAAAGTTGTCAGGTCTGCCTGCAAGCAATTGGGTTGGACGCGGGATACCATCGCCAACGACCAATCTTTGATTGAAGCCAGCAAAATTTTGGAGCCTGATAAGATCTGGCCGCAGGAAGGGTTTCACGGTAGGCTTTACGCCGATGGCATCAATGAGGCTAGCTGGCGACGGTTTTTAATTGGCAAAGACACCCTTTCAGCTCATATTTTTGTCGCGTATTGTCTGGCTCTGAATGTGACCTGGGAAGCGGTGGTCGATTGGTCAGAGGTAGATAGTCCGATTCCTTTCAAAATACCCCATACTCTCCCTGGGAATCGGGTTGCAATCGCAGTCAACCTGAAAGCACCAGACGTCGCCACAACGACAACCGCTATCTGGAAGATGACCGATAGCGATGGTAAGCTGTGTTACCCAGATCGCTATCGGT
>JBCDDJ010000744.1:0-2341 GCA_039180385.1 Cyanobacteria bacterium P01_G01_bin.38 | reverse complement strand
GAGACGCGGGCTGCGACTTGTTGGGCAATGTGGGTTAGCGCCTGGGCTGAGGCCGAGTCGGGCTGACCGACTACAATTGGGACACCGCTGTCGCCGCCAACTCGGACAGGCATCTCTAAGGGAATACAACCCAATAACGGCACTTTCAGTTCTTTCGACGCTTTTTCGCCGCCCCCGGACCCAAAAATATCGTATTGCCGATCGGGCAGATCAGGGGGGATAAAGTAGCTCATATTTTCGACAATGCCAAGCACATTGACTTGCAGTTGCTCAAACATTTTTAAGCCCCGGCGCGCATCGGAGAGGGCAACGTTTTGAGGCGTCGTGACAATCACCACCCCAGCCATGGGCACGGCCTGGGCCAGGGTCAGCTGGGCATCGCCAGTGCCGGGGGGCAGATCGACAACGAGATAGTCTAAATCGCCCCACTGCACCTGGTACAAAAATTGACGAATAATGCCGTTGAGCATGGGGCCGCGCCAAATCACCGGCTGGTCGGGATCAATCAAAAAGCCCATCGACACCATTTTGACGCCGTGGTTAAAGGCAGGCTCTAATTCTTGGCCCTGCTGCCCGTCCTGAACAATGACATTGGCCTGGGTGAGCCCCATCATGGTGGGGGCGTTGGGGCCATAAATATCGGCGTCGATTAGACCCACGCTGGCACCGGCTTGCGCCAGGGCAACGGCCAAATTAATGGCAACGGTGCTTTTGCCGACACCGCCCTTACCGCTAGATACGGCCACAATATTTTTAACCCCGCCAATCCCCTGACGGTCAGGCAGAGACTTTTGCTGGGGGGTTTCTGCGGTGACCTCGACCTCAACGCTCTCAACCCCTGGCAGAGTGCGAACTGCTTTTTCGCAATCTTCGACAATAAACTCGCGCAGGGGGCAGGCGGGGGTGGTCAGGACCAGGGTAAAGCTGACCTGACCTGCCTCAACGGTGACATTGCGAATCATGTTGAGCTCGACCAAGCTTTTGCGCAACTCTGGATCTTCGACCGGGCGCAACACGTCTAAAATAGCGGCGGTATCTAGGGTGGGAGTCATTTTATATCTTGGCTAGGGGCTGCTTTAATTAAGGAGCGGGACTCAGAATCGGGAGCTTTAATATAAGGCTCAATTCTAAAACCAATGCTTTAATCCCTCTTAGGAGGGGCGATGGGGTGGGTTGCAATCTCGCCCTATCCCAAGATCTTAGCGTTTGACGGGCATCTATGAGCGGGCTCATCACGATAGCCACCATAGAACCTGCTTTAAGTACACCCGCTCTTATAAACCGATGGAACTCGTCCTATCGCGTTGTAGAACCCGGATAAAACTCGCCCGAATAGGTTTTTGCTTACAGACCAAACACATCTCGATAGGGGCGCTGGGGCGCTGACACAGCGCCGCGCTCGGCAGCCTCTGCCAGTGCGATCGCAACCTGGGCCGCATAGGGGCGCAAAATAGACCAGGCTAATGGCGATAGCCAACCCCGGAGCGTCACTGAGTAAGACACGCAGGTCCCGCAAACCGTAGACTCAATCCGATAGGTGACCCGTTCTTCTAGCCCCGGTATCGGAAAAACTCGAACACTGAGCAGCTCTCCGGGTAAGACCCGCTCAACAAAAATTTTGGTGGGCAATGGCAACCAGCGGGTAAACACTCGATAGATTAACCCCGGTTTGGCCTTGAGGCCATTGGGGGCATTGGTAGCCGTAATCAGCGGATGCCAGGAGGCCACATCGGCTAGATCAATAATTTTTTGCCACAGCGTTTCGACCGATGCGGTGGTCACCACCTGGTAAGTTTTTTCAAGAGTCTGCCTGACGGTGTCTGGTCGCGACCCGACTCTGCAAAGATACTTGAACCAGGCGTTCAACATCATGGCGTCCCCCTGCTCTGAGCATAGATTCTCAGTATAAAGATTGAGTGCCCCAAGCATAGCAATCTGAGGGCAGGGGCAGGGACAAGGCGAAGCATAGCAAACCCATTCCCCATGACCCACTGTCCATACCGAATCCGTCCCCAACCAGACCCTCCTGACGGTCAGGGATACCTGCCGTTTGATACATGTTCTTTAGAATTTGTCAAAGTTTGTCACACTGTGTTTCAAGTGTGTAGAAATCGCTCAAAAGCATGATTCGATAGATAAAGTGATTGTCGAAATTGCGAGTTTGAGTTCTCGAGTCGTTTAGTGTGACTGCCGTTTCCTCAAACTGGATCACTTTTGTGTGTACGTTTTTTTAGCCCATCTCGTTACCTAAAGCCGTATGACCCTTGCTTCTGCACCTAAGACCAAGATTAAAGCGGTCTCCAACCTTCAGCTGACGCCGCCCAGCGATTCCCGCCAGCGG
>JBCDDJ010000743.1:0-2349 GCA_039180385.1 Cyanobacteria bacterium P01_G01_bin.38 | reverse complement strand
GTTGAAAGGTGACGCCGCGCACACAGCGCTGCTGGAGGGCGTAGTCGATAATCTTGCCAATCTCGCCGTCATTGAGTCCTTTTTTGACGGTGACCACCAGCGTGGTGGAGAGATTCAAGTCGTTGAGGGTTGCGATCGCGGTCTCCCTAACGGCTCTCAAATCCTCGCCGCGCAGGTCTTGCAAGGCCTCTGCTTCAAAACTGTCGAACTGCAAATAAATCTCAATCCCAGGCTTATAGGTGCTGAGCTGTTCGGCAAAGGCGCGATCTTGGGCAATGCGCACTCCGTTGGTGTTGATCATCAAGTGTTTGATCGGTTTGCGCTTGGTCAGTGCCAACACCTCAAAAAAATTTGGGTGAATGGTGGGCTCACCGCCGCTGAGTTGCACCACCTGGGGTTCGCCCTCGTTGGCGACCACGGCATCGATCATGGACTCGATTTGCGCCAGGCTGCGGTGTCGCTGAGGGGGGCCAGATGCTCGACTTGCCCCAGAGTCTGCGTAGCAAATCGGGCACGATAAATTGCAACGATCGGTCAACTCAATCAGGCTCAGGCAGCTATGTTGCTCGTGGTCTGGGCACAGCCCGCAATCGTAGGGGCAACCATGTTTAATCGGGGTATTAAACCGCAGCGGCAGCTCTCCAGGTTTGATATAGGCCTCGCACTGTTGGTAATAGTCGATGTCATCGGCGATCAGCACTTTCTCAGGGCCGTGGATAAAACAGTGTTTTTGGAGATAAACACAGCCGTCTTGAAAAATGATTTTGGCCTCAACTTTATTGAGACAGGTTGAGCATAGGCTGTTGGTCAAACCGTGGAATAAATAAGGGCGCTGATGCATTAGGGCAGCCATTTTGGCAGAGGGAAAAGGGGCCTTCACAGACTAGCGTGGGTTGTCTGATCCGGGCGAAGTTTGCCTTTTTTTTCGGATTTAGAGTTTTAGAGCCTGTCTTGATATCCTAATGAACACACTCGATTTTTCATACTTTTTTAGCTATGTCTACTATGAAAGCCGTTGTGATGAAAGCCGTTGGGGATGCCAGCGGACTCCAGGTGGATGCGATCGCAATGCTCACCCTCCAGACTGATACGCAGATACGGGTGCGTCTCAAGGCTGCCGGGGTCAATCCAGTTGATACCAAGATCCGGCGGCGGGGTGTTTTTGTAGACAGTCTGCCCGCTGTACTGGGCTGTGACGGCGCGGGGATTGTTGAAGCCGTCGGCGCATCGGTGCGGCGCTTTAGCGTGGGGGATGAGGTCTATTTTTGCAGCGGGGGTCTGGGGGGGCTGGCCGGTAACTATGCCGAATATGCCGTGGTAGATGAGCGGGATGTTGCCCTTAAACCCACCACCCTGAGCTTTACCGAGGCCGCAGCTGCCCCCCTGGTGATGCTCACCGCCTGGGAGGCCCTATATGATCGGGCCCGCCTCGCCGCGGATCAGCGTGTCTTAATCCACGGTGGGGCGGGTGGGGTTGGCCATGTGGCGGTGCAGCTTGCTAAGCTCGCGGGAGCCCAGGTCTGTACCACCGTCAGTTCAGAAGAGAAAGCCAATTTTGTTAGCCAGCTGGGGGCCGATCACTGTATTTACTATCCTCGCATTGACTTTGTTGAGTCTGTTTTGACCTGGACCCAGGGTATCGGGGTGGATATTGCCCTGGATCTGGTAGGTGAACCCGTTTTGTCAGCGACCTTTAAGGCCACCAAAGTCTACGGTGATGTGGTGACGGTGCTCTCTCCCACAGACCAAACCGATTGGAAAACCGCCCGCACTCGCAATTTACGGTTTGGCTATGAGCTGATGCTGACCCCGCAGCTGCTCGGGCTCGAAGACGCCCGCCGCTATCAGACCAAGATTTTAGAACAGTGCGCCCGGCGAATTGATGCGGGCCAGCTTAAGATCCACGTCGAGAAGGTATTTCCTCTATCAGCAGCGGCTGAGGCCCATCGACTGGTAGAACAGGGCAATGGGGTTGGCAAAGTTGTTTTAGAAATTGATTAAGCAACCCTCGCTCCACGTATTCCCTCCTGGGAGGAGCCAAGGCCTATGTCAACCCGGGTGTTTATTCATAAACCGACCGCAGCAGATATTCCGGCTTTATTAGCTTTGGCCCAGCGAAGTAAAGCCTTTCACTCGCCGTGGGTGTTTGCTGCGCTGACAACAGAGGGCTGGCAAGACTACCTCGCTCGATGCCAGCAAACTGATTTTGAGGGGCTGTTGATTTGTTATGGCCAATCTCCCAACAGTTCTCTAGAAAATCTCCCAGAGAGCTTTATCGTGGGGGTTGCTAACCTCAGCCAAATCTTCTATGGCCCGTTTCAAAATGCTTATCTGGGTTACTACGCCGAT
>JBCDDJ010000742.1:0-2353 GCA_039180385.1 Cyanobacteria bacterium P01_G01_bin.38 | reverse complement strand
GTTTCAATTATGAATAATTAGCTTTCTTTATCTGTCAGCGTCGGAGCGTAGCTTGGCGATGGTTGAATATATGCTTATAAAAGCCACAGAACCACCCCAGCGCTAGCGAAGCCATGCCCGAAGAGCTATTGGAAATGGGATTTTGCCAGCGACCTATTTCAATGAATGGTTCATTAACTACTTTTACGGCGTCCTGATTCTAAACAGACCTCAATGTAAGGGATTGAAACCTATCTCGCCTAAAAAATGAGTCAGAGAAATGAAAAGATTTTCCCCATAGTGTTTCTATTTCTTGCACTGGGTATTATCGGCAGCGCTTTTAGCTCACTGTGGTGGATATCGCGGGGGACACCCTCCAGCAAGAAGGCTGTGCAGCCAGAAGTCGGCAACTCAGTATTACCTAAACAATCTCTGGCTAAGCACTCTGCTTCTGTGCTCACTGTTGCATTTTCGCAAGATGCCTTATTAGTCGCCAGCGGTAGCTATGATCAAGCAGTGAAGATTTGGGATCCTAAAACGGGAAAACTACAGCGTACCTTTGAGCATGATGGACGGGTGAATAGCCTTTTGGTAAGCCCGGATGGAACCCAGCTCATTACCGGTAGTGGGGATGGCGAAATTGCATTTTGGGACCTGGCCTCTGGACAAGAAGAAGCTGCGATCGCAGGCCGTTCTGGCAGAATTGTCAGCTTGGCCCTGAGCCCCGATGATGCTTATTTAGCCAGCGGCAGCAGTGACGGCACCATTAAGATTTGGGATCTAACAACACGACGAGAGCATAAAACTCTTAAGGCATCGGGGCCACCCGTCAACAGCTTGGCCTTTTTGCCCACCCAGCCACAACAGTTGGTGAGTGGCGATCAAGCTGGGAAGATTTATCATTGGGATCTGCAACAGCCGCAGCCCATCAGTGAGTTCCAAAGCAGAAGCGAGCGGATCAACAGCGTTGCGGTAAGCCCAGATGGTCAATGGTTGGCAAGTGGTGGCTATGGCGATCTGGTTCGAGTTTGGGATCTACAAACGGGGCAGTTAGAACAATCACTCAAGGGGCATAATTTTATTGTCTCCGGGGTGGCTTTTAGCCCAGATGGTAAGACCCTGGCGAGCAGTAGCTTTGACGAAACTGTCAAGACGTGGGACTGGCAACAAAACAAAACGATTTGTACCCTGAGGGGGCATTCTGGCTTTGTTTATGACGTCAAATTTGACGCCGAGGGGAGTGCACTGATTAGTGGTGGCTATGATGGCACTGTGAAAGTTTGGGAGCTAGCGTCTTCAAAACGGCCCTGTCTAGCGGAGTCCTAAGATTCTATTGTCTGGCTCAGATGACGCTTGTCAAGGCCTGGGACGAAACTTTCTCAGCCTTAGCGCATTGCTGACCACTGAGACAGAGCTAAAGGCCATGGCTGCGCCTGCAATGATCGGGTTGAGCAACAAACCGATCAGGGGATATAGCGCCCCCGCTGCGATGGGGATACCTGCTATGTTGTAGATAAAGGCAAAGAAGAGATTTTGGCGAATATTTTGCAGGGTGGCGCGACTGAGCTGGATGGCGGTGACAATGCCTTGCAGATCGCCAGAGATCAGAGTGATATCGCTAGCTGCGATCGCAACATCTGTGCCGGTCCCAATGGCAATTCCGACATCAGCCTGGGCGAGGGCGGGGGCATCATTAATTCCGTCACCCACCATCGCCACCACTTTGCCCTCGGCTTGTAGCCCCTGCACCTGAGCTGCTTTCTGGTCGGGTCGCACCTGGGCAATCACGCGTCGAATGCCAACCTGCTGGGCAATGGTATCCGCGGTTTGGGGGTTGTCGCCCGTGAGCATGACGACCTCTAGACCCATATTTTGAAGTGTTTTGACCACCTGGGCAGAGGTAGGTTTGAGGGTGTCAGCAATGCCCAATAATCCTTTGACCTGGCCATCAATGGCAATCCAAGCTGTGGTTTTAGCGTCTGCTTCCCAGGTCTGGTGGCGAGCTTCAAGAGCGGTTGTCCCAATGCCTAGATGGGTTAGCCAGCGCCGGGTGCCGATTTGTACGAGACGATTGGAGACTCTGGCCTGCACCCCCCTGCCAGCAGCCGCTTGAAACTGTTCGGCACTGGGCAGCTTGGCTAGATCAACCCCCTGCCGCTGAGCGTATTGCACCATCGCCTCTGCCAATGGATGCTCAGAGTGGCGTTCGACCGCAGCCACCAGACGTAGCAGGTTGATTTCATTGTGGTTGGCGGTGCCGTTAACTGTGATGTAGTCGGTGACAGTGGGCTGCCCCTGGGTGAGGGTGCCGGTCTTGTCGAGAATGATGGTTTGGAGGCGGTGGGCCAGTTCTAAACTGTCGGCACTTTTGATC
>JBCDDJ010000741.1:0-2353 GCA_039180385.1 Cyanobacteria bacterium P01_G01_bin.38 | reverse complement strand
GGGGTGCTGCTGGTGGTGTTGTTTTGGCAGGTCTTGGGCAGTATCCCATTTTTGGCGTTCGTTGCGGTCTTAGAATCAGATGGGGATCCGGCGACTTTCTTCAATCAAGCCACGCTGTCATTTAACGGCGTGGGACCGCTGGTGCCCTATCTGGTCCTTAATTGCAGCATTATCTTGTCGCTGGTGGGTTTATACATCACGGTGCGCTGGCTGCATCGGCGGCGGTTTATTGGCTTGATTACCCCGGCGCGCTCCCTCAAATGGGGGCGATTTTTGCAAGGGTTTGGGGTTTATTTTGGGCTGATTGCGATCGCAAGCCTGCTCGAGGCGCTAATCTTTCCCGGCAGCTACCAGCTATCGTTTAAGCCCGATCAGTTTTTTCTTTTCCTACCTTTTGCCCTGATCGTAACGCCGCTGCAGTGCAGTGCTGAGGAACTTTTCTTTCGGGGATATCTGATGCAGGGGTTAGGGCTCAAAAGTCGGGGCAGGTGGCTGCCGGTGATCGGCTCCTCGATTTTGTTTATGCTGCCTCACTTGCTCAACCCAGAAGTCCAGCTGGGGTTTGCTTTAATGGCCACGGTTTATCTGCTATTTGGGTTATTTCTGGCGGTGATCACCGTACAAGACAATCGTCTGGAGCTGGCGATGGGGGCGCATAGTGCGAATAACTTGTTTATCGTGCTGCTGGCAAACTACGCCAACTCAGCCCTGCCGTCGCCGTCGATTTGGTCGGCCCAGCTGCATCCTCAGTTTGCGTTGGTGAGTTTTATTGCGATCTCGATCGCTTTCTACGTGATTTTGTTGCGCCGCAAGGTTTCTTTGAACTGATATGGAAGGAGGGTGAGTGCGCTGGTGAGTGCGCTGCGCTCGGTGGGGTCGCTGTGCTCGGTGGGGTCGCTGCGCTCAGTAAGACGCTATTGGCTTCACCTACTCACCCACTCACCCACTCACCACACTGAAACCCTTATCTTGAAGCCAACCTAACCCTTCTGCTCTGTCCATCCCCGCATCTTGCCAGGATTTAACAGTCCATAGGGGTCCACTTTGGCCTTAAAGGCTAGCTGCACTTCGTCCACCGTTTTACGCCCGCCGTCTTCGAGAATGTAAGTGTGGGGGTTGGCGATAAACGCCCCCTGCTCTTCGTGGTAGCGAATAATTTCATTCAGCCGCTCCTCAGTGGTGTAGTGTACCAGCTGCAGCGCCGCCGGGATATTCTGCCCCTGCGATCGCAGGTACTCCACATGCATCATCACCTCATCGCCAAAGTGGTGCACCATGTGCTCCATTAGCTTCAAGTCTGGATCGTAGGGAAATAAGGTTTGCAAATAGGTCAGGCTGGGGTCCACATTGCGGGCGTGGAGGGTGGTGTGGTTCCAGGTAAATTCGGCCAGCATCGTGCCCTTTTTGGCCTCCAAAGCGGATTTTTGGTAAGTGATTTGCCCCCCAAATTCTTTCACCAATTCGCCGAACGGCTCTAGGCAGGGCTCGGCAACCATTAGCAGGGCGGCATGCTTGCCCTCGGGCAGGGCATCTTGCAACGCCGCGAAATAGCTGGGGATTGGCCAGGCGTGAAGGCTGACCAGCTTTTTAATCATTGCATCTGAGTCGCACAGGGCTTGCCCAAACCGAGCCGTGGTCAGCCAGTCGTCAAACACCACGATCAGCTCTGCCCATGGATACGCTGGCCCCAGCGGAATTTCTAACTCAGTGATGATGCCATTGGTGCCATAGGCGTGGTTCACCTGCTGCACCGCGTCGCCGCGCAGCTCAATCACCCGAGGCTCATCTTCCATCGTCACCACGCGCACCGCGTGGAGGTTGCCGCGATCGCGCAGCTGACCGTAGGTAATCGATCCGATCCCACCGCTGCCGCCACCGATAAACCCCCCGATGGTTGCTGTCCGATAGGTAGACGGATACATCCGAATTTCCCATCCTTGCTCGCGAGTAATTTTATCGATGGCGGCGAGCCTAGCCCCCGGTTCTACACAGGCCAAGCCTGGCTTGACCCATTTAACCCGGTTCATTTTGCTCAGGTCCAGGATGACGCCCCCCTCCAGGGGAATGCATTGACCATAGTTACCTGTGCCCGCTCCCCGCACCGTCAGCGGGATTTTGTCGGCCACACAGGCCTTGGCGACCTGCATGACCTCTGCTTCGGTGGTCGGGCGCACGACCAGATCAGCCACCTTATCGTCCAGCTTTTCTTTGAGAACCGGGCTGAAGTCGTAATAATCCTTCGACAGCTTGGCAACCTGGGTTTCGTCGTGGATCGTTTCAATGGTGCCCAGGGCGTTGGTGAGGGTTTGGAGGGTTGGAGTCATGGGGAAAAGGGGAAGGGGAAAAGGGGCAG
>JBCDDJ010000740.1:0-2359 GCA_039180385.1 Cyanobacteria bacterium P01_G01_bin.38 | reverse complement strand
TAGCTTCAAAGTCTCTAGCGTTATATGTCAAGTGTTGTTCCAAAGTTTTCTGTCACCTTCGTCATTGGTGGCAAAGAGATTACACTGGCCTCCTCCGATCTACCTGACAATCTGTTAGATGAGATTAAGGCCCTCAAGGCGCGGGGAGACACCGCCGCCGCTAAACAGAAATTTAAAGACGCGGCCAAAGAAGCGCTCTCTTTTACGTTACCCCAGGGCCAGACAGTTTCAGTCACGCTGAAGGAACTGTTGGACTGGCTAGCCAGCAAGGGTTTCGATATCTCTGCCGCCGAGATTTTTGATGAGCAGGTGATTACGATTACGGCATTTTCAATCTCAGCCAAGGGTGAGTTTGTGATTGCTCTCAAGCTTAATCTGGATCTGGATCTGCCTGAGGAGCTAAAAGAGATTATCGATATCAAAGAGTTGGGCGTAGGGTTTGCATATCGAAAAGATGCGGCTTCTGTATGAGCGATTCTTTGACGTTTGAGATTGATAATCAACAAATTGTGCTCGATCTGCACGATCCAGACTCCACCGCGCTAGAGGCAGCCCTGAGCCAGCTAGGGGATGCACTTAAAGCAGCCCTGGCCGCCCATGCGTCCCTGAGTCTGAGGGCAGCCTCCAATAAAGTCGATCTCAGTCAACTTCAAGCCTGGCTACAGGCCCGTGAGTTTGACGTGTCGGCAACAGAGGTGCTGAATGATTTGCTGAGTGAATCGGGTGTCGAGATCACAGAATTTGCGATCGCAGCCTCAGGCAAATTTACCATCGCGCTCAAAGTCAGATTTCAAGATGCGATCGCCACCGAGAATTTGTCACCTGAAATCCGACAGATTATTCAGGGCCCAGAAGTTGGGCTCGGGATTTGCCATGTTGTCTAAAGGAGTCTTTTGTGGTTTCGCCCATTGCTACCGGGTCTGACGCGACGAGTTCTGGTAAATCCATTCAGGCTCAGGCCTATATTTTAGGATCGCTGGGTGGGGTTGACATTCGTCTGTTTGCCGATTACTCGCAAGATTTTAACGGGCGGCAAGCCCGCTACGTGGGTGAGCTGGCCCAAGAGTCTGCAATTGGGCTGCTGGGGTTGGCTAGCAAGCTGGGTGGGTTTACGCTGCCGACGGGGATACCGGATCTGCTGCTGTCTGATCTGCGCATTGAGTTAGAAACCGATTCTACGGTTGGGGTCAAGGCGTTTTCATTTACGGGGCGCTCGACGCTGGCGCTGGGTAAAAAGTTTGACCTGCTGGGGCTGACGGTGGAGCCCCCTGAGGGGGTGGTGTTCGCTTTTGCATTGACCCGCACGGTGCGGTTAGTGGGTCAAACTCGTGAGACCCAGGGGCAGTTTGCGCTGACGCTATCGATGCCGAGGCAGTCCCAGCTCAAGCTCTCCAGCGCCATGGCCTGGACGCGAGAGATTCCAGGGTTAGAGACGCTGCGCGAGTTGCAAAATGATGAAGACTTGCAGACGGGCAGTGATGAGTCGCCGCCCTCGTCTGAGCTGGTGGGTCTGATCTTAGCGCCCAAAGCAACGCCATCGGCAGACATCACCGAGGAGAGTGCGGTAGACCTGATTGAGATCAGATTGGTTGAGAAGACCCTGGGCTCAGCTGGGGCGGCCCGCTATCTGATTGGTTTTGAGGCGAACGACTGGGCGCTAACATTTCAGTTTTTGGGGACATCGTTCCCGCTTTCCGGGGAAACGGCAGCTGGAGCAGAGAATTCAGCACCCACGAACCCATTGGCTAGTGGGGAGAATGAGCCGGAATTTACCTTTCCTTTTCTCAAATCAGAAGGGGCAGCGGATCTCAAACCTGCGGAGAGACCGGCCCAGGTCGCCCCGACGCCCCCCTCGGCAAGAACGGCCAATGCAACCCAAACGGCCAATTCAGCAAACAAATCAAAAGCTTCTAAGCTGGGGCAGGCGATTTCGGTGGGTCGCCCCAGCCTCAGTGATGTCAGCCTGACACCGACGGAGGCGGGGGAGACGGCGATCAAGATTGCTTTCCCGGCCAAGATCAAGGTCGGCAGTCTGGAATTTAGTACAAAGCTGCCGGTCTCTTTTGCGTTGGGGAGTTTTGCGATCGCAGTCCACCATCCCAGCGGTATCGAGATTCGCTCCCCCGAGGCGCAGCTCAAGCCCACTGACAAAGACGGCAAACCGCAGGATCGCCCCTTCGACCTGTTTGGCCTGGAGTGGCAATTTTTTGGTGCGCCGACCGACGAGGGCGACTACCACCACTTCACCCTGGTCACCCAGGACTTTAACTATCAAATCCAGCAGGCTCCGGGGGCGCGGATTGAGGTGGCCTACGCCAAAGCCAGCCGCGACCCGATTGTGTTTTTGGTCGAAGACTTT
>JBCDDJ010000739.1:0-2375 GCA_039180385.1 Cyanobacteria bacterium P01_G01_bin.38 | reverse complement strand
CTGGTTGTAAGCGAGCAAGAGCATTAGCTGTCTACAGCTACAACAGTATCCATAGAGCTTACTTTTGTAAATCTGACGCACCAGGCGATCTCGACAACACAGACAAAGTGGCATAGCATTGGGACTCAAATCAGTAAATTCATGGCTGACTCAATCGATTAACCCGGCTCGACGTGCCGCACGTTGGCTCTGAATGCGCAGATCTTTATCGGGGGTATCCTCAACCTTGAGGGCCTCTTGGATGCGTTGCCAGCAGTGGCCCATCGCTAGAAACCCTTGTGTCATGCCTTCGCCTGCGCCCTCATGCATCTCTAGAGATTATTTTGTTGAACGGAAACCCCCTGTAGGACACCGCTAAACACAAAGTTAAGGGCTAGCTAAAACAAGGGGGCAATGGGCTAGCCAACCTGGCCAAAAGTTAGGCGTTGGGCTCTGTCAGATGGCGGGTAAACCAATTGCCCAAAAGTCAATTAGAAAGACCCACCCGGGCGCAGGCTCAAAATCTTTAGGATATCTCTACGATAGGGGAAATCATGGAAGAACTCCTATGTTGACCGAGCAAACAAATTGGCGACAGTTAGTAGCCCGGCGAGGGGGCGAGGCTAAGCACACCGTCGCTCATCAAAAGACGCCCATTTTTTTGGTGATTGATGACCACGATGCGGTATTGCAGTGTCTGGTCCCCATTTTGCGAGTCTCATACCCAGAGGCGTTTTTGCTGGCTGCCCAAGATTGTAAAACGGCTCGGCGACAGATTGAACAATATCAGCCAGACTTGGTTATCTTGGATTTAGACTTACCCGAAGAATTAGGAAAAATGCCCCGTTGTGAAGCCGGGATTCGTTTGCTGAGGACGGTGATGGAGAGTCACCCCGCTTCTAACATTCTGGTGTTAGGGACGAGCGTTAGGCCACTGGTGCGCCTCAAATCAGATATCTATTGTTACTCAGCTGGGTTTACCGCAGCCGACAAAACCCAGCCTGTGCCTAAACTTTTAAAGATGATTGAGTTGTCGATGCGAAAGTCAATTCATTTGCCCCCCGACATCCGTTCGCGACCCGACTTTAAACCCCAGTGGCTAACGTTGTTGACCCTAAAATTTCAAGACGGGCTCTCTGATCGGGCGATTGCTCAACAAATGCAGGTCAGCACCCGCACCCTTCGCAGCTACTGGCTCCATATCCAGGATGCCTTAGAGGTATATGACGACCCCAATCTAGACCTCAGGGTGCAGATTGAGCACGCCGCCCGTCGGGCAGGGCTGATTGATTAGGGCATGGGGAGAGTGGGCAATCTTTGCCAGATCAGAGACTTTGGATACCGGAGTTAAAAATCGGATTAGGTCTCTGGTATGGCACCTATGCGGCAGGCACCCACCGTCAGACTAAGCGGCTTTGGCTACGGTGGTATGACGCTGACGGGCAATGGCTAATGACCGATGCAGAACTGGCTAGACACGGAGCCGAAGCAGAACGTCAACGGGCCGAAGCAGAACACCAAAAAGCGCTGGCCGAGCAGCGGCGAGCAAACGATGCGGAAGTGCAACTCGCGACGCTCAAGGCAAAACTGAGAGCACAGGGGATTGATCCAAATGGCTTACTTGAGTAGGTAATCAATCACCCCATACTTACCCCTCACCCTCTAAGGCTCTACATCTGCCTGTAACATTTTCAACACCAGTGACTCCAAATTCTCGCTACCCTGGTGTCGAATGCCGATAAAAAACGTAGGTGCTCTTTCCACGCCATACTGATAACCGCTGTCGATATCTGCCTGGATACGCGGCTCGTGTACGTGGTCAGTGAGGTCTTGCAAGACCCTCTCTACGTTTAAGCCGAGCTGGTCTGCATAGGCGATCAGGTCACCGTCCGTAAGTGCCTGCTGTTGCTCAAACAGCAGATCGTGCATCTCCCAAAACTTACCCTGCGCCCCTGCGGCCTCAGCTGTCTCAGCTGCTTTTTGAGCCTGGGGATATCGCAGCGATTGGGGAAAATGACGAAACACAAAGCAGAACCGAGCGCCCAAGCGGGCCTGGAGCGATTTGATCGTGGCGTAGGCTTTCCCGGACTGGGGACATTGGAAATCGGCATATTCGATCAAAAGATAGGGGGCCGTGACAGCCCCCCGAACATGATCCGCCGGTCGCAGTGGTGGGGTCACCTGCGCCTCGATTTTTTGGTTACACATCAATAGCTGATTAAGCGACTCTAGACGCCTAAATCTTAAGAGAATCCACGCTAAAAACAGCCTGCCCTGGGTTTAGACCTGCCCCTGAGCTTCTGATTGACTTCATCGCTAGCAAGAAGGCAAGCTGCAATCCCTAACTTTTGGTCAGGATGGAGGCAAGTCAATCTAGATTAGTAAGGTATAATTCT
>JBCDDJ010000738.1:0-2385 GCA_039180385.1 Cyanobacteria bacterium P01_G01_bin.38 | reverse complement strand
GAATTGTTTACAAGTTGTTTAATCTGATGGGCCTACGGCGCTAATCAAGCGATGACTCGCCTGCGAGATAGCAATCGTCAAAACCCCTGCAATCAGTCCCCAAAAGGCAGACCCAATACCGAACAGTGTCACACCGGACGCGGTGACCAGAAAAGTGATGAGCGCGGGTTCTCTGTCTTTTTCTTGGGTCAGGGCGATGGCCAGCCCGTTGCCAAGGGTGCCGAGTAGCGCCAGTCCTGCGATCGCAAGCACTAGCTCTTGGGGTAGCGCCGCAAAGACAGATCCTACCGTTGCCCCAAATAGCCCGATTACCATATAAAGTACGCCCACTGTGACCGCTGCAACGTAGCGTTTGTGCGGATCTTCGTGGGCCTCTCGCCCCATCGAAATCGCCGCCGTAATCGCCGATAGGTTGATAGCAAATGCCCCAAATGGGGCCAATAGCAGCGTGGCTGCTCCGGTCCAGCCAATTAGAGGAGAGGTCGGTACCGCATACCCAAAGGCCCGAATTGTGGCCACCCCAGGCACATTTTGGGACGCCATCGTGACCAGAAACAGCGGCAGGGCAATGCCCATCAGGGCACTGACTGAAAATTGAGGTAAGGTTAATATCGGTTGAGCCCACCGTAGCTGTACTGTTTCAAGCTGGACTAACCCCTGACTCCCTGCGATCAAGATACCTGCGATCAACGCAGCTACCACCGCATAACGCGGAACGCTACGACGCAGGACGATATACACACAAAACATGATAAAGACCATCACAAATCGGGTTTGCATGACCGTAAACACGTCCAGCCCAAACTGCAACAATATCCCCGCCAGCATTCCCGACGCCAGGGAGAGGGGCAGGTGACGCATGATACGCTCAAACCAGCCTGTAAACCCAAACATTGTCATCAGTCCGGCACAAATCAGGAAAGCCCCTACCGCCTCCGACATTGAGACACCGGCAGAAGAGGTGATCAGCATTGCCGCACCGGGCGTAGACCAGGCCGTCACAATCGGCACCCGATAGCATAGCGACAGCCCAATGCTGGTTGACCCCATTCCTAAGCCCAGCGCCCATAGCCAGGAGCCCACCTCAGTGGGTGAGGCTCCTAGGGCCTGCGCTGCCTGAAAAACAATCACAGCCGCGCTGGTAAAGCCGACCAATATTGTGACGAAGCCTGCGATGACAGCAGACAGGGAGCAGTCTTTGATGAGTATCATGGGTTAAGGACAATACGGAAATCTGGACACCCAATCAGCCTATGTCAGCTACTTTGCCCCCGTATTGGACAAAATTGTCCTTTCGATAGCGCCCCGGTGTGACCCCAAAGGTTTGCTTAAATACCCGGTTTAGATGGCTCTGGTCATAAAAACCGTGCTCAGCTGCCACTTCAGAAAGGGGGGTCTCTGTTCTTAAGGCTTGTTTGACCCGCAGCAGTTGCCAGTGTCGCTGATACTGGTGGGGCGGGCATCCAACCTGTTGCCGAAAACACCGGATCAGATAGTAGGGACTGAGGTTGACTAGATGGGCCAGGTGATCGATGGAAATATTCTCAGCGTAGTGGGCTTGTAGATAGGCACGAACTTGGGCAATCGCTGTTGACTCTGCTTTGACCGGCTTCAAATCAAAACGATATTCTGCATTGACTTGAAACAGCCGGGATAGCAGCTCGAGCAAAAGAGACTGTTGGGTGAGCCGAGAGGTGCCTTCGTTCAGCGCATTAAACAACTGATAGAAAACAGGACGCAGGCGAGGTTGACCCACAATAGGGGCTTGGAAGTAGGGACTGCCTCGCCTTGGCGATTCCATTTGGGCCAATGTGTTCTCGATCAGTGGCGGGCTGATATACAGATTACGAAACGCCCAACCCTCGCTAGACGCCACCTGCCCGGTATGAATATCCCCCGGATTAATCAGATTGAAAGTGCCCGGAATATGGAAATAGTCTTCACCCTGATGCTGACAGCACCCCCGTCCAGTTTCATTAAGACCAATCGTGTAAGCTTCATGAAAATGTTTGTTGAACCTGTGGCGAAACAATCTTGCCTCAAAAAGTTCAATGCCGGGTAAGCCAGGTTTCCACAGTCGAGCTGATTCGATTTGAGTCTTCATGGCAAAAGAATGGAACAGTGTCGAGGGTAGCCAACCAGGCTTTTATATCAATAGGTCAGAGCAGGCAGAATCCCTTCAAGGCTACAGCCATTTTGTCATCATCGCCCGATTGTGTAAGACATAACCTGTCTTTTCGTAGAATTTTCTGGCTTTCGGATTATGATGTTCAACTTCCAGGTGTAAGGCATGGATGCCGCGCTCACGACAAACCCTTTCCACAAAGCTGATGGCTTGGGTGCCGATGCCCTGGCTGCGGTAGGTGGGTTGGAGATAGATTTCGT
>JBCDDJ010000737.1:0-2392 GCA_039180385.1 Cyanobacteria bacterium P01_G01_bin.38 | reverse complement strand
TACTTTCTCTCCGAGATATGATCTGGCTGGTGCGGTGCGCTTTTCCATAAGAACCACTCCTTTGGCTTGGGGTTGGTAAGTTCAAGCTAACTGGAGTCGGCCTCTTTTTGAAGCTCCCCGCACTATCCACCATAGGAACACCACTCTATGTGCGGACGCTACACCCAAACCCAATCCGGCGAAGCCATTGCCAAGGCCTTTGGTCTAGCTACTCCGCCCAACCCACCGCCCAGGTACAACATTGCCCCCACCCAGCCAGTGTCGGCCATTGCCCAACCTGGCGATACGCGGGAGTACCGCATTTTTCAATGGGGGCTGGTGCCGTCGTGGTCAAAGGACCCCAGCATTGGCAGTCGAATGATCAACGCCAGGGCCGAGACCGTGGCTGAGAAACCGTCCTTTCGGGCGGCGTTTAAGCGGCGACGGTGTTTGATTGTGGCCGATGGTTTTTATGAATGGCAGAAAACGAGCCAAAAAAAGCAGCCCTACTATATTCAGCTAGAAAATCAGGCCCTGTTTAGCTTTGCTGGGCTTTGGGAGATCTGGGAAAGCGGCGACGGCAGCTATTTAGAAACCTGCACGATTCTGACCACCGAGCCCAATGCCCTGATGGAGACGATCCACAACCGCATGCCGGTGATTTTGCAGCCCCAGGACTACGACACCTGGCTAGATCCTGATCTGCAAACCGGGCGCGACTTACAGTCTTTACTGCGCCCCTATGAGGCGACGGCCATGCAGGCCTACCCGGTTAGCACCACAGTCAACAGCCCCCGCAACGAAACCCCCGCCTGTATTGAGCCTTTGGCATCATAAAAAACTCCCCATTCAATGAGAACGGGGAGTGCACACCTGTTTGTCAATCACCACTGGAATCTCAAGCAAAGATGGCCTGATGAATTCCAATACATTTAGTGTGGCTGATGGGTTACTGATATGGCGGTACCCATAGGGGGTATTTTTAGCACTGTCCCCCCTGACGTAACCCATGCCTTACCATGTCTCAATCTGCTAGTGAAACCATCCGAGCCCTGTACACCGCTATTAATCGTCGAGATGTGGAGGGTGCGATCGCATTTATTGACGACGATTGCCTTTACCAGGATTTCAACTTTCCCCAGCCCTTTCAAGGCAAAGCCGCTGTCCAAGCGCTATTCAAGGAGTCCTGTGAGAAGGTGCCCAAAGCGCTGCAATTCGTCATTGACGACATCACGACAGGCGACCCCCTGGCAACGGGTCTCACCTGGCACGTCGAACTCGACGGCATTCCATTTCCCAACGGGCGCGGGGCCAGCTTCTATCGCCTGTCTGAAACCACGGGCAAGGTGATCTTCGCACGGGATGTCGTGGAGCCGCCGATTAAGCCAGGGCGGGTAGCGTTTTCGATAATTCGACTTGCGTCGCCGCTGGTGCGAAGGTTTTTGAAGGGAAGGTAGGGGAGTGGGGGAGATAGGGAGGTGGGGGAGATAGGGGAGACGCGGGGACGCGGAGATGGGGGACGCGGAGGATTGTAGGATGGGTTAAGCTGCTAGTCGATGCAGGCGTTAACCAACCCTAAGGCACTTGTAACCCAATAAGCCACCTTCCATTACCCATTACCGTTACTCTTTTCAGCCGAGATTTTATTTTTTGCAGTCCCCTAAACAGCTCGCAAACCCATCTTTGCCATATCCATGAAAACGGCGTCCATAAAAACAGTCATCCGGGTCGGTCTATTGACCGCGTTAGTTGCACTTGCGGGAGGGGGCAACGCCACAGCCCAGGGCGAGGGGCCGCCAGCCAGGTTTGAAACCTTTGCTGATTGGTGTATTCATAAACCCCAGCTAACCCCAGCGGCCAGACACACCGTTAATTTACTGCTAGCCCAGGCCGAGACTCAAAACTGCGCCCAAGCCCAGGAAACCCTCAGCGGCTTCACCGAACTTTCCCTCGATGAAGTTGCGATCGCAGACATCACCCCCCTGGCCAGCCTGACCCACCTGACCGGACTCAGCCTGAGCAACAACGAAATTTCGGATGTCAGCCCGTTGGCCCCCCTAACCAACCTGAGCTGGCTCAGTCTTGGCAACAATCAGATAGAGGATGTCGCCCCCCTGGCGGGTCTCACGGATCTGATTGTGTTGCAGTTGGGGGGCAATCAAATCGAAGATGTTGAGCCCCTGGCTACTTTGGGGGCTCTGATCATCCTTGAGCTGGGTAGCAACAACATTACCGATGTCACCCCATTGGCTAGTTTGAGGGATCTGACGCGACTGCAACTCGGGCGCAATGCCATTGCCGATTTGGCCCCCCTAGCCGATCTAACCAAACTGGTCTGGCTGTCTCTCAGCCGCAATGTCATTGCCGATGTTGCTCCCCTCGCCAGTCTGACAAATCTGGAGGAGCTTTCTCT
>JBCDDJ010000736.1:0-2404 GCA_039180385.1 Cyanobacteria bacterium P01_G01_bin.38 | reverse complement strand
GTCGATGATGATGGAGATTTTTTGGCGCTGGGGTCGCTGAACGTACCGCCTTACAAACTAGGGCTATACGTTGAGAATGAAACTACCCCTGGTTGGACAAATCGGCTACAGATGCTGCTGGTGGGCGATCGCGATCGCGCCTTTGACGACGGGGTCGATGTCTTTGAAGTCAACAGCTACGTTACATTGGATCTACTCAGCAGCGTGCAACTGGGGGACGGTCGTCTGACGTTAGGCGTTGAAAATTTGCTGAATACTGACTATTTACCCCTCACCTCCCAGGAACGTGTTGATAACTTCGAAGAGCGGCGCTATGCGGCACCCGGTACCACGCTGAGTCTGCGCTATTCGCTCACGTTCTAAGCGTCTGTATAATCTGGGCTTAGGGAGCTACAACTCAATGACGCCCTGGCCTCACCGATTTTCCTGCTGGTGCTCTACTGGTCATCTATTCTCGCGCTGATCGCCTGTATGCCTAAGCCTATCTATCTTAAAATTCTAGGGATTTTTATGAGCTGCTTGCTAACGGCCTGTCAGCAAGTCTCGTCAACAACTGCTATTGATCCGAGCGTGCCCACCCGGACAGTGAAGCACGCTATGGGGACATCGGAGGTCCCTATGGACCCCAAACGAGTGGTTGTCCTTGATACAGCCCCCCTTGATGCTGCTCTAGCGCTCGATGTCCAACCGGTGGGCACCACCATCTACAGAGATTTCCCGCCCTATCTCGAAGAGACCGCGAATGAGATTACCCTGTTGGGTGATCCCAATCAGCCTGATTTAGAAGCCATTTTGAGCCTCAAACCCGACCTGATTTTGGGCTCTAAGCTGGGTGCAGAAAAGTTATATCAGCGATTGTCACAGATTGCACCCACAGTGTTCACAGAAGGCAGCGGTCGAGTAGGAGAAGGCGAATGGCAAGAGAATTTTCGACTGTATGCTGAGGCACTAGGCCAGACTGACCAAGCGGATCAGCTAATCCAGCGCTATCAGCAAAGGGTCCAACAGCTACAAGCAATCATTGGTCAGCCACAGGTGCTGGATATTTCTGTACTAGTGATTTCATCTGAGCGCGTCGGCACTTACACAACTGGCAGTTTTTCAGGTTCGATCCTTCAAGATGTGGGATTTTCTCGCACAGCGGCTCAAGATGTCACACGACGCTTCGCTCTACAGCTCTCGCGCGAGGCGCTCGACAGGCTCGACGGCGATTATATTTTTCTCATCTATTCGACCTACCAGTCTGGGGGAGTACAAAAAAAGGAGTTTGTGGCAGACCCCATCTGGTCTCAGCTCAAGGCCGTGCAGCAAGAACACATCTGTGAGGTAGCCGGGGACGTTTGGATCGCAGGCCGCAGCATCCTGGCGGCAAATCAGATTTTGACAGATGTCGAAAGCTGTTTGAGCCCGGATCAGTCAGGTTCAAGCTAATGTTGCCCCCGCTTCCCTGTGTCCTCCGAGGGGGGTCGTTGAGATATGCCAGTTCTCATAGGCGGCTGTGGCGGTCTGACTCAATGCGGCCATAGTCGAGCTTGATGATGCGGTCTGCCAGGTAAAAATAGTGGTCGTCGTGGCTGATCACGAGAATTGTCTTGCCGCGCTGATTAAGTTCTGCAAGCAGCTGCGTGTAGAAAATTTCTCGAAAAATTGGATCTTGGTCAGCCGCCCATTCGTCAAATAGATAAATTGGGCGGTCTTCGAGATAAGCCCCTAGCAGAGCGAGTCGCTTGCGCTGCCCTTGAGAGAGCGCTGTTGTTGAAAGCTGCCCGTCTCGGACAGAAACTTTTTGATCTAACTCTAGTTTTCTGAGATATGTCTGGGCCTGGTCGTCAAGGGCTAGGTCTGCGGGGCTAATCAAACGCTCAAATAGATAAAAGTCTGAAAAGATGGCTGAAAAGTGTTGGCGATACCACTCACGGTTGGTCTCTACGATAGGCTGACCATCCAGTCGTAGCTCTCCAGAGTCAGGGTTATATAACCCTGTAATCAGCTTTGCTAGGGTCGATTTGCCGCTGCCGTTGCCACCCACAATAAAGACGAGTTCTCCCGGTTTAAACGTTAAATCCAGCGGGCCAACTGTGAAACGATGATTGGCTTCTTGACTGTGGTAGGTGTGGACCACCTGTCTTAGCTCAAGCTGCGTCCAGTTGGTTTGGGAACCTAGTCTGGCAAGGGTATTAATCTCTGCCTTCTCAGATAGGGTCAATCCCATATTATTCACTTTTTGAATAGAAACATTGGCATTGATTAAATTGGGTAAGCGTTGAATCACGTTGCTGAGCGGACCCAGTAAATAGGTCAGGGTCAGAATATAGGCGGGCAAAACGGTCTGAGCTACTGGCAACCGCTGAGGCAGGCCAAACAACAGCAGCCCAATCAGCACAAAAAACAGAAGCTGTCCGCT
>JBCDDJ010000735.1:0-2404 GCA_039180385.1 Cyanobacteria bacterium P01_G01_bin.38 | reverse complement strand
CGTCAAGCTTAAAATTCGGTTATGAAAGGTGAGGATGCGGAATGGTGTTAAAGGTGATTCTGGGGTTCAGGTATATTTCCCATTCACCAGCGCACCTACCGGCGCAGCATACTCACATATTCACCAGCACCAGCGTACTCGCCACACACCCGAATAGTTAACTCATTTAACCTTTGACAGACGATCGTACTGGGGACTCAAACTAAGGCTGCCTAGCCTCTTTCCAGGCTCGGATCATCCGACCAAAATTGAGCGAAAATTCGGCGGTCCCCAGGAGGCTGCCCTCAGTGTCTTCTTCCCAGGATGCAGAGAGAACACCGTAGCTCAAGCCCAAAAAGCCCAATCCAAAGCACGCTAGGGACAAAACCAGCACCAGCGATTTTGGAAACTCTAAAATTTGACGACTAATTAGAAAGTAAGCCCCCACAAAAACCCCTAACCCGAGAATCGTGGGGACGCCTGAAAATGCCACCATCCGGCGTATCATGCGGCGACTGACCACCTCTGGAATACTATTGACAGACTGGCCCTGCTCCTTTGGACGCAATGCCGCCGGTATCTTGTTTTTTAAGTTCGCTTCAGTAACGTCTTTTGCGACTGCCTGTTTGGTAGACGGAGGTTTTGATTTATTCGCGCTTTTAGGCTCAAACGGTAGAGACTGGCGCTGGGGATCGGAGGCCATGACGTTTTTTTAAGGAGCAAATCAACAAGCAGTGAACCAACGGCTATCTAACCGCGACAAACCTGACGTTGCCTAAGCGATCTGGCTGCTTTAGCCGCGAATGCCAAGGCGCTTAATCAGGGCACGGTAACGCTCAGCGTCTTGCTGTTGAAGATAAGCGAGCAACCGCTTGCGACGACCAATCATCTTAAGCAGACCGCGTCGTGAAGAAAAATCTTTTTTATTGGTGCGCAGGTGCAGGCTCAGCTTGTTGATGCGCTCGGTGAGCATGGCAATTTGCACATCCACGGACCCCGTGTCTGTTTCGTGCACTTGATAGTCTGAAATAATTTCCTGTTTTTTGGGTTGCAGCAAAGCCATAGGGATACCGAGTTGAAGCTTGAAAATAAAATATGCAGCTACTTATACTACCATGCAGGCTGATGGGTGACCAGAGGAAATGAGCAGGAATCTAAACGCCTGCGGCTGTTGCTAATGCCTGCTCGATCACCTCCCGATACTGACTTTTCTGCTTCATCCCACGCAGTTCCCCGGCCAGGGCCTTGTCTTTGAAGAACTGAACCGTAGGCGTACCAGTGATGCCGGCTGACTCAGCAATGTCGGTATCTTCCGTGATATCGATTTCGACGTAGTGTACTCGGCCTTCAAATTCGTCAATGACCTTGCTCAAGATGGGTCTGAGGGTGTGACAGGGGCCGCAGGTAGGCGAGGCATATTTGACCACGATGGGGCGATCGCTTTCGTGGTAAAGCCGTCGCAGGGCATAGCCACCGACGTGGCGGGTGGTATCAGGGTCAAATTCGGCGGCCTGCTGATATTCAGCTTTCTTACCCTCAGCAGCCGGGGCAGATGCCTCGGTCTGATGAAACTCCTGGGCCAGGTCATGCTCGGTCAGCCAACGCTCGGCCTTAAGGGCGGCCATGCAGCCGGTGCCATGACGCAGAACCAGTCCAATGGGGCAAACCTCCGCAGAAACCCGCAGCGGTGGAATGTTCATATCTCTGACATCCGCAGTCCTGCGGATTTAGGGGGCGATTCAGTTCGGGAAATCTGTGAAGGCAGTCTATCCATGCTTTCGCCCACCTTTCATGCTTAAGTTTTTTCGCCGTCGATTTATTTTGCTCGGGTTATGTAGCTGCTGGGTTAGCTGCCTGATGGGTTTTGCTGCAACCCCTGTATTATCAGTTGATCCCCAATCGTCTGCTCGAGTAGAGGGGCAGGCAGTAGGCGTCCAGGCCGTAGGGGTCCCTTTTGCTACGCCCAACGTCACCCCTAGCGCCTCAGACCCCAGCGAGCAGATTGCACCACCGGGGCTAGAGATTCGCCCAGGCGAGCCGATTACCCCGTCCCTGGCGACGGCCATGCGTCAGGAGCTTGAGAATTTAATGGGCCGATTTGAGAGTGCGCTACTGCTCGCTAATTCTATCGATCAGCCCTCTCAGCTTTCGGCGCGGCACGCCTCTGGGACGCTAACGGCAAGTGTTGGCCCGGTGGGCATCGGAGAGGCGACCCCGATGAACCCAGCCCTGGCGGCGGCACAACAACTGCTAGAGGATTGGCCAGGGCTGCTGGCTCAAAAAGACAATGACACCGTGCGATCGCGATGGCTAAACGCCCGACAAGCCCTCTGGGCAGAGTTTCCAATGCGCTCCGTTGCCCAGCCCGAAATCCGCGCCATCTGGCTAGACCGGGGTACCCTGGTGCGGGCCGGATCGCGCCAGG
>JBCDDJ010000734.1:0-2419 GCA_039180385.1 Cyanobacteria bacterium P01_G01_bin.38 | reverse complement strand
GCATCTGAAAACCCCAGCTGCATAAAAATCAAGATATCGGCAAAGGTGATGCCTGCGATCGCAGTCAACAATCGCGTACGATCATGCTTTAACTGCAACAACCCCAACGGTGTGCGATCTTGCAGCATTTTTAACGTTTTTACGAAACCCAACATGGTAGTCGCTCCAATTACCAATTACCAATCACCCATTACCACCCACCACTCACTCAAAACTCATTTCTGGCTTTGAGTGGGTAGCTCGATTTCAACCGTCACTTGTAAGTTAGTCAGACCGATCACCTTTTCACTGGCGGCGGGGTCAAGGCGAACGTGAACCTCAACTACCCTGGCATCAATATTGGCGGCGGGGTCGTCGTCAACCACCTGCTGCTGACCGACCTGCAGGCCGATGCGCTCAACGGTGCCCTGGAGCTCGTCAGGAATGGCGGGCGAGGTAATCATGGCGGCTTGACCCACCTGCACCTCGGCAATGTCGTTTTGGTAAACTTCGGCAATGGCCATCATCTGCTGGGTCTGTCCCAGGGTGGCTACGCCATCACTGTCAATGGTTTCACCGGGCTGGGTATGAATCTCGATGATTTGACCAGCGCGCGGTGATTTTACATAGGCCTGGTCTAAATCGGCTTTGGCCTCGGCGACGGCTGCGATCGCCGACCGCACCTCTGCCTCAGCTACAGCAACATCTACCGGGCGCACCTCCTCAACCTGGTCAAGGGTGGCCCGCGCTTGAGAAATCTGCTCTCGGCTGGTGGTTTGAATGCGCGCTAGCGCCGCCTGAGCCTCCTGGACCTGCCGCTGAGCGGTAGTATAGGTCAGCTGTCTGGCATCGCGCTCTGAGGCAGACACCGCCCCCTGCTGATACAGCGACTCATATCGCTGATACTCAGTCTGGGCATTTTGTACCTCGGCCTCCAGACGGGCAACGGTGGCCAGCTGAGTATTCAAATTGCCTACCCGATCGGCCTCTAGCCGAGCCACTTCAGCAATCTGCGCCTGAATTTCCCCGGACTTAGCCCCCGCCTCTACCTGAGCCAGCTGGGTTTGGGCGATCTTGACTTGCTCCTCAGCCCGCTGTAAAGCAGCCTGTAGGCGATCGCGGTTATCTAAAATCGCAATCACCTGCCCGGCCTCAACCCGATCACCCTCCTTAACCAACAGTTGATCAATACGATTTTCTTGCGTAGAGGTTGGCGCGGTGAGATTAATCAGCTCACCCGCAGGCTCTAGTCGCCCCAAGGCAGTCACCGTAGAGATTTCAGCCACCAGCTCAGCCTCCGACTGAGCAGTCTGCACCTGGGCCAATCTCAGCTGCCAGACCTCCCAGGCTGTGAAGCCCCCCAATCCCAAGATCGCAACCCCCGCCAACACGAGCCAAAGTCGCCGCGACTTTGCCAGGGGCGACTGTTTGTCTAAGATGCGTGATGAATCCATAGATTTGCTCCCATTCAAGGAAAGGCTTGCTTGCTTTTATTTTACTAAACCGTTTAGTAAAGTCAACTATTAATTTAGTATCCTAGAAAATATAGATAAGACGAGGTATTCTGCCCGTCAGCCCTTACGGAACCCATTTGCGTGACTCGTTCAACTCCACCCTCATCAGCCGATCTGCCCGACAAAGACAAGTCAGATAAAGCCAAGGTCATCCTGGCCGGTGCTTTGCAGGTATTTACAACAGATGGGTATGCCGCTGCCAGTATGAATCGGATCGCCTCAGCAGCAGGGGTTTCTAAACCAACTCTGTATAGTTACTTCAAAGATAAAGAGGGATTGTTTGTCGCCTTAATTCAACACCTCACGCAGAAAAATCAGCAGATGATTTCAAATTTGCCAACCACTGCTGTTATGTCCGCACCGGCTGAAAAGGTGCTACACCAGATGGCCACATCGGTGCTCGACGAATTTGCTCATAACCAGCCGCTGGCAACTTTGATGCGGTTAATTATTGGCGAGTCTGAGCGGTTTCCCGAATTGGCTCAAACCTTTGTGAGAGAAATCCAAAAACCTTTATTGGAGAAACTATCCCTGTACCTCGCCTCCCAACCCCAACTCCGATTGCCCGATCCGATGGTAGCTGCCCGGATCTTTATCGGGTCGATCGTGCATTACCTGATTGTGCAAAATATCATGCACGGCAGCAAGATTGTGCCGCTAGAACGCGATCGCATGATCAACGGTCTCGTGGAGCTGATCACAGGAATGGATAAAGGCGATACCCCTGACTAAGCTGTTTTAAACTTGACGCAGCGCTAGGCAGAAGAGTCCGATCTCGACCTGTCCCATTCATGCCGCCTCAAGCATCTGCCTAAAGATCACCGGCTCAGCTAGCTAAGAGAGTAGCTCCCTGGCCTCGCCAAATTCGAGCATTGATACCGTTGCCGCTCTTTTCTCGCTGGGCTATGTAGCCCTCAAAGCGGTCG
>JBCDDJ010000733.1:0-2423 GCA_039180385.1 Cyanobacteria bacterium P01_G01_bin.38 | reverse complement strand
TGCGAAAGTGTTTCCCCCCTTCTCTAAATCTGTGAGAAGCCGCTGCGCGTCTAGCGCTCTTCTCCTTCGTCATTGGCGTTCCCGAAGGATGAGGTTTAGGAAGACGACCAAAGGGCATTTAGTTTTTGGACCAGATGGTCTTGTCGCCGCTTTTGAATGTCGAGATAGGTTTGCACCAGGATAGCTGCCAGATGGTTTTCGACTGCCGCTGCGGTAGCCCTCGAGACATGGCGTCGTCTTAGCTCAGTCCGTATGCTCGGATTTAGCAGCGTGTTTGCCAATTCTTCAAACAGGGCGTGATCCCATGGCGGACTGGCCAGAGTTGAGGTTAATTTATGGCCCTGCAGCTCAGCCAACGCTTTATGGCAAATCAGACTCCGTAGGGGATATGGCCAAAGTTGAGTTTTCATCGTGAGTCTTTCAGGATTGGTTGAAAATCGCGCGTTCAAAAACAAGCGCTAAAAAGAAACCAGCCGACTTTTCCATCGGCCTTCTACAATATGTCAGAAGGTTAAGAAACATAGATTGTTCCGTTCCAGATGGCTTTTTCGTCCGTAACCCGCGCAATTGGTAAGTCCCCCCTCGCTGCCGAACTGCTGAATAAACTTGATCGGCAACAGTCGCTCACCCTCAACGGGGTGGCCCGCTTGCCGAAAGGGTTGGTGGCCTCGGCGCTGGCCCAGGCTCAAAAGCGGCCCCTGGTGGTGATCACCGCCACCCTAGAAGAAGCCGGTCGTTGGGCAGCTCAGCTTGAGGCGATGGCTTGGGGGACAGTTTATTTTTATCCCACCTCTGAGGCCTCACCCTACGATCCCTTTGACCAGGAGTCAGAGATGACCTGGGGGCAGCTTCAGGTGCTGGCTGATCTGGTTCAAACAACGGATAAACCCCTAGCAATTGTGGCCACGGAGCGGGCGCTACAGCCTCATCTGCCGCCAGTCGAAGCTTTTAAGCCCTTTTGTCTGCGGGTGCAGCAAGGGATGGAGTTAAACCTCAAAGCGCTCAGCCGGACCCTGGCCACCCTGGGCTATGAAAAAGTACCCACGGTGGAGACCGAAGGGCAATGGAGCCAGCGGGGCGACATTATTGATGTCTTCCCGGTGTCGGCAGAGCTGCCGGTCCGTTTGGAGCTGTTTGGCGACGAGCTAGAGCGCCTGCGGGAGTTTGATCCGGCCAGTCAGCGCTCCCTCGATCGCATTGATGAGCTGTTGCTGACGACCACCGACTACAGCCCAGTGGTGGCCCAGGCGCTAGAGGCTAAGGGCCTTTTGCAAGATTTGCTGCCCCCTGAAGTCCAGGATGAATTTGAGGGCGGTTTGCGGGTCGAGGGGCTCCGGCGATTTCTGGGCATCGCCTTTGACCAACCGGCGTCGCTGCTAGATTATTTGCCCGAAACCACGCTGATTGCCCTGGATGAGCCGGAACAGTGCCGCGCCCATAGCGGACGCTGGTTTGAGCAGGTTGATGACTACTGGCGAGAGGTGTCAGAGGGACTGGCCGCCAGCGATGAAATTTCGCTGCCCAGTCAGGGACTTGTCCAAATTCATCGCCCCTTTAAGGCTGCTCTAGAGGAGTTGGAGCTCTTCCCCCGACTCTATCTGTCGGAGATTGCCGAAGATGGCGAGGGGCTTAACCTGTCGAGCCGTCCGGTGCCTGCCATTCCGCATCAGTTTGGCAAGCTGGCGGAGATTTTGCGGGAGGAGCGCGATCGCAAATTCAACATCTGGCTAATGTCGGCCCAGCCCAGCCGCTCGGTGGCGCTGCTGCAGGAGCACGACTGCCACGCCCAGTTTATCCCCAACCCCAAAGACTACCCCGCCATCGAGAAGCTGCAATCCAACCAGGTGCCGGTGGGGCTCAAATATTCGGGGCTGGCGGAGCTAGAAGGCTTTATCCTGCCCACCTTTCGCATTGTCATCGTCACCGACCGCGAATTTTTTGGGCAGCACACCCTGGCCACCCCCAGCTATGTGCGCAAACGACGCCGGGCGGCTTCTAAACAAATCGACCCTAATAAGCTGCGCCCCAATGACTATGTCGTCCACCGCAACCACGGCATTGGTCAGTTTCTCCGGCTGGAGAGCCTCACCCTCGACGGCGAAACCCGTGAATATTTGGTGATCCAGTATGCGGATGGGCTACTGCGGGTAGTGGCCGACCAGATGGTCTCGCTCTCACGTTACCGGGCCTCCGCGGAGAAAAAGCCCCAGCTCAATAAGATGAGCGGCAAAGCCTGGGAGAAAACCAAAGGCCGCGCCAAAAAAGCCATCCAAAAAGTGGCAGTGGATTTGCTCAAGCTGTACGCGCAGCGATCGCAACTCGAGGGCCATACCTATCCCGAAGACATGCCCTGGCAGCAAGAGCTCGAAGACTCCTTTCCCTATCAGCCCACCCCGGACCAGCTCAAAGCCACCCAGGACGTC
>JBCDDJ010000732.1:0-2427 GCA_039180385.1 Cyanobacteria bacterium P01_G01_bin.38 | reverse complement strand
CCCAGTTTCATTGCCCACCAGCACATAAAAGTCATCAATGGGCACATCGCCAGTCAGGTCAGAAAAGTTGGGGTGACGGATGACGGGCATTAGCGCCAGGGAGTAATCCCCGGTTTCAGGGTGCTGTTGCTGCACCTGGATGGTCATGTCGCTAATGTTAGGACCGACCGCCGAGTTATCGTAGCGTCCGGTGTCTTCCCAGGTGACGTTGAGGACGTTGAGGCCCCAACGTTGGGCAAGTGCGATCGCATCCGAGTCATACACCATATCGCGGGTGCGCTCGATCACGTTGCGATATTGGGCATATCGCTGGCGTTGGAGAATCAAAGGGGTGTCAGATGTCATGGATGTGGTCTCCGGGGCGTCCGTAGATTCATTGGCAATACCCTTGTGGACAGATGCCCCAAAAAGCGCCCCCATCGTGATTAGCCCCCCCAGGGTTAGCAGCCATAAACATCGTTTCATTCAGGATTCTCCAGCACTATCTATCCCCAAAATAATTGGCGATTATTCTCGCTATTACGCTGTTTCACTTTTAGCAACCAGGATTCCGTAAAGGGGGAAAAGGAAAGTCGGGGCAAAAAAAATGAGGCCATGATGGCCTCAAAGAAGAAAAGGTTAAATTGGATTTAGGAAGTGAACCCTGATTTCGCTGGGAAACTCGTTTAATCGTGTCTAAGGCCTAAAAATACTGGCGAGAGACGATTTTTTCAAAGTCTGCCTGGGTTTGGAGTAACAAGCCGGTGCGACTGTGGCTGTCCTTGGCTTTTGAGCGCGCGACTGGATTTTGAGCCTGCCGTGCCATGTGAAGTTGAAGCTGAGCAACATATTCACTAAAATCTTTGCGGCTTGCAGCGGTAGAGGTTTCAGAACGCGACACAGTTTTTATCTCTCCAGGTTTGACCATGGTTAAGAAATTAACATGCTGTCGATAGCCGACTTAAAAGATTGCAAAGAAGCTTAACGTTAGGAAAATCGGGAAAGGCGAAAGGCGAAAGGGTGGGAGACGTGGTTATCGTGTCTGTGCTAACTTTGCCACAATCGCCGACTGGCATGGGAGAATGATGGGCGCTGATTATAAAATCAGCACATCTTTTGAAGCACTATCGTCGGACGTGAATTGCCGTGAAAGCCATCGTTGTGGGCAGTGGGGGCCGTGAGCATACGCTCGCGTGGAAGTTATTACAGTCGCCCAAAATTAAACAGGTTATTTGCATCCCAGGAAATGGGGGGACGGCAACGTTAGCCGGCTGTCGCAATTTGGCCCTCTCGGTGGATGACTTTGAGGGGATCGCTCGCTTTGCCCTGGTGAATAACATCACCTTGGTGGTGGTGGGGCCAGAACAGCCCCTGGCCGAGGGGATTACGGATTATCTACAAGCGCAGGGGCTTCGGGTGTTTGGACCGACCCAGGTGGGTGCCCAAATTGAGGCCAGCAAGGCCTGGGCTAAGACGCTGATGCAAGAGGCCGGTATCCCGACAGCAGCCTCAGCAGTTTTTACAGAGGCTGAGTCAGCTATTGACTATATTGAGGCGCAAGGTGTGCCCATTGTGGTCAAGGCAGACGGCTTAGCGGCGGGTAAAGGGGTGACGGTTGCCCACACCTTAGAAGCGGCTAAAAATGCTGTGGTGGCAGCATTTAGCGGTCAGTTTGGGGCCGCGGGTCAGCAGGTGGTGATTGAAGAGTTTTTGAGGGGGCAGGAGGTGTCGGTGTTGGCGATGACCGATGGGCTGACGATTCGCCCCTTGTTGCCAGCTCAGGATCATAAACAGATTGGAGAAGGGGATACTGGTCCGAATACGGGTGGGATGGGGGCCTATGCGCCTACCCCGGTTTTGCCGCAGGCTTTGCTAGATCGGGTGCAGACAGAGGTGCTAGAGCCTGCGATCGCAACCTTCCAAAAGCGGGACATCGACTATCGAGGGGTACTCTATGCGGGGCTGATGATCACCCCCGAAGGTGACCCCAAGGTGATTGAGTTTAACTGCCGTTTTGGAGATCCTGAAACCCAGGCAGTGCTACCGCTCTTAGAGACACCTTTAGAGGACATTATGGAGGCTTGCTGTGAGCAGCGTCTGGCGGCTCTGCCACCGTTTGAATGGCAATCAGGCTATGCAGCCTGTGTGGTGATGGCGGCCCAGGGCTATCCTAATCAATACCCCAAAGGCATGGCGATCCAGGGCTGTGCTGAGGCCGAGGCGACAGGCGCTTGGGTCTTTCATGCGGGGACTAAGCTCGATGGAGAGGAGATTAAAGCCAATGGTGGACGAGTGCTGGGGGTGACGGCTACGGGAGAGGATTTTGCAGGTGCGATCGCAAACGCCTACCAAGCGGTGGCTAAGATCGAGTTTGAGCAAAGCTACTTCCGGCGTGATATTGGTTTCCGAATTAAAGATTTGGTATCTCAGGAGTAGGTAAGGGGGGAT
>JBCDDJ010000731.1:0-2444 GCA_039180385.1 Cyanobacteria bacterium P01_G01_bin.38 | reverse complement strand
GCCACAGAAGATTTAGCGGTGGCTGAGAGCGCCGATCGTGATGAACCCGATCCGGTCGTGGCTGCTCTAAATCTGTTGAGCCATCGCCTGGGCAGCACGTTTGCCCAGGTTTTGTCTGTGCTGAATCAGGTTGCTCAGCTAAGACCCACTTTTACCCAGGTCACGCAGCAAATGCAGGCGATTGAGCAAGGGGTCATGACAACCGCTAACGCTGCCCATGAACAAACAACGTTGGTGGCTGAGGTGCAGCAGTGGATCGAGATGACCGACGACCTTTCTCAAGTGCTGGCTCAACAGGCACTGACGGCTAACAAAGCTGGTAACACCGCCACTGCTGCCCTGATAACAGGGCAGCAAAAGATGATCTCAATCGCCTCAGAGGTTGAGGGGTTTCGCGACAAGAGCCTCCAGTTGACTGAGCGGATACAGGGGATGCTTGAATCAATTGATTCGGCGACTCAGACAACTCGAGAGCACCAGCGAACGGCAAATATAGCCAGGGTTTTGTTACTTAACGCGTCAACTTTGTCGATTCGGGCGTCTCAAAAACAGCAGCCAGAGGACTTTGAAAGTCTGGTCAACCAGTTTCAAGGGGTGAGCACTCAGTTGCAACAGCTCACCGAGCAGTTTAATCAATCGCTCAAGCAACAACAAAATCAAACGCGGCAGGCCCAGTTTGTGGTTGCCAATTTGCGTCGGGATATTCAGTCTTTTAATCAGTCTATGGGCGGGTTTAAGTCAAGCATTGAGACCTCCCAATCAGCTTTAAGCCAGAGTCAGTCAGCGACCCAAAAAATAACTGAGGCAGGTCAGCAAATGACCGACCTCAGTCAGCAACTAGCGGAGTTAGTTCACACCAGCCGACAGACCCTTCAGGACATGGCTGAGATCGCACGATCTACGCAAAATAGAACCGATTTGACCCTTCAGCAAACTCAGGCAGTAGAACGACTAACGCAAGAGATGGCCACAATGACGGCTGGTTTTCTAGCCAGTGAGGGCTAGAGCGATTGCAAGAACTTTACCAGGGCCTCTCGATCAGCCGCAGACAGGGTCTCAAAAGCGGCCTTTGAGCTCTCGGCTTCGCCGCCGTGCCAGAGAATGGCCTCTGCAAGGGTGCGGGCTCGACCATCGTGCAGATAGCCAGAGTACGGCAAAACGGTTTGAGCAAGACCAATGCCCCAGAGTGAGGGAGTTCGCCATTCCTGGCCAGTGGCCACATAGTCAGCCCGATTGTCTGCGAGCCCCTCGCCCATGTCGTGGAGCAACATATCCGTATAGGGATGAATTTCCTGATTTTCGAGGGCTGGGTATTTGTGAGCGCCTGTGTGGAAGGTGGCCGTGTGGCAAGCCGCGCAGCTGGCCTCTGAAAACAGCTGCTCACCGCGTTGGACTTGGGGATCGGCCATCAGGCTACGGGCAGGTGCGGCCAGGGTTTGGGCATACGCTGCGGCTGCAACCAGCGTGGCCTCATCGATCTCAGTTGAGCCATCTTCGGCGGGGAAGAGGGGGCTGGTAATGCCCATGTCATTGAGATAGGCGTCGGCGCTTTGCTGGAGCAAGTTAGGGCTGTTGGCCTTCCAGCCAAAGCGGCCCAGGGTGATCTCTTGTTTTTGCACGTCCCAAACCTGATTGGGTCGCCCTGAGATGCCGTCTCCATCGACATCGTCTGGGTCGGCCAGCGCTAGAATATCAGCCTCAGGGATTGCTTCGAGTAGTCCCAGTCCGTAAACATGAGGCGGTGTGCGTGGAGATATCTGCACCGTCTCTGGCAGCGGCTCACCGTTAGCCAGGGTAATGTTGAACTCGGGAGACCGCAGACGATAGGGGGTGCCATCGGTATAGGCACCCGCCGCTTCTCGCCAGAGAATCTCAACGGTTGCTTCGGGGGGCTCGCCGACCACGCTAAAGTCTTGAATCTGGTTGCCTAAACCCGACACTGGCGGCGCGTTTTTGAGCCTGTCTGTCTCACTGAGGACCGAGAGATCGGTGTCGGATGGTGTGCCGTTGCTCACCCGCAGCAGCAACTGCCCCGGCTCTGCCATGCCTCGACCGTTGCGGATGTGGCAGCTGACGCAAGAAGCATTGTTAAAGATAGGCCCTAAACCAGAGTTGACCAGACCTGGCGTCATGACAAACGCTTCCTCAAAGGCTTCGTCGCCAAGATCGTGGTCTTTGATCCCTTGTTTTGTCAGATTGGGGGGGGCCTCTTCGTAGGCGCTAGAGGTGCGGTTAAAGGCAGTGGCCTCACCGGCTGATGCACCCGGCGGCATCTGGGCCTGCACCGAGGCAGAGAGAAACACACCGGCTGCGATCGCGAATAGCGCTGTCACCAGAGAGAGCAGGCTGAGCCGCCAGCGCTTAGACGATGCACCAAAAAGTTGTTGGAGTTGCATGTTTTAGGATTTGGTAGATTTTAGAGGATTTGCAAAGGAGGAGCTGTC
>JBCDDJ010000730.1:0-2449 GCA_039180385.1 Cyanobacteria bacterium P01_G01_bin.38 | reverse complement strand
TGAGCGCCTGAATGCCGCTAAGTGGATTGCAGAGCCCGGTCAACGGTTGAGCGATGCCGAGCAATCGCGCCTGCGGGGCCCCTTTAATCGCCAAACCGTTTTTCGCGGCATTACCCCAGGCGACTGCGAAGGCCCCTATCTGTCTCAGTTTTTACTGATTGGCAATACCGGCCTGGGCAATGCTCAAGCGGTGACGGATGGTCAAATCCAGTACGGGTCTATCCGCATTGACCAGCGGGTCAGGGTCGCCACCCCCTATAAGGACTACATGACCACCTGGGAAGCCTGGCTGGATGTGCAAAACGGCGCTGACCTGCGCGGGTTAGAAAGCTACAGCGACTATCCCAAGTATCGTTTTATTGCGACACCGCGAGACCTGGCGACCTATGTCCATTACGACGCGCTCTATGAGGCTTATCTAAACGCCTGCCTGCTCTTACTCAGCATGGGTGCACCGTTTGATCCGGGTATTCCCTTCCAGGGGAGCGACTACCGCGATAAGCAACAGGGCTTTGCCCAGTTCGGAGGCCCCCACATTCTCTCCCTGGTCACCGAGGTAGCCACCCGCGCCCTCAAAGCAGTTCGCTACCAAAAGTTCAACGTGCACCGTCGGCTACGCCCCGAAGCAGTGGGTGGCCTACTCAACCGCTTTTGCAACGGTGACAAAGCCGGGGTTGAGGTGATGGGCAATCTGGTCAATGGTTTTGGCTCAGAATTCCTGTCTGAAATCGCCGGGCATAACCATGGGCAAAAAGACAAACACGCTTGCGATCGCGGCCAGGATGCAGACCGCGGCTACGGCAGTTCCTTCCTGCTGCCAATGGCTTTCCCCGAAGGCTCACCCATGCACCCCGCCTATGGCGCAGGGCATGGCACGGTGGCTGGGGCCTGTGTGACCATCCTCAAAGCGTTCTTTGACCACGGTCATGAACTGGATACCTGCTACGAGCCCGCCGCCGATGGCAGCCATCTCCAGCAATACGACTGCCCGATGGATAGAAAACTCACCGTCGAGGGCGAGCTTAACAAACTGGCCTCGAATATCTCCATTGGCCGCAACTGGGCCGGGGTACACTACTTCAGCGACTACATCGAGTCGATTCGCCTGGGCGAGCAAATCGCCATCGGCATTTTGCAAGAGCAAAAGCTCACCTACGGTGAAAACTTCTCGATGACGGTACCGCTGTTTGATGGGGGCACAGTGAGGATTTAAACCTCGTCCCCCAGCTTCGTCTCCTTGGTGCGTAGTCGAGCAACTTCTCTAAACTTGATCGAGCAGGCGAGATGGCTTGGGTGGTGCCATGGCAGACACATACAACTTCCCTGGATGGGTGCTTAATCTGTCAAAAGTGACACATAAGCACCCTAATTTTTATACTTAACTATCAGAAGCAACATATAACACCCGATTTACCCAAAAGTGACGTGTAAGATCCAGAATTGCGGATTTATCGACCAGATCTGACACAAATCTATAGTTAGGCATCATTCCAACGTCCTCTTACAACACTCGCACTCAACGGATCGCAAAGCCTCTGCAAGCAACTGAACCTGCCATTCCATCCGTAGAGACTTTGATTTATATTGCTCTTGGCATGATGCCCGTGCCGCCCCCCTCCGCAGGGAAAGTACTTGCCGTGCAGGGCTAGTCATTTATCCAAACCAAAGATTTGAGCGATCGCATAAGGAGGGGCTGCGAGGGAAGCTCAAAATTGGAGGTTTGTATGAAACTCTCTGCACCTATTTTCATCCTCAAGCAACAGGCTAAGGCCCTATCCCGCAAGAAGGGGATTCCACTACATCAGGCATTGAACCGAATCGCAAATTGGGAGGGGTTTAGTGCTTGGAGCCTATTGTCCGCTAAGGCGGCTTCGGACAAGCCGACTGCAACTTTACTAGCGCACTTGCATCCTGGTGACCTCGTACTCTTAGGATCACGTCCGGGGCAAGGCAAGACACTACTGAGCCTCGATCTCGCCATCAAGTTTATGCGCCGTGGCAATCAAGCCGCATTCTTCACGTTAGATTTTACGCAGGCGGATGTGGCTGCGTGCTTCAAGACTATAGGTGAAAATCTAAGCATGTTCTCTGACAGATTTCTCGTCGATGACTCCGACCAAATCTGTGCCGACTACATCATTACTCAGCTAGCTTCAGCATCCCCTGAAACGCTTGTGGTCATCGACTATCTTCAGGTGCTGGATCAAAAGCGTGACAATCCCGATCTGATGGATCAAATCCAGCAACTAAAGAACTTCGCGAAGCACCACCATCTAATCATCCTATGCCTCTCTCAAGTCGATCGGATATATAGAAAACGCAGCCACCATCTTTTGCTATAGCGTTATCAATACTGGCAACAGTATCTGCTACCGTACCCACTAGCACTACACATCAGGCAAATTCGATGCAAATCTGGGTGGATGCGGATGCGTGCCCGAATGTCATT
>JBCDDJ010000729.1:0-2451 GCA_039180385.1 Cyanobacteria bacterium P01_G01_bin.38 | reverse complement strand
GCTTTTTGATAAACACTGGGCATCAGTTCCAGGAGGCTATACACTAGCCCTTGGGCGTGTTGAAGAATGGTTTGCATAACCGTTTTTTCGTTTTTGGTTACGCCCTTTTTTCCAGATTTTCGTCAATTTGACAAGCCTTATCAAGAATGGTGCAAGATCTCAGATGACCAACTTTATGAACGCCTCTTTGGGGAGTCATTTCTCTACTTCTATCGCCAACGAGAGCGCTTCGATAACTGGCAAGCAGTGGTTATTTACCCGACCCGCTCTACTGAGCAATCATCGACGCTGCCCTATGACGTGTTGCTCAATAGCCCCCAAGTCCATCGAATTTACGTGGATGAGCTGGGTGAACCCAATCAGTTGCCCTTGGGCGTTGGGTTGCTGGTGCTGACCACCCTCAGCGAAGCCCAGGCACCGCAGCAGGCTCGTGCTTTAATCAATCGTCTAAATGAAGCTGAGCTAGATACCCACCCGCAGGCCATAATAAACTTAATCACCACTATTCTGGCCTATCGGTTTACCTACATGAGTCGGCAGGAGGTAGAAGTTATGCTCGGACTAACGCTACAAGAAACTCGGTTCTATCAAGAGGCTAAGGAAGAAGGTCGCGAAGAAGGTCGCGAGGAAGGCCGTCAAGAAGGCGAAGCGGCCCTAGTACTGAGGCTGCTCAATCGGCAGGTGGGGCCGCTATCGGCAGATATTCAGGCGCGGGTGACGGCGCTGCCGCTGGCATTGTTAGAAGAGTTGGGGGAGGCTCTGCTAGATTTTGAGACGCTCTCAGATTTACTCTCTTGGCTAGACGAGCATCCGATAGCAGCAGAGCAGTCGGTTGATAAGGCGACTTCTTGAAAAGCTAGATAGGCGATCGCGCTGACTGACGACACAGTAAATCAGGGTTATCTGCCCAGTCAGCCTACCGGCTAGCGTCGTTGAAGGCTACAAGAACAAGCGGTCCACATCGCAGGCAAAACCCGGTAGCAGGGGTGAGGTTAACGTATCACCTGGGAATAGCGTCACCAACAACTGCAAAAGCCCGGACTGACGCCGGTAAACTTCAATCTGTTTTAAGCGCCAGTCCACAATCCAATAGTCTTGCACCCCTCGACGGGTATATAGCTTCAGCTTTGTTTCCCGGTCTCGTCGCTCATTGTCTACTCCTGGAGAAAGCACTTCAACAATTAGCTCCGGTGCAGCTGTCAGATATCCGGCATCGTCTAGAGCCGTGGCCAGCCGAGCTTTACTGATCCAAACCACATCAGGAATGACATTATCGGCCTCTGTGAAAATCACACCGGGGGTTGTCACGGTCTCACCCAGCCCTGTTGAATATGACCAGTCTCGAAGCTCAGCAGCTGTGTTGGTAATCGCTCTCTGATGCCCCCAGTGAGGTGCTCTGGTCACAAGCAAGTCTCCGTCGATGATTTCGTAGCGATTGCTGCTCTCAGGCAGCAGGTCGAGATCGGCGGTCGTCCATCGCACCCGTGGCTCGGTACCTTGGGACATGACTTATCTGTGATAGGGAGCAGATTTATTGTATCGCACCCCTCTATACTGCCTACGACTTAAAGGTGGGCTTTTTGAGGGGTGGGTGAGTACGCTGCGCTGGTGAGTGCGCTGCGCTGGTGAGATGGTTAAATGGGTGAATCACCTCACCATCTCAGGCTGGCTGGCTAGCTCACTACCCTTCACTGACCATCCAAACCAGATAGCCCAAAATTTGGTCAACGGGGGGTAATGCATATTCAATCGGGTCGATAGTCACGGTCTGGTTGTGAAGTCGCAGAAACAACCATTGACTGCCGCTGGTGACGCAACCGTAGATGGTCTCAATCGCAGACATCTTTTGGTGATTAAATCGCTGAGCAGCCACCATCTCTGCCAAACACTGACCAATGCCCATCGACAAATCGGCTCGTTTGGCTTCGGCCATCATCACCACCGGAGCCTGGATCAGCAATTGCTTGGGGGAGCGACTCAACACAAAATCACAGATGCCATTTAGCCCATGTTCTGCATCTACATTAAATTCTTCGCCCGAAAATAGAGAGATTTGCTTGTGCAAAACTCGCCGGACTTCGGTTAGCACAGGGTATATAATCCCTTCCGATCTGGCCTTTTCACTCCCGGTAATCGAGACGATGGGTAAGGTATCTTCGAGGTAGCTTGACAGCACTTTAGAGGGTGAAATGGGCTTAATGTCTGGAAAAAACCCCTGTTCCTGAAGATCTAGCTCAAATGCATCAAGGGCTTGACTCAGGGTTTTGAACTGACTGTAGGGCATGTGTGATTCGATAGAGACGGCTTTGCGTTATTGCTGGGATAGATTCTGAGGTATTGGGTTTGGATTAGCTGATAAATCAGAAAGATTCAGGTAATGTGGTAACCCAACCTACGACTAATCCCCCTTCACCTTTCGCCCTTCCCCTTTCACCCCTTTCCTCACCGTTT
>JBCDDJ010000728.1:0-2458 GCA_039180385.1 Cyanobacteria bacterium P01_G01_bin.38 | reverse complement strand
GATGGGGGAGGGACCATGCAGCCTGTGGGCCAGCTCAGTCAAGAAGTGGACTTCGGCCACCAGATCGGCCTCTTTGAGATGGGTTTTGCCTTCGTCATTTAGCCGCACAAAATTGTTGCCGGACTCGACGGTGGTTTTGTGGGGGGTCTCAAAGCGGTTAAAGACAGGGAGGATCAGCGTATTTTGTCGAGCCAGCCCGTGGAAGTGGCCGAGATTTGGCTTGGTGGCTAAATAAATAATGGTGTCAATCTGACTAAGGGCGCGTTTTGCCTGGGCCAGGTCAGGGTTGGCGGCATACAGATTGCCGCCCAGGCACAGCAGCGTATCAACGTTGCCTGTATCAGCGGCTTCGATCAAGGCGCGGGCATGGTATCCCGGTTCACGGTTGAGGGAGCGGCCCAGCAGTTTCTCTAGGGCTTTTTGCAGGGCAGGTTTGAGTTCATTCTTAACGCCCATCGAGCCAAACCCCTGCACGTTTGAATGGCCGCGAATAGGCATCACTCCGGTCCCCAGCTTGCCGACGTTGCCGGTGAGTAGAGCCGTATTGGCAATGCCGCAGACATTATCAACGCCGTTGGCCTGTTGGGTAATGCCCATGGCCCAGGCGAAAACCGTACTTTTGGCCTGGCTAATCAGGGTGGCGGCGGCTTCGATGTCGGCTTTGCTGATGCCGCAGGTCTCAACGATCAGCGTCCAGGGGGTGGCATGGGCCTGCCTGACAATCGCTTCCCATCCGTCTGCATGGGCTTTCAAAAAGGCATAATTGACGAGATTGCGGTCTATCAAAGACTTTTGGATGCCGATGAAAATGGCCAGGTCGCTGCCGGGAATCGGCTGCAGAAATAAGTTGGCAATGTCGGAGCCGGGAATGAGCGACTTAACGGGGAAGGACGGTGAGCCAAATTTGACCAGCCCGATTTCGCGGACGGGGTTGATGACAATGACGGTGCCGTTGCGATCGCGCAATTTAATCAGCTCATTCATCAAGCGTGGATGGTTCGCAGGCGCATTGGACCCCACTAGCACCACGCAGTCTGACTGCTGGAGACTCTCTAAACTGACGGTGGAAGTGCCCGAGCCAAAGACCGCACTCAGCCCCTCAGTCGAGGGTCGATGACATAGATCGGAGCAGTCTGCCAGGTTATTGGAGCCTTGCGATCGCATCATCAGCTGCAGTAAATAGGCCGCCTCATTGGAAGACCGCCCAGAGCTATAGGAGGCGACCCGCTCCGGCGGTTTTCTAAAAGCGGTTTCGGCCAGGTCATATATCTCGTCCCAGCTAAGGCGCTCATAGTGCGATGACCCCGCCCGCAAGATGGCAGGGAAACTCAAGCGTCCTAATCGATCTGCTTCTAGAGAAGTGAGTTGCTGTAGCGCTTCGATGGAGTGCTGCTCAAAAAAGTGGAGTTTGACCGGTGGCTGTAGCTCAGCGACGATGGACTCCACGCTTTTCATACAGCGCTGCACATTCTCACCAATTTCGTTAGTAAAGCCGCCTTTTTGTCCGCCAGTCCCCCACGCGCAAGATAGGCAGGCACTCTTGTGAAGCAGTGTTTTCCAAACCTGCGGCCCCTCTGGGGCAAGGGTATGTTGTGCCCAATATTGAATGACAGATAGACCACCGCCCATCGACTGACCAGGATGGGCTTTAACCTGCTCGTCTATTGGTGGATGATCGGGTGGATTGTGAGGGTGTGGGATTCGCGGATCAAGAGGTGTCTCGGGCGGATGAGAGTTTTCCATAGTCAGCTTCGCAAAAGCTATAGTTCCTACAGTAGCGAAGTTCTATAGCGAAGTTCTATGAAATCAGTCTCTAACCTCTGAGACATCTGTAAAAAACTAAAAACTCTACATAATCAGGATTGTCGTCTACTGGACTCTGGCAAATTTTAAATTCTGAGCTATTTTGAGCGCTGAAACGCCTATTCTTTCGTCTATTTTCTCAATAGAGTTGGATTATTGAGAATCCGTGGAAAAATTGAATTATAAGGCTTTCAGAAGGTCAGGCTAAAAAACGCCAGACTAAAAAACGCCAGACTCCAGCCGTCTATATGCTTTCTAATCAATGGGGATAAAGTCAAATCCAAAGCTCGAACGCTGTCCTGATTGAATTTGAACCAACTGAGCAGCCCGATTACGATCGCCTGAAGGCAAAAAATGAACTTCCCCTGTAGCCCCCTGCACTGAAAAATTAGTTTCGGCCAAAGTCGCCTGAATGCCCTCCCGACTAGGTGCTTGTGTACGGGCTAACCCCAATGCGACAAAAGCATCGTAGGCCATGGCAGTACGCCAACTCACATCTCCGCCCCAAAGCTGACGAGAGGCTTGCACAAACTCAGAATCAGCATCTGACAAAACATGCCAAGGGACTGCCACGACTAATCCTTCAGCATTTTCTCCCCCCTCTTTCAAAATTTCTGGATGATAGAGATCATCGCCACCCAGTAAAGGAAACTGT
>JBCDDJ010000727.1:0-2466 GCA_039180385.1 Cyanobacteria bacterium P01_G01_bin.38 | reverse complement strand
TTTGGGGCACACCGCCCCGGTGCTGATGCTAACCGCCAAAGACACCACCGCTGATAAGGTCGCTGGCCTGGACGCCGGGGCAGATGACTATTTGGTGAAGCCTGTCGATATCATTGAGCTGCTGGCCAGGGTGCGTGCCCTAGGGCGTCGTTCACCCCTCTGGCGGGGAGATGCGCTGACGCTTGAGCCTTTGACCCTCAAATTAGATAGTCTGATCCTTGAAGGTGACCAGGGCAGCGTGTCTCTGTCGAACCGCGAATTTCAACTGATGGAATACTTAATGCGGCATCCTCGACAGGTGCTGACCCGCGACCAGATTGAACAAGCCCTGTGGGCCTGGGGCAGCGAACCAGAAAGTAATGCGGTCAGCACCCTGGTGCGTCGCCTCAGACAGCGACTGGCAGCGATTGGAGCCCGTGATTGGTTAGAAACAATCTATGGCATTGGCTATCGCCTCGGGCCGCCACAGGCGATAGCCAGTGACCAGGAGACCTTCCATGTTTCTTCGTAGTCGGCGGCGGATTGCGGCGGGGTTTACGCTCTCAATGGGGACAATTTTGGTGTTGTTTGCTGCCGCTGTTTATGCCCGAGAGGTCACCAGTCAACAGGCAAATTTTGATCAGCGGTTACAGAGTCAGGCTCGGCGGTTAGCCGCTGAGCTAGAGTACAGTGCCGATCAGGGCCAGTGGCAGGTTGAGCAAATGGGGTTCGCTGATGCCAGCTCTGGGCCAGATATTAAATCCGCAGCAGGGATTGCTTATCTACGCTGGTACAACGCTGATGGGCGGCTGATTCAGTACACAACAGATAAAAAGCCACTCTCCCCTAGGCTCAAAACAGGCTTTCAGACGGTGTCGGTAGCGCCTGGGTCTGTGCCGATGGACCCTGAGGCGATGACGCCCCAATTGACCCAGCTATCTTCCCAAAAGCTATGGCTGCGGCAGGTGACCTTACCGGTACGGCAGGGTGAGGCCGTGATTGGATATTTGCAAGTGGCGGTCCCCCTCACGCCGTTGCAAGCGCGCCTCTATTTGACCCGTTTTTGGCTGGCGGTTGGGGTGCCTTTGACCCTGGGGCTGATTGCTTGGGTTGGCTGGCTGCTGAGCGGCCTGGCGATGCAACCGACTCAGCGTTCCTATGGACAGCTGCAACGGTTTACCGCCGATGCCTCCCATGAGCTGCGGGCCCCTTTGGCCGCGATTTTGAGCAATGCCCAGGTAGGAATGCTGGCCAGCTCAGCAACCGAACGGCAACAGCGACTTGAGAAGATTGTCACCAGTGCCAAGGGCATGGGTCAGCTGATTAATAATCTTCTTTTTTTGGCTCGTCACGATGGGCAACTGGCCCCGCAAGATTTAAAGCAGGTTGATCTGGCAACGGTGCTCAAACCCCTGGGGGTAGACTATGGCCAGCTAGCCGATAGGCAAAATCTAACATTCAGCGCTGAGCTGCCCGCTGAGCCCATCGCTCTCAGGGTTGATGTAGATCTGCTACAGCAGGCTATCCGTAACCTGCTCGACAATGCCTTTAAATATACCCCTGTGGACGGTGAGGTTACGTTGCAATGTCGCCGACGGGGGCGATGGGCCATCATTGAGGTAACCGATACGGGGGTGGGCATACCTGCCCAGGATTTGCCCCATATTTTTGAGCGGTTTTACCGGGTAGATACCGCTCGGGCCCGAGAAACCGGCGGCTTTGGTCTGGGCCTCTCGATTACCCAGCAGATCGTCGAGGCCCATGGGGGGCAGCTCACGGTTAACAGTACGCCAGGCAAGGGCAGTGTTTTTTGTGTGGAATTGCCGATTTGATGTCCACATGCCTTAGGTCGAGGTGAGACTCTGACTGCCTGGCGTCATTTTTGCGTCACTTTTTCGACCCATAGTGGATATATCAAAGGATGTCAAAGTGCTTCAAAGTCATGTTCCTCGAGCGGAATGAATCAAAATCCGGGCTATTTACCCTTGATAGGGCAGAGCAAACGCCAAGGAAGTCTCTACCTGAGAGGGGCAGATTATTAGGGTATCGCCTGATCGGTCGTGGCCTGTTGGTTTCATTAGGAGTGGGGCTTTTAGGGTGTAGTCAGACATCTCTAGCGGAGATAGAGACTGGGCCTGAAACAGTCCAACCCGAGGCTGGATCTGCTCGCACCTCAGAGCGCATGTCGGAGACGCGCGCCGATGGGCAGTCAGATGTGCAATCAATTGTGGACGATTTGTTGGCGATGGGGCCGCGTGCGGCTGGCTCGGCGGCAGCAGAAGAGGCGAGTCAATATCTGCAAGCGGCCTATGAGCAGCTGGGCTATGAGGTGCGAATTGAGCCGTTTACCTATGAGAAATTTCTGGATAAGGGCTCTTATCTCACAGTAGGTGAGGGGGCAACTGGGGCGGCAACCGAGCTGCGCCTTGAGGGCCATGCGCTGCAAGATTCAGCCGGGGGCACGGTGCAAGCTCCGCTGGTGGAGGT
>JBCDDJ010000726.1:0-2477 GCA_039180385.1 Cyanobacteria bacterium P01_G01_bin.38 | reverse complement strand
TTTGTGTACGCCCGATCCAATTGAGGTGCAGCGTTGCGATCGCACCCATTTACTTGATCAGGTAGAGCAGCGCTTTCGGTTTTTAGCAGCAGATGGGTTAACGGTGCTACAACGTCGCACCCATGGCTTTAGCTATCGCCAGGTGTTGATTCAAATTTACACCCACCTCAAGCTTACCTGTGACAGCCAACTATCTACCGCGGATCTAGAGGCCGAGCTGTTTCTTAAGCTGACCGAAAAAACCTGGCACAAGCTACCCAAGCGCGATCAGCAACAACTGCAACGTCAGCTGGAGCAAGCCCTGGCGCAGTCTGATTTAGTCAAGCAAATCCCCGCTTTGCAAAAAGATCCAGTAGGGCTCTTGCTCAAGGGCGGGAGCGCCCTGGCGGTTAGCTCTGTGGTACGACCCTGGGTACTCAAGCAGGTGGCTCGCCAGTTTGCCCTGAGTCTGGCCCGTTATCAAATCGCCCGACAAACGCTAAGGGGCACCGCCAGTTTGGTCACCAAAGTTCAGAGCCGCGCCGCTATCAATCTTGCCTCTCGGGGCATGGCTATCAATGCAGCCCGATACGGAGCAGTTCGCGGCGCACTGGCGGTATTGGGGCCAGCCCTCTGGACCTGGTTTTTTGCGGATTTAGGCTGGCGGGCCATCGCCACTAACTATACTCGGGTGATTCCGGTCGTATTTACCCTGGCTCAGATTCGCCTCACCCGCGGGGCTCATTGTTGGGAAGCAGCTTGATGACACGTATGTCAGAGATTGGTCAGACTGAAAACCACTACACGTTGCTTGGGATCAAACCCGGTGCCTCGGTGCAACAAATTCGTCGGGCCTATCGCGATCGCAGCAAGCTCTATCATCCCGATACGACTGAGCTACCCGATGCAGTCGCCACTGCAAAATTTCAGGCCCTCAACGAAGCCTATGCCACCCTCAGCAGTCCCGAGAAGCGGCTGCTCTACGACCAGCAGTTGGGCTATTCACGCATCCATGTGATTCAGGCCCCCACCGATCTCAACGAGCCGGTAAAACGGGGGAAGTCCTACCAGTCAAAACATCTGTATCTCGACCCGACCGATCGCCCCCTCTCAGCAGGCGAAATTTTTGCCTTGTTTATCTTGGGGGTCACGTTTGCAGCCTGCTTAGCCCTGGTGATGTTGATGGGCTTTACCAAAGGAGACATCACAACAATGCCTTTTTCTTTGCCGGGGGCCTCTGTTGAGTCTACGTCTGATGAGGTCACGTTTGAGATTGATTTGGATGGACCGACCGAGGTTGAGGATGCACCCCAGGGCACAGAGGCGAAGCCCTATCCATTTTTGCCATGAGGGTTGGTGAACCTGCCCCACAGCGCTAAGATCTTCACGACGCCAAGATACATAGGTCGAAGAATGGCTTGATAAAGACAAGGGAACCTTGCCCCCTAAGACTCTCACCACCCACGACCCTCCACCCACGACCCATTACCCTCCACCCCATGTCCCTCCCCTCCGCCGAAACCCCGCTCTACAACCACCCACTCCCTGACATCGAGGCCTGGCTTATCGATGAGGGCTGCCAACAAGACACCTCAGAGCTCAACCGATGGAATGTGCAGCGGCCTGCCTGGGAAGCGGATATTGTGCTAGAGGTTGACTCGATTTTGGTGCGCTACATCGGCGCTGCTGACGATGGCAGCGATGTGCAGCGAGGCTTTAAATATTCCCTCAGTCGCCGCGATTTGAGTGCGGCTATTTTTGCGGGGCCTTAGGGAAATAGCGATCGCAACGGTCCGTGTTACAAACAGGGTAGATTGATCCGTATATTTGCTGACGCTTACCAAAAAGCCTGTATCGATTATCACGAATAAATGCGTAGAATTGATCGCCGGTCCGCTTAACCCCTGGCAGAGCTTGATAGGCCCCAACAAAGATCGCCCCAAAGGGAAGAATGCGGCCAATCTCTTCGGCGGCATCGCTCCCCTGCCATCGCTGTTCGGGGTGCTCGACATTGATCAAAATCATGCCCAGTTCGCAATCGTCAGGGGTAACCTGAAGCGAAACCAGGACAGCTTCATCCTGCATCGACACATACTGAAATCGCTGCCCGCCGTCTAGCACTTCTAGAAACTTGACGAGGGTGACACAAAGATTACATAAACCGTCGTAGATGACGTAGTGCATTGTTACCTAGGATACAAAAAATTAGTTTTCTAAAACACATTCCTGATTTGAAGACGTGTGTTGATTTGAGCGGTTTTTAACGTTTCCCTTAACCTGGCCTTTACTTTCAAGCGCTACTTTCCAGCTAGGATGCAGTTGCATACGCACGCTTTGGCGTATTTCCCAGGCATCACATTTTTGCACATGGTGAGGGAGTGACTTGAGTCCTATGATATTTAGAATCCGTAAGAATATGCGCGTTGCTTACTCGATTTCATTGGTAGCGTTGCTGGCAGGCTTAGCTGCCTGCGGTGGCGGCACAACAACGACGGCGG
>JBCDDJ010000725.1:0-2485 GCA_039180385.1 Cyanobacteria bacterium P01_G01_bin.38 | reverse complement strand
CTCCGCAGCAGCGGTACGCCGTCCGCCGCTGCGGAGGACCAACTCTAAGTTGGCAATACTCAGGTCGCGCTTAAGGCGGGCTTTGATCTGACCCGTGGTGGCCCCGTCTTGCACGAGGTCGCGATCGCGACTAGTTCGATGAGACTTCAGCGTCGCCAGCAGCTCGACCGCTTCCAGCAAATTCGACTTGCCCTGAGCATTTTCGCCCAGCAAAATCGTTTTCGGGGCGAGAAACTCGACAATCTGCCCTGGGTAGTTGCGAAACTGCTGAAGCTGGAGCGACTCGAGAAACATAGTTTCCCCAATTTAAAGGATGATGGGGAAAGGGCGAAGGGGGAAGGGCGAAGGGAAGACTCGGTAGGTTGCGAATATACCGCGCCAGGCAGGCACAAGGCCAGCCCCTACAGTCTCCCCATCTCCGCGTCCCCCCATCCCCGCGTCTTCTTCCCTAGCTCCCCTGCCCCCCTACCCCCTCTGCTCCTCATCTTTTCCTAAACTGTCTCTATCAACTCAACCGGCCCAACCGCCGACAGCGTTTCCTGCAAAAAACTGAGCGCCCGCTGCTGCGCCCAGCAACTGAGCCGAAACGGCCACCCCCCTTCAATAAAGGCCCCATGTCCGCCATGTTTGGGAAATAGACCCGTCAAAAAATCACTCTCGGCCACCTGCTGATAAGGAAGCGCATTGGGGGGGTAAAACGGATCGTCCTGGGCATTAATCAGCAGGGTTGGGCAGCGAATGGATGGCAAAAAATGAATAGAACTCGACGAGCGCCAGTAGGTATCTGCGTCAGGAAATCCGTGGATGGGCGCCGTAAACAACTGATCAAAATCAGATATTGTTTTCACCTCGCTTAGCGCCTGCGGATCGACCAGATTGGGATAGCGCTCTAACTTTTGAAAAATTTTGCGCTTCAGACTTCTGACAAACCGCTGCACATACAGCAGGCTAAACCCTTGCTCAACGTAAACAACCCCAGCATTTAGATTAAAGGGCGTGGAGATGGTCACCGCCCCTCGCAGCTGATCAGGCACAGCCTGACCTTGCTCGCCCAGATACTTGAGCAGGACGTTGCCCCCCAAAGAGATGCCTATACAGAGGAGGGACCGCTCACTATCTTCTGCCAGTAACTGCTCAATCACCCAGGCCAAATCCGCCGTTTCCCCCGCGTGATAGGCCCGCTCTAATCGGTTGATTTCGCCACTACAAGAGCGAAAATTCATGCCGATGCTCTCCCACCCCATCTGGTGAGCTGCTGCCATCAAGTGGCGAATATCCTTAGAGCCTGACGATCCTTCCAGGCCATGCAATATCAATAACCGAGGGCTGTCGTGCGCTTTCCCAGGCAGCCGATCAAGGTCAATAAAATCCCCGTCTGGGGTATCCCACCGCTGACGCTGAACTGCCACCCTGGGAAAATTTCGCAACACAACCCCAGCAATCGTCTGAAGATGATTGTTAGCACACCACCAGGCAGGTTGAAAATCGGTCGAGCAAGTCGGCATCAGGTGTTGTCAGAAAAGTTAAAAGGGTCTGTACGAGGGTCTATACCCTGAGACTCAGAGTGCCAAGCCGTTTTTAACCATACCAAAATTCAGGAGAGCCCACCCTTGACACATCACCGTCAAAAACTGCTAATATACATGAGCCAAAGCTTTGGGGTGTCGCCAAGCGGTAAGGCAGCGGGTTTTGGTCCCGCCATTCCCAGGTTCGAATCCTGGCACCCCAGTTTAATTTCGATGCATTGCTTGTGCCGGTTTACTGATTAAAATCAAGTAATAAACCTTGGCCACATCCAGACCTGTAGTTTGCCCTAAGGGAAAAACTCAAGTTTTCAAACTGGATGTGGTTTAGATGCAACGTAAGTGCAAGCCAGGCCAGCATGGAAATTTCCCAGCCGGGGTCAATTCAATATTCGAGCGAAGTGCTGAAACGGGCTGAGCGGGCGCTGCGATGTTCACCGTTTCGGATGAAACTGCTGGAGGATATGCGATCGCAAAGCATCTCCCTCAATGCGATCAAAGATGATCAAGGCAGCTACAATGGCTACACCCAAAAGCCACTCTCAGAATTATCCGCAGACGATCAGCTCACTTGGCTCATGTCAGTGGGGGTGCTTAGACGAGAAGTCGATGGGCAGGGGCTGACCGATAGCTTTCGGTTGACCCCCCTGGGGCGTCAGCTGTTGAATCGTTGGAAAGCCCAAGGTCATCCGGATTGGAGTGCCAGTTTACTGGATTATTTACACGACGCTGCAAATCGATGGCTGAGATTACCTAACTGGTTAAGTTAGCAGCGTTTGTCAATCACCTTAAAGGCCCAAAAACCTGCAGATTTGAGCAAATGCGATAGCAGATTTGTGTAAAGTTTTGGGTAAGTTCAGAGAATAGATCATGGCACACTCATTTGACACTAGGGGGAAGCACTGAATGAAGGCAATCATGGTGGTCGGCACCACCTCCCATGCTGGAAAATCATTAGTCGT
>JBCDDJ010000724.1:0-2489 GCA_039180385.1 Cyanobacteria bacterium P01_G01_bin.38 | reverse complement strand
TTAATTGACATATCCAACATGTTGAGTATACGCTAAATAGCAATAAGCAACATGTTGAATATAAACAAATTGACTATAAACAAATTGAATATAGAAACCGGTTGATAACCAGTCCGTTACCCTCTCTAGACATACAAGCCGGACTTCGTACATATTAGGCGCGGTTTCCAACCGCCCGCCCATCAAATGCACGGACACCCCGCCAGATTACGCCAGCAATAAAGTGAGCATCGAGCCATGAACCCAGATATGTCAACGCTCCTAGATACGTCAACGACCCAGGCTAGTGCGATCTCAAATGCTCAATCTGCTGATTTAGTAGCTTCAGCTGATGGCCCCCTTGCAGCCAATTTGTCTGACATACTGGCTGTATCCTCCCGGCGAAAACTACGCTGGTATGGTCTCTTGCTGGTCTTGCTGATCGTAGGGCCAGTTTTTGCGATAGCTCGTGCCAAGGGGACCGATGCTCCCGAAACAGTTGCCCCACAAATCCTCCCCGTCAAGACCCAGACTCTAGAGTCCGCCACCGATTACCGCATCAGCCGCACTTATACCGGCGAGATCGTCGCCCGGCGCAGCAGCGACCTTGGCTTTGAGCAAGCCGGTACGCTGGTCGAAATCCTGGTCGATGAAGGGGACTGGATAGACGCAGGTGACCCCATAGCCCGCTTAGATATCCGCAGTTTGCAAGCCCAGCGTCAGCAAATCGAAGCCCAGCGACGACAGGCCCTGGCTCGGTTCCAGGAACTCCAGCAAGGCCCTCGGGTAGAAGACATTGCCGCCGCCCAGGCTGCCGTGCAAGATCTCCAGGCTCAGGTAGAGTTAGCTCGACTACAGCAGCAGCGCCGCGAAAATCTCTACGCCCAAGGGGCGATTTCTCGGGAAGAACTCGATGAGCGAGCCTTCTCAGCAGATGCCCTGGCTAACCGCTTGCAGCAGGCCCAAAGCCAGTTGGATGAGCTGCAAGCGGGTACACGAGTTGAGCAGGTCACTGCCCAAGATGCCCAGGTTGAGCAGCTCGATGCCACCCTGAAAAGCATTGACGTCTCCCTTTCTAAAAGCACGATTTACGCCCCTTTTAGCGGACGGGTTTCAAAGCGTTTGGTGGATGAAGGTGTTGTCATCGGCTCAGGCCAAACCGTGTTGCGCTTGGTGGAGGGCAGTGCTCTTGAGGCTCGGATTGGGATACCTGCCAATGTTGCCAACCGGCTTACCCTGGACAGCGCGCAGTCGATAGAGGTTAACAGTCGCACGTATCCCGCCACAGTAACGGCGCTGTTGCCGGAGTTAGACAGCACCAGTCAAACCGTCACCGTGGTGCTGACCTTAGAAAACGACGCTACTCCTACGATTGGAGCCACTGCTCGCCTTGTCTTGGAGGAAACTCAACCCGAATCCGGGTATTGGCTGCCCACAAACGCCCTGGTCGAAGGCGAACGCGGGCTGTGGACAGCCTACGTGTTGGATGAAGTAGAGGATTCAACGACCCCCACAGAAGACACCCACGAAGTCGCCCGTCGAGACGTTGAGGTGCTCTACACCGAGGGCGATCGCATCTTTGTGCGAGGCATGCTGCAACCGGGCGAGACCGTGATTACTAGCGGCATTCATCGGATTGTGCCGGGGCAATTGGTACGGGCGACTGAACCGTAATGGTTTTCACGGAATTCTCGATCAAAGGTTTTCAATCCTCCCTTGGGCACACACCGTGACGCCCCTACAGGGGTCTTGATTAATGACATAAATCCTGCCTTGGACAACCAAAAGGAATTGCCCCTACCCGCTCCATGTGGGCAATGCTCACCCTTGTATCTTCAGAGCAGAGGAAAACCCGTCCCACCCCTTTTCCCCTTCGCCCTTACCCCTTTCACACCATGTTCAACCTCTTCTACCGCAACCGCCAACTCCTCTTCCTCACCCTGACCCTGGTGGTTGTCTGGGGCCTATCCGCATTCCTCACACTGCCTCGATTAGAAGATCCGGAGATCACCCAGCGGGTTTCGACTATCACCACCTTCTTTCCGGGGGCCAGTGCCGAGCGGGTCGAGTCGCTGGTCACTGACAAAATTGAGGAAGAACTGTCTGACATTGAAGAAATTGACACGCTCAGCTCAACGTCAAGCCCTGGGGTATCAGTGGTGACCGTCGAGCTTAAAGAAACGGTGGCCAATGTGGAGCCTGTATGGTCAAAGGTTCGCAGTCAGTTAGAGGACGCCACCCCCGAGTTGCCAACCGGGGCGAGTGAGCCTGAGTATGAGGATCAGGAAGTCAAAGCGAATGCTCTGATTGTTGGACTCACCTGGCAGTTGGGCACAGAGCCGAATTACGCCATTATGCGGCGGGTGGCTGAGGGCTTAGAGGATCAGCTCAAAAATCTCCCAGGGACAGACAGCGTAGAGCTATTTGGGGAGCCTGATGAGGAGATCGTCGTGGAGGTTGCTCAGGCCGACTTAGGTCGTCTGGGGCTGACGGTGCAGGCGCTCTCACAG
>JBCDDJ010000723.1:0-2496 GCA_039180385.1 Cyanobacteria bacterium P01_G01_bin.38 | reverse complement strand
GAAATGGACATTGACACGGTTGAAATCAAGCGACTCGAAGTGGTTGAAAATACCGCGTCAGTTCACCATGTGGTTGTGTGTACCCTGTGCTCATGCTATCCCAGGGCAATTCTCGGATATCACCCACCCTCGTGGTATAAAAGCACAGCCTATCGAAATCGGATTGTCGTCGATCCTAGAGGCGTCCTGGAGGAGGATTTTGGCACAATTATTCCAGCAGAGGTCGAAGTCCGCGTGATGGATAGCAATGCCGATACCCGATATTTAGTGATTCCACTTCGACCCGCAGGGACTGAGGGCTGGAACGAGGAGACCCTTATCCCACTGGTGACTCGAGACAGTATGGTCGGCGTTTCATTCGCAGAAACGCCTGCATGATCAAGGCTGTCTAGCTAGATTCTATTTGGTGATGATAGATACCAAACTCTTCAAAATATCCACAGTATTCCATACCGTAATAGCTGACTGGTGATTATGTATATTTCTACACAACGCCTCAAGGGGTAGCTGATACTCTGGCCTTAAAGGAACAGAAAATCTTTCTCTTTTGCTATCGGCGAGAAGGCATTTGCTTAGGTTTTCCTGATTAAGTTAGCGCCAAGATTTTACCCCCCTTTTTCACAGCAAACCTCGGGAGACATTATGTTGGATATAGAGTTGGTGCCCAACCCTGCGTTGGCTCCAGTGCAGGGTATTTTCATGCTGCTGCTGCTGGGTCTGATTTCGCTAGGGGTTGCTTTTTACGTCAAGTCAAAGTTGGTGAAAAGCACCCATGACTTTATTATCGCGGGTCGTAAATTAGGGTTTGGGTTTGGGGTCGCTGGGCTGATTTCGGTTTGGACCTGGGCGATGGCTGTAATGATGTCGGCCGCGATGACGTATAACTTTGGCCTGTCAGGTTTGTGGTGGTTTACAGTTCCCAACGGTTTGGCGGTGATTGCAGTGATCCCGTTTGCGAAACAGCTACGTGAGAAAATGCCCCATGGTTACACCATGGGAGAGTTTGTTAGCTCAAGATTTAATGGCGCTAAACTGGCTCGCATTGTGGTCACGGTGGGTCTAATTTTTGGCTCTCTGATTGAGATCATTATCAATTTAAAGGGGACCTCTCTGGTGATCTCAACCGTGTTTGGTATGCCCCAGGCAACGGTTGCGGTGATTGCGATCGCAATCGTCCTGATCTACAGCATGATGGGGGGTCTTTGGGCGTCTATGTCGACCTCAACCCTGACCACTTTGTTTATCACCGTGCCCGCCTCTGTGGTGCTCATGGCCGTGCTAAGTCACTTTGGTGGCCCCGCCCCGATCTGGTCTGCGGTGGCTGACAAAGGCCCAGAGTTATTATCGGTCAGCCGAGCAGACGTCCCAGCCGCCTTTGGGATTACCCTGGCTTTAGGCTTGTTGACGGCCACATTAGCCGGTCAATCTTTCTGGCAAGTCGTTTGGGGCTTAAAGCCGAAAGAGGTGGGACGTACCTTTTTATGGGCAGGGGCCTGGTTTTACCCCATTCCCATTTGTCTCGGTATTTTGGGCCTGGTAGGCATCGCCCTCAATGTAGATCTGGCAGCCAACCTGGGGAATGATGCCGCAGCGGTGGGGCCTTTTGTGATTTCTCACATCGGTCTACCCAACTGGCTAGTTTATACGTATGTGTTTGTCATCCTATCGGCCTGTTACTCCACGATGGACGGCGCGCTATCTTCTCTGAGCTCCCTGGCGGCCATTGATGTTGTCAAACCGATGGCACCCCAAATTAACGATCAAAAACTGTTTCGCCTGACCCGTGCTTCAATGCTAATTGCGGCGGTGATTGCCCTCGGGGTCGTCCTGTCAGGGGTGGACTTTGTAACCATTGTTTTAACCACCTATGCCATCCGCACCGCCATTCTGGTGCCGCTGATGCTGGCCATTTTCTGGCGCAAGATGACAGCCGGTGGGTTTATCTGGGGCACCATCGCTGCGATTGCCATCGGTATGCCTTTGCGCATGGTCGTCGGTGAGTTAGCGGGCACCTTGATCATCCTGGGCATCAGCACCATTGTCCCCATTGCCATGGGCATCTCGAATACTCATTTGTTCGATTATGCTTCGTTGAAGCAGGTTAAGGATATCTAAGAATAAGGTGAGGGGGTGAGATGGCAAGGTCCGAGAGGTAATTCTAGAGGCTAGGCGGATTAGATCAGGCTTATTCACCTGTTCACCAGCGCAGCGTACTCACCCAAACCAATTCTAAAACACGTCAAGAGAGAATACACACTATGCAAGCTTTCAACCACTTTCTAGGTAAGGGTAAATACTTTGTGATAGGTGCGATCGCAACTGCGTTGGCGCTGGCGTTTACCCCCAGCGTACAGGCAGCTAGCGGTGCGTCTGGGCAGGCACTATCCCCCATTACGATTCTGTTTATCATCATCGGGGTAGTGGTGAGTGTCTTGTATATCAAAGCCATGCTGACCATCCTGAATGAAGCCGCCGATAGCTATGACGAAGAAGAAG
>JBCDDJ010000722.1:0-2502 GCA_039180385.1 Cyanobacteria bacterium P01_G01_bin.38 | reverse complement strand
TTGAGAGCTATGTCGGGATGCCGCTCGTAGATGGCCACGGACAAGTACTAGGGATTTTGGGCATTTTAAGCTGTCGACCGCTAGAAGCCCCCGAACTCACCGAAGAAGTGCTCAAGATTTTCGCAGCTCGGGCCAGTTCAGAGCTAGAGCGGACCCAAACGCAGAAAGTGTTGGAGCTGAGGGCGCGTCAGCAAGCTGCCGTGGCTGAGTTAGGTCAATATGCACTGGCGGAGCACCGTTTAGAGGCCCTGATGCATCAAGCTGTCACCACCCTGGCCCAAACGCTGCAGATGGAGTATTGCAAGATTTTAGAGCTGTTGCCTGACCAGGGATTGTTGCAACTCCGAGCAGGCATCGGTTGGAAGCCAGACCTGGTGGTCGGCCAATCTGCTATCAGTGCCACGGAGCCTGACTCCCAGGCGAGCTATACACTGCTGCAATCAGACCCGGTGCTGGTCGAGGACCTGGCCACAGACCCCCGCTTTAGCGGACCTGCCTTGTTGCAACAGTATGGGGTGGTCAGCGGCATGAGTATTCTCATCCCCGGCAAAGCACAACCCTTTGGCATCTTGGGCATCCACGCCACCCAGCGACGGGTATTTAGCCAGGACGATGTCAACTTTTTGCAGGCGATTACAAATATTCTGGCCCATGCCATTGAGAGAAATCAGGTAAAAAAGACCCTGCAAGAGCAAGCCACCCTGCTGGATATTGCCACGGACGCGATCTTGGTCAGCGATCTCAACAACACCCTGATTTTTTGGAACAAAGCCGCCGAGCGCATTTATGGATGGCGAGCCGATGAAGTATTGGGTCGCAAGGTGACTGACTTTTTGCAGGGCGATGCCGCTCAGCTGACAGAGGCCTGGCGGACCGTCATGACCACCGGAGAATGGCAGGGCGAAATCCAGAACTACACCAAAGCCCAAGGCAAGGTCATTATTGAAAGCCACTGGACTCTGGTGCGAGATGACACGGGCCAGCCTGTCTCAATTTTTGAAGTCGCCACAGACATTACCCAAAAAAAGAATCTGGAAGCGCAGGTGCTGCGATCGCAGCGTCTCGACAGCGTCGGCACCCTGGCCAGCGGCATTGCCCACGACCTCAACAATATTTTGACGCCGATCTTAGGGGCTGCCCAGATTTTGGCCCATAAACACGCCGACGCCGACCCGCAAGATCAGCAGCTGTTCAGCGTTTTACAATCGAGCGCGGCCCGCGCCGCCGCCCTCACCCAACAAATCCTGGCTTTTGCGCGGGGCACCCAGGGTGAGCACCATGAGCTGCAAATCGATCAGCTAGTCTTAAAGGAAACCCAAAAGATCATTGCAGAGACCTTTCCCAAAACCATTGAACTGGAGACCCACGTCGCCGCTCATCTCTGGTCAATCAGGGGCGATGCCACCCGGCTCCACCAAGTGCTGATGAATCTGTGCATTAACGCCCGTGATGCCATGCCCCTCGGCGGATGCTTAACCCTAAAAGCTGAGAACACCACTCTGGACGAAGCCCTTGCTAAAAAGCATCTAGATATTAAACCAGGGCCTTACATCGTCATTACGGTTACAGATACGGGCATGGGCATGCCCCCTAAGCAGCTAGACAAAATCTTTGATCCCTTTTTTACCACTAAAGATCCTGGCCACGGGACGGGGCTCGGTCTATCCAGCGTGGCCACTATCGTCAAAAGCCACGGCGGTTTTATTCAAGTGTCTAGCGAAGTAGGCAAAGGTTCAGAATTTCAAGTCTTTTTACCGGCAATCAAAGCAACCCCTAGCCCAACCCTCTCGTCAGAGGCATTGCCCCAGGGCCAAGGGGAGAGATTGCTGATTGTGGATGATGAAATCAGGATTTGTGAAACCACTCAAATCACGCTAGAAACCTACGGTTATCAGGTCCTGGTTGCCCACAGTGGGGCTAGTGCGATCGCCCAGTACGCCCAGTATCAGTCAGAGATTAAAGCTGTGCTGGTAGATATGATGATGCCCATCATGGACGGGACAACCTTGATCCAGACCTTACGGCATCTCAACCCCCAGCTCAAAATCATGGCCACCAGTGGTCTCGTCTCCGGCGACCATATTGATCCAACCCCGACCCAACAGGTGCAAGCTTTTTTACCTAAGCCCTATACGACTGAGGCCCTTTTAAAGACCGTCCGTCAGGTGTTGGATGCTGAGTTGGCACGACAATAAAGTCCCAGTAAAAGAACGGGGCAGAGGAAGCAGCGGGGGCAGCGGGGCAGGGGGAGGGGGTTTACGTAATTAAAAAAGCTTGATGCTAACGCTTTCTGACCAAGCGTAGCGCCTTCAATGTGTTATCTTCAGCATCAGCCGAAATCAGGCTGCTTTTAGCTGAAGTTAATTAGCGTCTATCCCTTTGGGGGTTCCTCTACCGCATCTACCTAGCCTACAGCTTGTTTGCATTCATCATTGGTTCAAGTCACTTGTTGAAGTCATAAGGATTATCCGTGGGTAAACTCAAGCGCGGACGTTTTTGGAG
>JBCDDJ010000721.1:0-2505 GCA_039180385.1 Cyanobacteria bacterium P01_G01_bin.38 | reverse complement strand
GGGATGAAGCCGACCCTGGGTATCGATCCGGGCTTTCGCACGGGTTGTAAAGTCGCCGCCATCAGCGAGACCGGCAAGTTTTTGGAATATCAAGCGATTTTTCCCCATACGGGGGAGGGCAAACGACAGGCAGCGGCGAAAACCCTTCAGCAGATGATCGAGAAACACAATATTGAGCTGATCGCCATCGGCAACGGCACTGCCAGCCGCGAGACCGATGCCTTTGTTGCTGAAGTGTTCAAAGCCCTTGGAAAGCCGCCGATTAAGGTGATGGTGAATGAATCGGGGGCATCGATCTATTCGGCCAGTGAGGTTGCGATCGCCGAGTTCCCCGATCTCGACATCACCGTGCGCGGCGCGATCAGCATTGCCCGACGGCTGCAAGACCCTCTAGCAGAGTTGGTGAAACTCGACCCCAAATCCATCGGCGTAGGCCAGTATCAGCACGATGTAGACCAAAAACGCCTCAAGCAAAAGCTCGACGAGACCGTGGAGAGCTGCGTTAACTACGTTGGCGTCGATCTGAATATGGCCTCCCGGGAGCTGTTGACCTATGTCTCGGGGGTCTCTCCAGCGGTGGCCAACAACATTGTCGCTTACCGCAATGACAAAGGCGCATTTCAAAGTCGCAAAGAGATTCTCAAGGTGAGCAAGCTTGGTCCCAAAGCCTTTGAGCAAGCTGCCGGGTTTCTACGCATTCGCAATGGCAAAAATCCCCTCGATAATACCGCAGTTCATCCTGAGCGCTATGATCTGGTGAAAACCATTGCCACTGATATCGCCGTCCCCCTTGAGAAAATCTCCCAGGCGGCAGGCAAACTCAACACGATCGATCTCAATCAATACGTCACCGACACCGTCGGTGTGCCCACCTTACGCGACATTTTAGCCGAGCTAGAGAAGCCCGGTCGCGACCCCCGTGCCCAGTTTACCTATGCCGAGTTTAAAGAAGGTATCAATGAGATTAGCGATCTCAAAGCGGGCATGCAGCTGGAGGGCGTGGTCACCAACGTAGCTAACTTTGGCGCGTTTGTAGATATTGGCGTCCACCAGGATGGGCTGGTCCATGTGTCACAACTGGCGGATCGGTTCGTCAAAGACCCCAAAGAGATTGTCCAGGTGGGGCAGGTGGTAAAGGTGCGGGTGATGGAGGTGAATCAGTCGCTGAAGCGGATCGGATTGTCGATGCGCTCGGGGGAAGCGGCAGAAAGGGTCAAAGGGGAAGGGCGAAAGGCGAAGGGCGAGATCTCTCAGGGGAAGCCCAGTCAGGGGAAGGGGCCAAAACCCAAGGGATCGAAAGTCAAAGAGCCAGGGAGTCAAGGCAAAAGGCAAGGGCAGTCGGCGGCGACCTTAGCGGATTTGCAGGCAAAATTTAATAAAGGAAAACGGTAGAAAAGAGATTCTATGGCATTTGAATTAGACCATCTCTTTATCTGGTCAGAGGTTGGTGCCCCTGAAGCAGACTATCTGATTAATGCGGGGCTATCAGAAGGGCCTGCCAATGTGCATCCAGGGCAGGGTACAGCCAATCGGCGCTTTTTCTTTGCTAATGGCATGCTAGAGCTGCTCTGGGTGCATGACGAAGCCGAGGTGCGGAGTGAGAGGGTTTATCCGCTAAGGCTTTGGGAACGCTGGCAAAACCAAGGCCAGGGGGCTTCGCCATTTGGGATAGCGCTGCGACCGGCTGGCCCTAGGCCCGATCAAAAACCGTTTCCGGGGTCGCCTTACACACCGGACTATCTCCCTGAGTCCTTGTCGATATGGATTGGGGATAATGCTGCGGATATCGCTGAACCTTTGACATTTTACTTAGATTTTGCCAGAGATCTGGCCAACCCCAAACTTAATGCTGTCTCACATCCGATCGGAGTGCAAAACATATCAGCGGTGAAAATTTGTACCCCCCAACCTATACTCTCAGAAACCCTACAGATGGTTGTATCCCAGGTGAAGACGCTTCAGGTTTTGCCCGGTGACCAGCCTTATATGGAAATTGGTTTTGACCAGGAGCAGCAGGGGCAAGGTTACGATTTGCAGCCCCACCTGCCCCTAAAAATATGTTGGTGAGAAGCATCTGTTGAAAAGAGCGGCCTCTTCCTGATGGGTGTGAAGCTGCGAAAACTAGCACAGTCCTTAGCTTTGCTAACGCTATGAGCGGCCAATATCGGGGCAACGTTTCTCTGTCAACCCATGCCGCTAAACTTTTTTCTGGGCTCCAGCGCTGGGCTGGGGTTGTTTTTGCTACTGGTCTTTTCTGTTTTGCAATGGTTTCATATCCCCGCAGGTAGTTTTTTAGACTGGGTTATCGGCGGGGCTAGTTTTTGGTGGCTAGCCATTGTGGTGACGGTCCCGTGGAATATTCATTTTCAGTCCAGGGAAGTTTTGGCAGAGATGGTCAAATCTCAGGAGAAGGGGATTGAGGTAGCGGCTGAACGTCAGACGTATGTCCAGACGCTAGCGCAGCGGGCATTACTGGCTGCGATCGCACTGCACCTGATCTCTGCC
>JBCDDJ010000720.1:0-2505 GCA_039180385.1 Cyanobacteria bacterium P01_G01_bin.38 | reverse complement strand
ATCTGGATAATCGGCGGCGATACCCCACCGGGGGATAGTGAGAATTTCTTTAACCGTATGGCCAGGGCCATTGACAGCGAAAGCAGTGGGATTATGACCTATCATAATTCCCGTGAAGAGAATACCGGGCGAGGCAGCTGGCAATATAGCGGCATCGCCAATCAAAGCTGGTATGATTTTCACGGCTATCACACCACCGTCAAAAAGAACAGGCGCACCTATGCCCTGACGACGGAAGGCTATCAGCAAGATCAAGTAAAACCGGTTGTCTCACTAGAAGAAGACTACTTTGGCTACAACAATGCCAAAGAAAACGTGTTCCAACACTATTTCGCGGGCGGTGCCGGGATGACCCACGGCTGGAAAGATGTGTGGAACCTGGAAGAAGGCACCTGGAGAAACACACTGGACGACGAAAACGTGACGATAATCGCTAATCATCACGCCGTTTTGCGCAAAATCAACTGGACCTCTATCCAACCCGATCAGTCCATTATTGAGTCTGGCGAGGGGAGGCTCGATAGCGATGAGCAAAAAATCGCAGCCATGACCAACAACGGTCAATCCCTGGTGGTTTACTTTCCTGGGGGCAATAGCCCTGCTAGCATCCGCCTGAGCAAACTCAACAGTCGTCGTGCCGACCTCATCTGGCACAACCTCGATAGCGCCACGACTCAATCGGGGGGCACTGTTGCCGCGGAGCCCAGTGTGAGCTTGTCCCTGCCGAGTGACTGGAGCCACGGCGTGCTAGAAGCCAAGGCCGTAGCGGACAGACCGTGGTGGCTGATCATCACCGCCCCAGCCACCCTGGTTCTGATAGTCATTCTGCCAGCAATCATTAAGGGGACTGCGTAAAAAATCGAGACCCAGTTAAAAAAGAGAAATGACCGTATCCCATAATGTGCAAAAACGTACAAGACAGCAATGGCCCTACCGCGTAACCTGAAAGAGCACGCAACCTGAGAGGGCAAATAGTTTACCTGCTGAGTTTATGAGTCGTCGATCTGCTTTGAAAGAGCACGTAAAGTTCTGGCGTGACCCGGTGCTGCCCGATCTGGAGATGCTCCATGCCACCTATATTAACTATGCCTTCTCACGCCATGCCCACGAAGGGTTTGGCATTGCCATTGTAGAGGCGGGGGCGATGGAGTTTGAGTATCGCGGCGCGACCTACATTGCCCCGGCGGGGAGTGTGGTGGTCACTCAACCCGGCGAAATACATACTGGGAAATCTGTTCTGGAGACTGGGTGGACCTATCGCACCTTGCTACCCGCCACCGACTGGTTGCAGCAGGCGGCTGCGGACCTGGCAGATCGTCCCAGTACAGTTCCTTATTTTTCATCACCGGTTATTGAGGATCAGCAACTCAACCAGCACTTAGCCAATCTCCACCATACCCTCGAAACCTCGCCCTCTCCGTTGGAGCGAGAATCTCGCTTTCTTTGGGGCATGGCTGAGCTAGTCAGCCACCATGCTAGCGATTGCCCCTCTATCAAATCAGTCGGCAAAGAGCACCGCGCAGTGCAACAGGTGCGTGACTATCTGATAGCCCACTACACCACTAATATCTCTCTTGATGAGCTGGCAGCTCTGGTTAATCTGACGCCGCTGCGGCTGCTAAGGGTCTTCCGAAAACAGATTGGATTACCCCCCCACGCTTATCTCAATCATGTGCGGGTGCAGGCAGCCAGGCGACTCTTAGTGGCGGGGTGGTCAATCACAGATGCGGCTTTAGAAACCGGATTTACCGATCAGAGCCATCTACATCGCCATTTCAAAAAATTGCGAGGCGTGACCCCAGGGCAATATGCACGCGGCTGCAAAAACGTACAAGATTAGGCAATGCGGCTTGAATACACTGGGGTTGTGTAACGGTGGTGTCTATGTCAAACCCTTCTTTGTTGTCTCACTCGTTAGCAAAATTGCATCGTAGATCTCCTCGATCTGAATTTTGGACGGGCGCACGAGATATTTTCCCTTTAGTGGTTGGGGCGATCCCCTTTGGGATTATCTTTGGTACCCTGGCAACCAGTAGTGGCCTCTCAGTCGGCGGCACGCTTGCCATGTCAGCACTGGTCTTTGCCGGGTCCTCTCAGTTTATTGCGGTGGGCATGATTGCGGCGGGCACAGGGTGGCCGCTGGTGGTGCTTACCGCCTTTATTGTGAATCTTCGACATCTCCTTTACTCTGTCAGTTTAGTGCCCCATGTGAAGCTGCTGTCGCAGCGTTGGAAAGCGACTTTGGGGTTCTTACTAGTGGATGAGGTGTTTGCGATCGCAATTCGCCGCTATGATGCCCACGATCGCTCCCCGTTTAAGCACTGGTACTATCTGGGTGCTGCCCTCACGATGTATGTCAGCTGGCAGCTATCTACCCTGCTGGGCATCACCGTCGGACAGAGGATACCCAATGCCGCTGAGTGGGGGCTAGACTTTGCCATGTCGGTCACATTCATTGGCATGGTTATTCCTTATCTTAAAACCAGGCCGATGTTTGTTGCAGTT
>JBCDDJ010000719.1:0-2506 GCA_039180385.1 Cyanobacteria bacterium P01_G01_bin.38 | reverse complement strand
ATGCCGATTGGTTTGAAACGTTGCCCCCTACGCTATACAACTCAGCGCTGAGTAGCCTGTTGATGCATGGGTTGCTAAACCTGTCGCTGATGGATCAACCCTTGGCGATGTTAAAAGCCAAGCTTGCGCCCCAGCAAAAGCCCAAACAGGAGAATAGCAGCCTGTCTGATGTGCAACGACTGCTCTGGGTTGAGCAGTTACTTTTTAGGGGAGACTTGGCGACGGCTGAGAAGGCACTCTCAGGGTTTTCTGAATCAAAAGTAGGGTTGAAAGATAGTCTGTCAGGGTGGCTGGCGTGTTTGCACGGCGATTATGAGCAAGCCATTATTGAATACACCGTTGCACTGTCTCTGCTGAGAGAGGGGGCGGGCCAGAAAAAAGGCCAGAAAAAAGGCCAGAAAAACTTGTTTTATGATGGCATGGAAGGGATCTTTTTTATCCTGGCCTTGCTAAAGGTGGGAACATCAGAGCAGCTTCAGGCCGCTGAAACCTACGTTAATATTATGGTCCAGCAGCCCAATCATTGGCTCAGAGAAATCTACATAGCCCTGCGGTTTGTCATCCATATTCAACAAGGTCTGGTGGACGAAAAAGATCCGCTGTTGGATTTGCCGATCATGCCCCATGACCTGGGCAACAGTCTGGAGACGCTGCTGCTTTCGCTGTGTCATTATTGGGCGGATGTGGACAGTGCCAGAAAACGCTTGCCCAATTTGTTGATCCCTTTGTTAGAGGCGGCCACCCAATCTGGCTACCGCTGGTTGGCGCTAGAGGCTGCTGCACTGCTGGCTGAGCTAAAACCCAAGGGTGGCTACGATCAAACGGTGGCTCAACTCAATCCCGATGGCGCAGTTCAGCCCCTGGTGACGCTGATTCAACCCAAAGCGGCTTGGCAGCTGTGTTTAGATGCGCTGACCCAGCTAACCGATCGGTCTGCGACCCCCCCGGTGGTGGCAGAAAAACGGCTGGCCTGGTTTCTAACTATTTACAGCCAACAAGTGATGTTGGAGCCTAAGGAACAAAAGATTACGAAGTCGGGCGTTTGGTCCAAAGGGCGCGCGATCGCACTTAAGCGACTGGCCCAAGAGGCCCATCAGTTTGACTATCTCACCCCCCAAGATCGGCAGGTCCTGGGCCATATTGTCTCAGACTATAGCTATGGTTACTATGGCTATCAGTCCTACGAATTTGACAGCACCGCCATTACCGCGCTGGTGGGCCATCCCCATGTGTTTCTGGCCGACTCCCCCACCGTTCGCATCGATATTGTCGAAGGGGAGCCTGAGCTGCTGGTCAAGCGAGACAAAGACGGTTGGTTGACGCTGCAGTTTTCGCCAGAGCTACCCACAGCTAGCGATCTGCTGTGGTTTAAAGAGACCCCTACCCGGATTAAGGTCATTAACATCAATGCCGATCACCGTCGCATTGCCACCATTTTAGGTAAACACAATCAGCTATCTGTCCCCGAATCCGCTGCGGAGCAGGTCTTAGCGGCCATCGGGACGGTTTCACGCATGGTGACGGTGCATTCTGATATTGGTGGGGCCATTGCCAGTGCCGAAGAAGTGCCTACCAACAGTCAACCCCATGTTCACTTGTTGCCCGTCGGTGACGGGCTCAGGGTGTCGATCCTATCGCGCCCGTTTTCGGAGGGGGGGGCCTACTACCCACCAGGGGCTGGAGGAGTCACCGTGATTGCCGAGATTGAGGGCAAGCGCCTGCAAACCACGCGCAATTTATCCGAAGAAAGGGATCGGGCGGAGGTGATTCTGCAAACCTGTCCGGTGTTTGATCTCTATGACGCGGAAAACTGGGAGTGGCTGATCGAGGCTCCCGAAGATTGTTTAGAGCTGTTGCTTGAGTTACAAGCGCTGGGCGATCAGATTGTATTGGAGTGGCCCGAAGGTGAAAAGCTGAGAGTCACTCAGCAAATTGGATTTGACCGCCTAAAGCTGAATATTAAGCGTCAAAAAGATTGGTTTGCCGCCAGTGGTGAAATCCAGATCGATGATGCCCATGTGATGGATATGCAGCGCCTGATGGAGTTAATGGCTGCCAGTCCAGGGCGGTTTGTAGCCCTAGGGGATGGTCAGTTTTTGGCCTTAACAAAGTCTTTCCGTAAGCGACTCCAAGAGCTGAGTGCTCTCTCAGAAAGCCAGGGTAAAGAGACCCGATTTCATCCCCTGGCGGCGCTAGCGCTAGAAGACTTTATTGATGATGCGGGCAGCGTCAAGGCAGATAAATATTGGAAAGCTCACCTAAAACGGCTAAAAGAAGTCCAAACCCTGCAACCGGAGCTGCCCTCTACCCTCAAGGCCGAGCTGCGAGACTATCAGGTAGAGGGGTTTGAGTGGATGTCTCGCCTGGCCCACTGGGGGGTGGGGGCATGTCTGGCCGATGACATGGGGCTGGGCAAAACCTTACAGGCGCTGGCGGTGATTCTCACCCGAGCGCCGGCGGGGCCGACTCTGGTGATTGCCCCCACCTCGGTGGGGATGAACTGGTT
>JBCDDJ010000718.1:0-2517 GCA_039180385.1 Cyanobacteria bacterium P01_G01_bin.38 | reverse complement strand
TGGGCTCTTTCAGCTGCTTCTCTTCCAATCGATCCAAAATCCACAGGATCTGCTCAATGGGGTCTGTCCCTTGAGCCACGGCAGGCTCTAGCACATTTGCTTGCAACTGAGACCACTCAAAATCAATCAGCGCATGGCCCAGTTCTTGCTTAGAGCGAAAGTAATTATAAAAACTCCCCGACGAGGCTCCGCTCACCTTAAACAGTTCGCTTAGCCCCGTTGACGTTAACCCCTGACGATGGACCGTATCCACCACCGATATCAAAATATCCTCGCGGGTGCGTTTGAGATTAACCATCGTCAATGTTCAGGGAATCAACTTTCTCATGAAATTAATCATACGCCCTTAGATTCTCTGAATCCGTCATAAGGACATTTTTAGTAAAAAAGCTATTAGTTACCGTTGGTGAAACGTGTCGCGTTTGTCCGCCAGTGTTAGCCAAAAGCCAGAGTCAACAATTAACCAGTGCTAATATATTGGCAGTCAATCATTTAGAGCTGATCACCGATGGCTAAAACAGCATTGGAGCTAAGCCCAGAAGAGTGGAAAAAATACTCATTACCGAAACGGGTTGTCCCGCCAGAGCTGCAGGCCCATTGGGATAAAGCATGGAAACTGATTCCTGAGTTGGCAGAGCTGCTCCGTAAAGATTTTGGGGCGAAGCGGATTCGGGTATTTGGTTCAGCGGTCAAGATTGATTATTTTTCAGTAGAGTCAGATATTGACCTGGCAGCTTGGGATATTCCGGTTGATAAATACTTCAAGGCAATTTTGGCCGTTGATGAGTATAATCCTGATTTTCGAGTCGACTTGGTAGATCCTTCATTTTGTTCTGAAAGATTACTGAAAAGGATTGAAGAACAAGGCATTGATGTATGAACGAGCGGTTTATCTACCTCTCAAACAGAATTTTTGATGAGCTGAACAAGATAGACCTGGCTACACAACGTGCCTTCCATGCATGGCAGGACTTTCAGAACACGGCTGGCGACCTGACGAAGTGATGTCAGCAGTATTTTCTTTCTGTTTTTTATCAAAATATCCGAAATAAACGCCTGAAGGCTTGTAGATAACAGTGACTCTTCAGGTGTTTGTGCCCTATGTTTAATAGGTCTAACGTGTTTGCTCGTTGGATGCGAAGAGGAGGGATAGTAGTGGTGGCTGCGATCGCAACCATTCTATTTTCCCATTTCAGCGCATTACCCTCCCAGGCTCAATCGGGTTACCCCACAGCTAGCGATCCCTACCTCAATGACTATGCGCAGTTGATGCGCCCAGAGGATGCCGCCAACATTCGACAATCGTTGGCAGAGCTAGAGGTTACCCATGGCATTGAAGCCGTGGTGGTTACGATTAATTCGATTCAGGACTACGGTACTGGTGACAGTACGATTGAGTCGTTTGCCACTAACCTGTTTAATACCTGGGGCATTGGCGATGCTGAGGAGAACAATGGCATTCTAACCCTGGTGGCTATTAGCGATCGCAACGTGAGAATAGAAGTGGGTGCTGGCTATGGCACATCACTGGACTCTGCGATGAAGACTGTGATTGATGAGTACATGGTGCCGCGTTTTAAGCAGGACGACTACAGCGGTGGTATTTTGCAGGGGACTGAGGCCATTATCAGGCAGGTAACCGGGGCTGAAGAGAGTTTTCCACCACCTCAGTCATCATCACCCCAGCCAGCGTATACCCCTGCAGACAGTCCAGATACGTCACCTAGTCTGTCTGAGGGTAAGCAATATGGGCTGCTGGGTGGGGCTCTCGCTGGTGTAGGTGGCCTGGGTGTACTTTTTAAGCAGTTTTTGCGCTATCGTCGCCGTCGCTGTCCTGACTGTGGTGTGGAGATGGTCCGGCTAGATGAAGCCAGTGATAATCAATATCTGGATCAAGGGCAAAATGTAGAAGAGCGGATAGGGTCTGTTGATTATGACGTTTGGCACTGTCCGAGTTGCAAGAGCCACGATATTAATAGCTATGGCAGTTTGTTCTCTGGCTATAAAACGTGTCGAGGATGTCACTATAAGACGCTTCAGTCCAGACGGGAGGTCATTAATCCGGCTACCTACTCTTCTTCAGGTACTGCTAGGGTCACAGAGACCTGTAGACACTGTTCTTATGAGAATGTGTACACTGAGACGATTCCCAAGAAAGAAAGATCAAGTAGCAGCTCCTCGTCTGGGGGCCATTCTTCAGGCGGTGGTTCTTCGGGAGGCGGTCATTCTTCAGGCGGTGGTGCTAGCGGTAGCTGGTAGATTTCTATCGCTAATGCTAAATTCTGGCTCTTGACTCCTATACCTCAACGTTTTTGAAACCCCTGTCCCCGATTTGAAGGTGTCCAGATAATTAGTTCTCCCTGGTCGCCACCGGCAGCTAGATAGCTGCCCTGGGGATGCCACGCCAGTGATGAAAACCCTTGCGAAACACCTTTCAGGGTTTGTTGAAGAGATTTTGCGTTTTGCCATAGACAGACCTGACCATCTTGGGCGGCAGAGGCGAGGAGTGGGTGCGTG
>JBCDDJ010000717.1:0-2523 GCA_039180385.1 Cyanobacteria bacterium P01_G01_bin.38 | reverse complement strand
GCCGAATTGCGTTAGCAGCATTTGCCAACGGCAGCGTTTGCCATGCAGGTAGCCTTTCATGTCTTTAATGGCATCAAAGAAATTAGACTTGGATTGTTTTGCTTTAGGTGTCAGGCGATATTGAAACGGGTCGAGCCAGATGAGTTGGCCGGTGCTGTGGAGGAGCGACAGCGCAATTGCACCTTTCTTGTCCTGCTTCGCCACCTCCATCACACTCCCCTCCTTTGGCAATTTGCGCACCAACCGTCGGGCTTCTTGCTGTAGCTGAGCACTGTTGTCGGCAAAAAACTTCCAGCGTTGCTGGTCTTGCGGGTCTAGCCAGCCGGTGGGTTCGCTGACCAGAGTGAGGGCGTTGGCGGGTTTGCCATCGCGGCCGCCGCGACCGACTTCCTGTACATATTCGCTGAGGGTGCTGGGGGCCTGGAAATGAATCACCCAGCGCACATCGGGTTTGTTGATGCCCATGCCAAAGGCGGAGGTACACACCACAAACTGACATTGGTTGGTGAGCCATTCTTGTTCGATCAAGCGGCGCTGTCCTGCGACCAGACCGCCGTGGTAAGCCAGGGTTTGGTAGCCTTCGACTCTGAGCCAGTTAGCCAGGTCTTCGGTTTCGCGACGGGTGCGGGCATAGACGATACCCGATTGGTCATGGTGCGCCTGGATAAATTTCAGCAGGGCGCGTTTACGACCTCGGGGTGTCCAGACGGTTTTGACGCTCAGGTGAAGATTGTCTCGATACGGATTGAGGCGGACTATCTCAGGGTTTTTTAGCCCTAGCGCAGTTTGTAGGGTGGCCTGGGCGTCAGGGTTGGCGGTGGCGGTGAAGGCTGCGATCGCAATCCTCGTCCCAGCCGGTTTACTTTTCAGCAGCGCTGCCCGCACCGCACCTAACCGTCGGTAAGCGGGTCGAAAGGTATCTCCCCACTGCACCAGACAGTGAGCTTCGTCTAAGACCAGGCCATTGATCTGTATCTGGGGTTGGCATAGCGTTTCCCATACCTTTGGGCTCAAGAGGGTCTCTGGGGAGAGATAAAGTAACCGCAGACGGTTTTGAGTTACGGCCATCAGCGTCCGTCGCCGCTCATGATCGGGCACGGCACTGTGCAATAACGCGGCTGAGAGCCCCCGCAGCTTCAACTCCTGCACCTGATTTTCGATCAGCGCCACCAGGGGCGACACGATCAGGGTGACTCCCCTTTGCAGCAGTGCGGGTAGTTGAAAGCAAATCGACTTGCCACCCCCAGTGGGCATCACAATCAGCGCATCCTGACCCGCCAAAAGTGCCTGAATGATTTCTCCTTGGGGTGACCTAAACCTGTCATATCCCCAAATGCGCTGTAGTGCTTCCTCTACATGCTGTTGGGATATTTTTAGGGGCTGGTTTCGTACCTTGTCCGTTGTAGCCCGACCACAATCAGTTGTTTCAAAAGCCAAAATCTGCAATCCAAAATCCTTCGCTAGTATTCCCATTGATTGCATCTGTCAGGTTAGTTAGGACAATGGATATCCCTAAAAGCCTTAAGTGACAACGGCTAATCTGACGCGCAATCGACGGATGCATCCGTCGATTGCTATAGCTATTGAAAAAGAGGCAAAAAAGGGGGCACAGCCAACACTGTGCCCCTTCCCAAAAAACTTTCAAGTAGCGCTGCTAACCTGATTTAGAGACCCAAACCACTGAAGTTATAACCCACCCCAAGCATGATGCCGAAACCTGTATCGTCACCAATACCTAGGTTAGCTTGACCATTGATCGTAAACTGACGAGATATTGGAACATCAGCCCCAGCCGTAATCAGGGCCTCTAGATCCGTATCATCATCGGTGCCGATAGCAACGCCGCCACCTAAATAAGGCACTACGTTAAACGAAGATACCCCTACGTCAGCATTATTGAAGTTATAGGTGACGGGCACCAAGAAACCGACGTCATCTCCAAAGAGGACTGACGGTCGCAGTGAAATATTGTTGGTAAAGGAGATTTTGCTGATGACGGCAAAATTGGTATCACCAACGACACTATCGTCGTCGCCAAGTCCTAAATTTACCCCTGCCCCAATGAAATTTGGGCTAGCGCCTCCCCCTCTCCGACCGCGGCGACGCTGGGCAAGCTCAACCCCATCTGTCGAAAGATCGGCTGCGGTGGGCTCGGTTGTAGTCATGGGCAGCTCAGCTGAGGGGACCTCCAACGTTTGCCCAGTCTCAACAATGGGCAGCTCAGCTGAGGGGACCTCTAAGGTTTGGGCTTGGGCCGCAGCTTGCAGCCCAGCCAGGGTTAGCAGGGTTGCCCCTGCGATCGCTTTTAAAGAAATCATTTTAATGTTCACTCCTCAAAATAAATAAGCTAGGTTCCAGGCGACTTTCAACGGTTTCACTGAGGCAGACGGGGTGGTGTCTGATATCAGGCTAAATAAGCTAAGACTTGAAATAAGCCTCTACAAGGTGAACTTTCGTCAGTTTCTCCCTGAGCCGAATTGTGAGCAATCTTATCACCTTATTCTTTTGCCATTGCGAAGAATC
>JBCDDJ010000716.1:0-2526 GCA_039180385.1 Cyanobacteria bacterium P01_G01_bin.38 | reverse complement strand
GTTCTACTGCCCTACTCACTGTCATCACGGCAATGCCTTGCACTCCGGTGCAGGCAGGTTGTGTCGTCACCATGAGGTGGGTATGAGCGATACCACCGCTTTTGTGGCAGGATGTGCAACCACAGGCGTCGCCGTCTTGGTTTTGCTGGTGTCTCGGCTTGGTGGCTCCGGAGCCGAGCCGCCCGTCGATCGGGTTGAGCTGCCGCCCCCTGAGCAACCCATTACAGCCCCTGCGGTTCCGGTACCCCACATACCTGACGTAGACAGCGAAGAGTTACGCCACGATCTAGAGCGTCAGCGAGAGATCACAAATCGATTGGAGACTCAACTCTCCCAGCAAGAAATGGTGGCCCGCAACCTGGAAAATCAGCTCCAGCAGCAACAGGCCGAAACTCGCCAGGTGCTCACCCAGCTAGAAAACTACCAGCGCTCCCTCGATACCCTATCGCTGCAAAATTCTCAACTGGCTGAGTCTAGTCAACCCTCGGGTAGCCAAACCACACTGCTGTGGATTGGCGGCGGTTTATTTGTCGTTCTAATTTTTGGCGGCGGCGGGCTGCTCATTGGCATGCTGCTCCTAAATGCCCAGGCACAAAGGCGGCAAGATCGCTCAATGCCGATGATGTATCACCCCATTCAGATGCCAACCCCGCCATCTTACCGCTATTACGAGCAAGAGTTTTTGCCCCCCCTGCCCACCAGATCTCGGCGGGCAACCCCCTACAACCCGCCGCCCCAATACGATTACGAAGGCTGAAGATACGACGCTTGTCTGCTTAAGTTGATACCAGCCCATGCATCCCCTCAGCGCCCTCATCTTTGATGTCGATGGCACCCTGGCTGAAACTGAGCGCGATGGCCATCGGGTGGCTTTTAATCAGGCCTTTGCGGCGGCGGGCTTAGACTGGCACTGGTCCATCAAGGATTATGGTCAATACCTCGCAATCTCAGGGGGTAAAGAACGGATTCGCCACTTTATTGAGCAGTCCCATCCAGCGTTTTTGCCCCCCACCAATTTCCAGGATTTAACGCAGTTTATTGCCCACCTACACCAGGCCAAGTCCGGATTTTACAAACAAGCGATCTCAACTATCCCTTTACGTCCGGGGGTGCATCGACTCATCCAAGAAGCCAGGACTGCTGGACTGAGACTTGCGATCGCAACCACCAGCAACCTCCACAGCGTCATCCCCCTTTTAGAAACCCGACTCGGCCCCGATAGCCCCCAATGGTTTGAGGTGATCGCCGCTGGAGATATCGTGCCCCACAAAAAACCTGCCCCCGACATCTATGACTATGTGCTGGCAAAATTACAGCTCCCGCCGGACGCCTGCCTGGTGTTAGAAGACACCTACCAAGGCCTGGTAGCGGCCACCCAGGCAAGCCTTAAAACCATCGTCACCGTCAATGACTACACCCAAGGGCAGGACTTTGACCAGGCACTGGCCGTGCTTAGCCACTTGGGGGAGCCTGACATGCCCTGTGAGGTCATTGCAGGCAAGCTAGCAACAAACGCTCTCTGCGGAGAGTATTTATCTATTCCTATGCTGCAAAAGCTTTGGCAGCAGCTTGACTGCTAAACAACCCCAGTCCCCATCGGCGTTATAAAACCAAAATTTTTGACGGTGGCGTTACCGCTTAATGTCAACCATGAAATACATCTAAAATGCTAAAAAGTTTTAGATTTTCTTAACACTTAAAAACTGGGTTTTGCCCCTCCCTTAGACATAAATTTAAACGGGTAAATTCATGCTGTTCATTGGAACATTTGTGGGAAGTGTCCCCAATTTATTCATAGATAAAGCCCTACTTTCTGAAGGCTATTTAAAGAGAACTGCCAAATTAGATAAGGTTGTGCGTGGTTTTGTGAAAATATCAAGTAGATAACTATTGAGGGGTGTGAGGGGTGATCCCCCCCACCTATAATATTGGGTATTGATACCCGCTAGATCTTTAGCCACGTAGAATCTATCTGTGGCAGTGGTTTGTGTTCCCCACTTCCATCCCACATTCCCATTTCATTAACTTCGGCCAGAGTTTCGGCTAGAATTTTCTCTACAAATTCGGGACTGCTCTACCTCAAAAGTATCTATCAGCAACTGCCTATCAACTAGCCATCTACCAGCAGCCGTTGACCCACAGCACAGCCCCCTTACAGCAGCAAAATCCAGGAGTGCCATTTCAGGGGGGGCCCCTCAGTGAGGTACTGATCTCTTGACCCGTGTTGGTGCTGACTCATGTTGGTGCGATCGCACACACCCAAGAATGACTCATCTTAAACATTTTACTCTGACGAGATTAGGCCGATAAAACACTATTTTTTAGCCTCAAAGAGCATCTTTGCATAGACATCGTTGTATAGAGCAGATATATAGAGTGAAGCACTGTTACACATAACAATGCTTCACACAGCATATATAAGCTGTCGTCAATAAAACCTATAATCTGGGTGCGTAAATCAACCGTGGGTTCCTGTCGCTATAGCTTTACGCAGAGTTCGTTTTCGGGCTAATTTTTTAGAGCTTT
>JBCDDJ010000715.1:0-2539 GCA_039180385.1 Cyanobacteria bacterium P01_G01_bin.38 | reverse complement strand
GTATCCACCGCATGGCCGCTGTAGTAAAGCAGATCGTGGTAGTCGAGGTGCCGCTCAGGTAGCTCCCAACAAATGACATTAAGGGGGTAGTCCGCTTCGCTACGCCACATCAGGCCCTCGCAGGCGGCTTTGAGCTGGGGAATCACATTGTCAGCAGTAGGCATTTGGGGGAGCGCGGGTGGACCAATAGGACTGAGGGCATGTCACCATTTCATCATTATCTCAGGCTATGATCCCCCAATTTACCAACGTCCTTTAAGCAATCTTTTTCAATCCACTGATTTGATCCATTGATGTAAGGACATTTCTAGGAAAGAATCGACCAGTTGGCTGAGTCTCCAATCGGTATAGCCTTTTCGAGAAACGACCTAACCTATTGACTTCAGGACACTGAGGGCTTCGTCCACGTGTTTCTTAGGATTGAACTGTGAGTTAAAGACATGGCGTACCACCCCGTCTTTGTCGATCACGTAGGTCACCCGTCCTGGTAGGAGCCCTAACGTGGCAGGCACACCATAGGCCTTGCGCACCGTAGCCCCCGTGTCGCTAACCAGGGTAAACGGTAAATTGTGCTTGGCTGCAAACTTTTGATGCGACTCCGGAGAATCACTGCTAATGCCGATCACCTCAGCGCCCGCATCAAGAAAGTCTTGATAGCTATCCCGAAAGGTACAAGATTCTGTCGTGCAGCCCGGTGTATCGTCCTTGGGATAAAAATACAAAATTACGGCTTTTTGACCTTTGAAGGCTGACAGCGCCACTGACTCGCCAGCCTGATTGGGTAGGGTAAAATCTGGAGCCGTATCCCCCACTTTGATCGCCATGTCACCAGTCCTTCTTGCTAACTTGAGAACGTTTGCCTGAAAGCTTGCCCCTATCCAGCCCTATAGTATGACTTACCGGAATAACTTATAGGTCTAAACTGGATGCGGTTTAACTTTACGATTCTTTAGAATAAAGGGTTGATAGTCATCTGTGGAGTTGCATGCGCATTCTTATCTGGTTTCGTAACGACTTGCGACTACATGATCATGAGCCGTTGCACCGTGCCCTAGAGCAAAAAGCCGAGATCATCCCAGTTTACTGCTTTGATCCGAGACAGTTTGGGACCACGTCTTTTGGGTTCCCTAAAATTGGCAGCTACCGAGCTCAGTTCTTAATAGACAGCGTTGCAAATCTGAGGGCGTCGCTAAAAGCGAAGGATAGCGACCTGATTGTGCGGCAAGGGAGACCAGAGGAGGAAATTCCCAAAATCATCAAAGCGCTGGAGATCGATGCGGTCTACTGGCACACAGAGGTGACTGCTGAAGAATTGGCCGTAGATAAGGCTCTAGCAGCTCAGCTCAAGCAGTTGAAGGTTCGCTGCGAAGTGTGCTGGGGGGCTACGCTCTACCATCCTGACGATCTTCCCTTTGGAATCAGCCAACTCCCCAATGTTTTCACTCGCTTTCGCAAAAAAGTCGAGCAGCGCAGTACGATCTATCCGACCTTTGCCACCCCCACTGCGCTACCCCCGATGCCTGAGCTTGCCCCAGGGGACATACCGACATTAGCGGACCTCGGCTTAACGCCTCAAGCCATTGATCAGCGAGGCGTTTTGCAATTTCAAGGGGGTGAAACAGCTGGGTTTGAACGCCTGCAGCACTATTTTTGGGACACAGACGGTCTGAGATGCTATAAGGAAACTCGCAATGGCCTGTTGGGGGCTGACTATTCCTCCAAATTTTCTCCCTGGCTAGCGCTGGGCTGTCTCTCGCCTCGACGCATCTACGAGGAAGTTCAGCAATATGAATCAGAGCGGGTTAAAAACGATTCGACCTACTGGCTTATTTTTGAACTGCTGTGGCGCGACTATTTTCGGTTTGTGTGTGCCAAACACGGCAATCGCGTGTTTTATAAAACCGGGCTGCGGGGGCTGGATATTGACTGGAAGCAAGATTGGGAAAGGTTTGACCGATGGCGTGCGGGTGAAACCGGCTACCCGCTGATCGATGCCAATATGCGTGAACTCGCGGCGACGGGCTTTATGTCAAACCGGGGCCGACAAAATGTGGCAAGCTTTCTCACCAAAAATCTGGGGATTGATTGGCGCATGGGGGCAGAATGGTTTGAATCATGGCTGATCGACTATGACGTGTGCAGCAACTGGGGCAATTGGAACTACACCGCCGGCGTGGGCAACGACGCGCGGGGTTTTCGCTATTTCAACATTCCAAAGCAGTCCAGGGATTATGACCCCAACGGCAAATACGTAAAGCACTGGCTCCCCGCCTTGAAAAAGGTGCCCATTCAAAAAATTCACGCACCCTGGAAACTGGACACGGTTGAACAAACACGCTGTGGGGTCCGCATTGGCGTTGATTATCCTAACCCGATCGTTGATTTAGAGACGTCTGTCCGGAGAAATGAGAAGATTTACGCCGCCGCCCTCGAGCAACAACCTAGTACAGTAATCATTTAATTATGCAACGTCTGTGTAGTATTTTCCTAGTTTCTTATCAGCATCTTCTTTGGTGAAAGACCAGTGAATGGTTTTACG
>JBCDDJ010000714.1:0-2556 GCA_039180385.1 Cyanobacteria bacterium P01_G01_bin.38 | reverse complement strand
GCCTTTTCTGCCGAGGCGCGCACTGTGCTTTGTGGCGGCATTACCCTCTTTTTAATCGGGGTCTCTACGCTACAGTGGGCTTCCCAAAATTCGTTACCTGGGCGAGCGATTTTGGTGCGGTCGCTGCTGGCAGGTTTATCTCTGTGCCTGATCCCTGTTGGGTCAGGTCTATCCCCTATGATAATTGTGCTGCTGTTGAGTATGTCTCTGATTGCCCTCAATCGGTTTGATGGCATTGCGCTGCTTACCGAGTGAGATCTGAGCTAACTTTACTAAAAAAATGTAGGCAGGGCTTCAACTGAAGCCATCTTGCCCATAGTCTGTACATATCAAACCGCATCCAGTTGAAAGACTTGAGGTTTTACATGAAGTCAAACAACAAGTTTGGATGCGGTCAAGGGTTATATGCGAATCTTTGTCTTAACCAATCCACAGGGCTCTCAAGACAATTAATCCCGCTAAACTAGCACCGACCAAAATTTGCCAGGTGGGCTGCTGCTCAGACGCGCGCATCTCATCGCTAATCACAGCGACCTTGACCTCATCTTTGCTATAGCTATTAAGGCGGGAAGTTTGGTATTTCATTTTGAAGGTTGTTTGTTAAAGAATATACATCTAACCTTAACAGACCTACGAGATTCCGGACGCCATTCTTAAGCAAATATGCCTAAAGCATGACTTAACCCACCACAGCAGGGCTCCCCTTAAGCCGATTGAAAGTCTTGTGAGACAAAGTGAGTCACACTTTTAGCAGATTCTAAAATTGTCAGCAATCCACTGCCAGGATGCACGGCTCCACCCACCCAATACAGCCCCTTCGCCACGTCGGAGCGAATCGGGGGGCGAAACGGCCCTAGCTGGGTCCAGGTGTGACTGAGGTTAAAGACAGCCCCAAGATGGACTCGATAGTCGTCCTGCCAGGTATCAGCGGTGTAACAGGTTTCGCTGACAATATGCTGGCCCACGTTTTCAAACCCTAGTTTAGGCAAACGACTAACCACAAAATCTCGATACGCTTTTTCTTTTGCGGCCCAATCCACACCATGCCGAGTATTCGGAATCGGCACCAGCACATACAGCGTCGAATGGCCGGACGGCGCGTTGGCCGGATCCACGATCGAGGGATTGCACACGTAAAAGGGCGGATCAACCTCATCTAAGGCCGAGTCATCTAGCCAGGGGCGCTCCCGCTTGCGGACATTATCTGAGAGATAGATCTGATGATGGGGCAAGTCTGCGTAGCGGCGGTCAATCCCCAGATAGAGCATGAATGTCGAGCATGAGAACTGCATCGTTTTGAGCTTATCCGGGTTAAAACGACCTTGGGCCTGATTGGGGATTAACGTATGTGCCGCGTGGGCAAAATCAGCATTCACCACCACCGCGTCGGCCTTTACCCGCTCACCGTTTTCGAGTATCACCCATTGGGTTTTCCCATTCTCAACCCACACTTGCTGCACTGGCATATTGAGATGGATCTTGCCGCCGAGGTCAGTAACCGCTTTACCTATCGCCTGGGCCAGCGCCCGAAAGCCGCCGATAGGATGCCATACCCCATCGGCAAACTCGATATAAGGAATCAGGCTAAAAATGCTGGCACACACCGTCGGGTGCATCCCCAAATATTTAGAGGAATAGCCCAGGCCATACACCAGCCGATCGTCTTGAAAGAACCGCCACAGGTGCTGGTACAGGGTCTCCCAGGGGCGAAAAGAAAGGGCGTTGATAATCTCGTCGGGCTTGACATAGCCCAGTAGCGATCGCGGCGGTGTGCCCAGGTAGGGTTCATAGCCCAGGTCATATTTACGCTCATGCTCGGCATACCAGCGATCAAAAGCTCCAGGCAGATCGGGGCGCAGGTCAAACAGCCTTTTCTTAAAGGTCTTGAGGTCAGTGGTGAAATCTAGCTCAGTGTCATCCCAAAACCGAACGCGGGTGTACGGCTCTAGCCGGTGAAACTGAATGTAGTCCTCTCGCCGCAGCCCCGCCGCGGCGAATAGCTCATCATAGAGACGCGGCAGTTGCAAAATCGTCGGCCCCGTATCAAAGGCATAGCCCTCTTTCTCAAAACCCGCCATCCGACCGCCGACACGATCGGCGGCTTCAAAGATCTCAACTTCGTAACCTTGGGCGACCAGTCGTAGAGCACTGGCGAGCCCACCGGGTCCTGCGCCCACAATTGCAATCTTAGATGCCATTATTCCGATTGGAATTTATTCATTCGATGCTTCACGCATGATAGCTTCGATCCCCCCACGCTGATTGAATCTACCGATATCGTTTAGCGAGGGATTTTAAGGGTTTGCCAAAGCTCAACTGGAACAATCACCTCTTTTTTTTCACCCGCTGCATTTGTGATGTATTTAATCTGGGTTTCTATAGTTGAAATATGTATAAAAAATACGCTCTGACCTTAGAGGTTGCTTTAAAGGCGATGGAGTATACTTTAAGCCGGGAAACCTTCTAGGTGAAAGGGATTGGGACGATGTGCTTTTTGAGACTGGCGAGCCAGTGGAAGTGCGCCCATATGGTCAACGACCCACTCAAATAAATCAG
>JBCDDJ010000713.1:0-2558 GCA_039180385.1 Cyanobacteria bacterium P01_G01_bin.38 | reverse complement strand
GCGCAGTTTTACAATGGTGTGATTCAGGGCATGGCTGTGTTAGCGAGGGCACAAAAGAACTCAGATGCAGTCCGTCAGATGGTACGGTTTGCCATGGCTGCTTGGCCTTGTGAAGAAGACACCTGATTTCTGTCAGAACATTGATTTGGGGAAGAGGCATCCAGTGAGGTGTTTATTAACAATACTCCACGGCATTTGGCAAAACATAGGTCGATAGGCAATTCGCTCCTGATGAAAGACCTGTAGTACGCTTATAGACTGCACCCATTCATCCATCCGACTTTTATCGCTTATGTCTGTTCGTGTTCGGATTGCGCCCAGCCCTACGGGTAACCTCCACATTGGTACCGCTAGAACGGCTGTCTTTAACTGGCTGTATGCTCGCAACCAGGGCGGTCAGTTTATTTTGAGAATCGAAGACACCGATCTAGAGCGATCAAAGCCTGAGTACACCCAGAACATCATGGATGGGTTCAAATGGTTAGGCCTGACCTGGGATGAAGGGCCATTTTATCAGACCCAGCGGACTGAGCTGTATCGCCCCAAAATCCAGGAATTGCTGGATAAGGGCTTGGCCTACCGGGCTTATGAAACCCCCGAAGAACTGGATGCGATGCGCAGCAAGCAAAAGGCGCGTGGCGAAGCCCCCCGCTACAACAATCAGCATCGCGATCTAACCCCGGAGCAAATCGCTGAGTTTCAAGCAGAAGATCGCCCTGCCGTGATCCGCTTCAAAATTGAGAACGGGCGTGAAATCATCTGGAATGACCTGGTGCGGGGCGCGGTCAACTGGAAAGGGCGCGACCTCGGCGGCGACATGGTGATTGCTCGAGCGGCCCCTAGCGATGAAATTGGCCCACCGCTCTATAACTTTGTGGTAGTCGTCGATGATATCGACATGGCGATTACCCACGTGATTCGGGGGGAAGACCATGTCGGCAATACACCAAAGCAGATCTTACTCTATGAGGCACTCGGGGCTCCGGTGCCGACCTTTGGTCATACGCCCCTGATTTTGAATGAGAAGGGAGCCAAGCTATCCAAGCGGGACGGGGTGACCTCGATTTCTGACTTTCAAGACATGGGGTTCACGGCGGCAGCGTTAGCTAACTATATGACGCTGCTGGGCTGGTCGGCCCCCGACGCTCAAGAGCTATTTACCTTAGACGAAGCCGCTAAGCTGTTTAGCTTTGATCGGGTCAATAAAGCCGGAGCGAAGTTTGACTGGGATAAGCTCGACTGGATCAACAGCCAATATCTGCACTCAAAACCGGCAGCAGATCTGCTGCCGATGATCGCGCCGTTCTTAGCAAAAGCAGGGTATGGGTTTGATCTCGATGCCGACCGCTCTTGGCTACTGAAGCTGGCAGCCATGGCTGGGCCGAGTCTGACGCGATTAAAAGACTGCGTCGATCTCAGCCGCTTTTTCTTTACCCCCATGATGGACTTTAGCGAAGCGGCTCAGGCTCAGCTCTGCAAAGAGGGGGTTGCCGATGCGATGCAGGCAGTGCTCGATGCCCTAAAGGCGAGTGAAAGCTTTGCCACGGTAGATGATACGAAGGCACTGATCACTCAAGTCACCAAGGCTTTGGGGGTTAAGAAAGGGCTGATCATGCGATCGCTGCGTGCTGCCTTAATGGGCGATATGCAAGGCCCTGACCTGGCAGAGTCCTGGGTGATTTTGCACGAGCGCGGGTTTGATGTAGGCCGGTTAGAAGCTGCGATCGCGGTCGGAAAAGCCGCTTAATTTTAGATTTTGGATTGGGGATTTTGGATTGGCAAACTTTGCCATGGATAGGCTCTAGATAGCTCTGACCTCATCCAGATCTCACAGACCTTAATAGACAATGCCTCTACTCCAAAAAGGACACGAACCAAAATCTAAAATCCTTTTTTCTCAGGGCTTTTGGTATATTTTCGGCACGATAATTGATCTGTTCTCTGAAATTACGTTAAATTTAGTAAAGATTAGTCTCATAAAAGTTCAAGGAAATTAGGCACAGTGCGATCGCACTCTATATGAGTTGATCCCCGTTCGCTTGTTTCGATCAGAGCTACCGTTAATAAAAGACGCTTAGACTATTCGCTTGCCGTATCTTGGCTGATCAAGGCGGTGAGGGTTGTTAAACATGAGGCCACCGAGTTATGAAGCTTTCTTGGAGAGTCGTTCTGTTGTGGGCTTTGCCTGCCCTGCTGATCGGGTTTTTCTTTTGGCAAGGGTCGATGGGTGGAAATCCCACCGATATGGGGCGAAATGCCGCCAATACCCGTATGACCTACGGACGATTCTTAGATTATTTAGATGCAGGACGGGTGACCGCGGTTGATCTATACGACGGAGGCCGCACCGCCATTATTGAAGCGGTTGACCCCCAAATTGACAATCGGGTTATGCGCTGGCGAGTTGACTTACCAGGCGAAGCGCCTGAGCTTGTAGAGCGACTGCGCGCCTCAGACATTAGCTTAGATTCCCATCCGCCGCGCAACGACGGGGCAATTGTGGGTATCTTGGGCAATTTGCTGTTTCCCTTCTTGCTGATCGCTGGCCTCTTCTTCCT
>JBCDDJ010000712.1:0-2563 GCA_039180385.1 Cyanobacteria bacterium P01_G01_bin.38 | reverse complement strand
GCAAACGATTGAATCCGCCTCAAAGGTGACAACCGCTTTGGGGAAGGCTTTTTTGACAAAGGCATAGCGCCAGCGATGGATTTGCCATTGCTCGGGGGCGGGCAGTCCGGGCAGAACTTGATTGGCAGTGTGTAGCAGGGGCGGGACCGCCGTTTGCAAATCGGTGGCGTCTAAATAGAGTTCAGCAAAGCTAGCTTGACTTTGCATCACGATTAAAGGCGCATCTGGCGGTCGGTGTTTGCTGCTCTCGAGGGCCATCCAGGCCAGAGGACCTTCTGGTTCGAGGGCGATCGTCCAGCCGTTCTTGATAGTGGCAGGCTCGATAGTGACAGGCTGGGGCGACGGCGAATGGGGTTCGGGCAGCACTGCTCCGGCAGCATATCTTAGCATCAGGGTGAGGCTGGGCGCGTATCGTACGGCTTCGATTTGGGTGAGGCGAGACTGGGCAAAGCGATGAGGGGCCAGCAACGGCACTGCCTGGGGAGCCGGAATCGCAATCACAATCGCTTCGGTGGAGAGGGTGTCTACGCCATCGGGGGTCTCGCAAACGAGCTGCCAAGTTGAGGGCCGATTTTGCTTGATCTCAACCACCCGGTGCTGGCGCAAAATGGCCTGGTTTGCTGCGAGATATTTTGCGATCGCATTGACCCCGTTTTGAGCACAGTAAATCGGCTGCGCCAACGTCTGGCGGGTCAGCTGCGGAATCGGCTCAACACGGCTGTAGCGATAGGCGCTGACAGGCCAGGGCTTGAGAATATCTTGTTTAGTCAGTGTTGCCGTCAGCTTTTGCAGGTCAGGATGCTGGGGAGCCCAGTACCGCACACCATGGTCGGCGCAGGTCCCCTGCAAGCGTCGGCTGGCCAGGCGGCCCCCCACCCCTCGGGATTTGTCTACCCAAACGACTTGATGTCCAGCCTTTTGCAAGGTGAGACCGCAGGTGAGGCCAGCTAGACCGGTTCCAATAATTACAATATCGGTCATAGGCTATATTTTGCCGCACACCTTTCCCGCCAACCACCCCCCTCAGCTTTATAGATATCCCTCAGTTTTATAGATATATGTAGAATAAAAGGCAGACTCTCGAAATGGATGGTGAGGCAAACCTTGGATGAGCTCAGAAAAGGCCTAGAGCTGGCAACCCCAGAAGAATTAGAGGCCATCACCGAAATCTTATTCCGACCCAAATTTAATCCGTTAGATTATTTGTGTACGCCCGATCCAATTGAGGTGCAGCGTTGCGATCGCACCCATTTACTTGATCAGGTAGAGCAGCGCTTTCGGTTTTTAGCAGCAGATGGGTTAACGGTGCTACAACGTCGCACCCACGGCTTTAGCTATCGCCAGGTGTTGATTCAAATTTACACCCATCTCAAGCTCACCTGTGACAACACGCTATCGACCGCCGATCTGGAGGCCGAGCTGTTTCTTAAACTGACCGAAAAAACCTGGCACAAGCTACCCAAGCGCGATCAGCAACGACTGCAACGTCAGCTGGAGCAAGCCCTGGCGCAGTCTGATTTAGTCAAGCAAATCCCCGCTTTGCAAAAAGATCCGGTAGGGCTCTTGCTCAAGGGCGGGAGCGCCCTGGCGGTTAGCTCCGTGGTCCGACCCTGGCTACTCAAACGGCTGGCTCGCCAGTTGGCCCTGAGCCTGGCCCGCTATCAGATCGCCCGACAAACGCTGAGGGGCACCGCCGGTCTGGCCACCAAAGTTCAGAGCCTAGCCGCTATCAATCTAGCCTCTCGGGGCATGACCATCAATGTAGCTCGATACGGAGCAGTTCGTGGCGCACTGGCGGTATTGGGGCCAGCCCTGTGGACCTGGTTTTTTGCGGATTTAGGCTGGCGGGCTATCGCCACTAACTATACTCGGGTGATTCCGGTCGTATTTACCCTGGCTCAGATTCGCCTCACCCGTGGGGCTCATTGTTGGGAAGCAGCTTGATGACACGTATGTCAGAGATTGGTCAGACTGAAAACCACTACACGTTGCTGGGGCTTAAGCCCGGTGCCTCGGTGCAACAAATTCGTCGAGCCTATCGAGATCGCAGCAAGCTCTATCATCCCGATACGACTGAGCTACCCGATACAGTCGCCACTGCAAAATTTCAGGCCCTCAACGAGGCCTATGCCACCCTCAGCAGTCCCGAAAAGCGGCTGCTCTACGACCAGCAGTTGGGCTATTCACGCATCCATGTGATTCAGGCCCCCACCGATCTCAACGAGCCGGTAAAACGGGGGAAGTCCTACCAGTCAAAACATCTGTATCTCGACCCAACCGATCGCCCCCTCTCAGCGGGCGAAATTTTTGCCTTATTTATTTTGGGGGTGACGTTTGCAGCCTGCTTAGCCCTGGTGATGCTGATGGGCTTTACCAAAGGAGACATCACAACAATGCCTTTTTCTTTGCCGGGGGCCTCTGTTGAGGCTACGTCTGATGAGGTCACGTTTGAGATTGATTTGGATGGACCGACCGAGGTTGAGGATGCACCCCAGGGCACAGAGGCGAAGCCCTATCCATTTTTGCCATGAGGGTTGGTGAACCTGCCCCACAGCGCTAAGAT
>JBCDDJ010000711.1:0-2581 GCA_039180385.1 Cyanobacteria bacterium P01_G01_bin.38 | reverse complement strand
ACGACCCCATCACCAATGTCGAGCAGAGCGGCCTCTTTGTTATCCCAGAGGAGATTCTTTGCAAAGGCCTTGATAAACGGCACGTGAATCTCATCGCGGGAATGCCCAACCATCTGCTGCCCCGTGGGCCCCATTACTGTCTCGGCCATCAGCAACCCGCTGGGAACGCTATGCTCACTGCGGTAGAAATGGGCCTCACCCATCACCGACATCTCATTGATCCATCGGGGGATGGCCAGCCCCGCTGCCTGCATATCATAAAGCACCTGATGGAAGCCCAACGTATCCCAAATCTCAAATGGCCCCATCTGCCAGCTAAATCCCCAACGCATAGCCCGGTCAATATCCACAGGGCTCTCGGCAATCTCAGTGGCGCGGCAGGCGCTGTAGCTCAGCAACGATAGAGTCGTCTGTCGGAAAAAGTTCCCCGCTCGCCCCGGCAGTTTATAGAGCAACTTTAGCCGCTCAGCCAGATCGGGATTAGGGGCAATCTGATCAATCCCTGGTAGCTTCATTGGCTGGGGCAGCTCATAGGCAAAGGTCTTTGCATTAATGGAGAGAATCTCTTTTTTGACTTTTTTATAAAAGCCCTGTCCTGCTTTAGCCCCCAGGGAACCCGTTTCTGCCAGCTTGCGCAGCAGTGGTGGCACCTTAAATAGCGCCCGCTGTTCATCATTGGGAATCACTGGATAGAGATTTTCAGCCACGTGTAACAGCGTGTCTAGCCCCACCAGATCGGCGGTGCGGAATGTGGCGGATTTAGGACGCCCAATCAGGGTGCCCGTCATAGTGTCAATCTCCTCAATGGTGTAGTCCTGATCGGTCAGAGCATGAACCCCCGAGAAGGTGACAAATAGGCCAATCCGGTTGCCGATAAAGTTGGGGGTATCTTTTGCAATTACCACCCCTTTGCCCAGATGCAGTCGACCAAACCAGCGCATGCGATCGAGCACCCCCTTGTCTGTATCGGCGGTGGGAATCAGCTCTAGCAGCTTGAGATAACGGGGCGGGTTAAAGAAGTGGGTGCCCAAAAACCGGCGACGGAAGCTCAGGGAGCGCCCTTCGGTAATTTTGTAGATGGGCAGACCGCTGGTGTTAGAAGAGATCACCGCATCCTCGCGGACTAACGACTCCAGCTTTGCCATCAGCTGCTGCTTAATTTCGAGATTCTCAACCACCGCTTCGATCACCCAGTCTACCTCGGCTAAGCGATCAAAATGTTCGTCATAGTTACCCAGGTGAATGCGATGGGCCACGTCTTTGTTAAAGAAAATCGGTGGAGAGAGTTTTTGGGCTTTCTTAAACGCCCCCTCGACGACGGCATTTTTGTGCTGACCAGGGGCGGGCAAATCCATTAGATGGACTTCTAACCCGATATTGGCCAGGTGGGCAGCAATTTGGTTGCCCATGACCCCTGCACCCAATACAGCGGCGGTCCGAAATGGCTTAAACATAGAGGATCTCCTCCAAAAGTAAATGGGCAAAGGCGTGAATAATGGACGAAGCCTTAAATCTGCAAAAACCCTAGTGGGCAAAAATGTTAATGGGCAAAAACGCGCAATGGATTGAGCAGGCTCAGCGTTCGTGCCAGCGCTGACTGGTCAGTTTGCAACTTCACTCGACGCGACGGGACGATTTCCAGTACTTTCTCCGGTACTTTCTCTGGCTCCCGATAAAGCGCATCAATCTGCGAGGCCACTGCCTGATAAAGCTCCGTACGATCAACGTGACGATTTTCAATTAACTCAGCAATGGGGGCCTCCATCCACTGAGGATTTAACAGCACAAAGCGTTTAACCGTCGACCAATGTGGAAACAACTCATTGGCCTGATCAATCAGACGTTGATAGCGGGCCAGGAGTAACGTATGGGTGAATAACCCCTCTCGAGGCAACTGGAGCCCCAAAGCAGCTGTTTCTATCTCAAGGGACGATATCTCAGGAAAAATCAGCGCCCCGCAAAACTTTCGCTGTGGCCCCACAATAATCGCGCGTCGCACCAAACTTGAGCGTTGCAGTCGCGCCTCAATGGGCTTAGGCGCTACATACTTGCCGGTCGACAGCTTAAATAATTCTTTTTTGCAGCCCAGCAGCCTCAGCAGCCCCCTGTCCGAAAATTCGCCATAGTCCCCTGTGTGAAACCAGCCATCGGCGTCTATGACCGCCTGGGTTGCTTCTGGGTTATGGTAGTACCCCTGCATCGTATAAGGGCTTTTGACCAACACCTCACTGTCCGCTCCCAGCCGCATCTCTACGCCAGGGATAGGAGCCCCTACCGTACCTGCCTGGCTCCAGCGATCGCGGGTATAGCTCAACACGGAGCTGGTTTCGGTCAGACCATAGCCTTGTTTCACCGGCAACCCCAGCCCTCGAAAGCTCCTAAAGATGTCGGCTTTTAAGGCTGCTCCCCCGCAAATAAAATACTGTAGCTGCCCCCCAAAAACAGCTCGAATTTGCCTGAACACCAGTCGTCTGGCGATCCACAGCTGTAGCCCGTAGTCCCAGCCAGTCCCCGCTGGTGTCTCATAGCGCTGAGCTAATCGCCAGCCCCAGCGCAACACCCGGCCCCGCCAGCCACGGGT
>JBCDDJ010000710.1:0-2582 GCA_039180385.1 Cyanobacteria bacterium P01_G01_bin.38 | reverse complement strand
TAAAAAAATCGGGATGACTGGATTCGAACCAGCGGCCCCTTCGTCCCGAACGAAGTGCGCTACCAAGCTGCGCTACATCCCGCAATGTTTGTCTAGGCTATCATAATTCAGCGCTGCGCTCCACTCTGCACACCACAGTCAGGACTGGTGAAGCTCAGCCATTATGCTTAGTTAAATCAGCCATATAACCCTGGTCAAAAAGCTTGAACATCTTTCATTTTTGGAGTGAAAAATTCGCCTTTGCTTCTTTATAGGGATTTCACTGCAAAAATAGGGGTTTGTACGCTTTCTTTACAGAGAAGATAGCACGTTTAATCAAGATAAGTGAATACTTGGGATAGGACATGCTGAGTTCACAAAAAAGTTCCCGCTCACAAGCTCCCGGTAGACAATTCCTGATAAACAGAGAAAACTCGGACACTTTTGAAAGCATCACATTCAGAGCCTTTTACCCCCGGAATTTTACGGATATAGATTGTAAGTCTCATTAATCAAGTCAACTAGTTATTTCATTCGTCACCCGAGGACAACATTGTGCGGCCCCTTTCTGTTTCAGAGCTAAAGCAACGTGATGATATTAATTTGTCGTGGGTAGCAGCACTGCCCAAGTCAATGCAGGCAGTGCTGACGGTCGATTTTCAGGATCTTAAACCACTTGAGCCAGTCACTTGCCAGTTTGAGTCACGGGGGCTGGTGTTTGAAGATGCGATCGCACTCATCCCCTCTAATCCTCGTTTTATTTGTCGCTCTGGTCAGTCTGTGCTGATGCCAGCCCACCCAGACAATACCCTGGCGATTGAGCCACAGCCTATGGTGCAGCGACTATACCTGTGTGGCCGCGGCACTCAGCCCATCGTCGTCAAAACCTGGGATGCCGATGGCAATCTGCAATCTACACAAACCGCAGACCTGCCCCAATTAGACTCACCCCTGCTGCCCTGCCAAATTTTGAAACTCTCCACAGAAGGCATCCATCGCATTGAGTTATCTTCGGCTGCCCCATTCACCTTAGAAGGTGTTGCTCTCTAACGTTTCGGAACTCCGCATCCGTCCCTGTCTGTCTGCAGTTGTCGGTGCTCCCCATTCAGCAAAGGGGATTTTAGTAAAATCTTGATAGAGTTGACCCTTCGCCCTAGCATCCACTACAGTCTCTCGCTACACTGCGAAAGTGCGGTCTAGACAGCGTCTGTCTTCAGTTGGGAAAACCCAGTGCAATTAGAAATTTGGACTCTAACGTCTGAGTTTTGTAATCAGCTGGATATGGCTCCATGTCTGTGTATGTAGTTGAAAGACATCGGCATTTCCCAAAGCCCAAAAGACAAGTCTAGATTTGGTCAAGCATTATTGGTAACTTTACTGAAATTCAACTATGGCTATTGCATTATCGCCAGCGGCATTTATTGGTAAATCGATTAAATTTGGCACCGACGGTTGGCGTGGCATGATCGCCGCCGACTTTACCTTTGACCGGGTTGCCAAGGTAGCGGCCCTCGCCGCCCAAGTTTTAGAAAATTGCTACGGTGACAGCACTGGTAGCCGTACAGTGATTGTCGGCTATGATCGTCGGTTTTTGTCGCCTGAGTTTGCCCAGGTGGCGGCTGAGTCAGTGGCGGCGGCTGGCTACGAAGTCCTGCTATCTAGTTGCTTTGCCCCCACCCCCGCCTTTAGCTGGGCCGCGAATGAGAAAACGGCCCTGGGGGCAATTGTGATTACCGCCAGCCACAACCCGGCCGCATATTCTGGGCTGAAAGTTAAAGGAGCCTTTGGGGGGTCTGTGCCGCCGGAGGTGACTAAAAAGATCGAGGCCCGTCTGGCAGAAGACACCCCCAAAGCCGATACCCCTGGCACTGTCCAAAGTTTTGATCCCTGGCCCAGCTACTGTCAGGCGATCCAGCGCATGGTGGATATTGACGCTATTCAAGCTGCCCTCACCGAGGGTAAGCTGACGGTATTTGCCGATGTCATGCATGGGGCAGCCGCAGGCGGTCTCGAAAAAATCCTGGGCGTTGGCATTGACGAACTCAATAGCAGCCATGATCCCCTCTTTGACGGCGGTGCCCCCGAGCCCCTGCCAAAGTACATTCCTGAGTTATATAAGGTAGTCAAAGCCTGTCATCAGTCCGGGGCAGACGGTTTAGCTGTAGGGCTGATTTTTGACGGTGACAGCGATCGCATCGCGGGCATGGATGGGCAAGGGATTTTCCTCAGCTCCCAGGTGCTGATCCCGATTTTGATTGATCACCTCAAGTCCCGGCGCGGTTTTAGCGGCGAAGTGATCAAAACGATTAGCGGCTCTAACCTGATGCAGGCGGTGGCCGAGATGCACGGATTGCCCATACATGAGACCCCCATTGGCTATAAGTACATCGCCGATCGTATGCTCGAAACCCAGGTCCTGGTAGGCGGCGAAGAATCGGGTGGTATCGGCTATGGTCACCACATCCCCGAGCGCGATGCGCTGCTGTCGGCCCTATATCTGTTAGAGGCCGTTGTCCAGAGTGGCAAAGACCTGGGTGAGCTTAACCAGCTGCTGCGCGACAAAACCGGTTTTAGCGGAGCCTACGATCGCATTGACCTGCCCC
>JBCDDJ010000709.1:0-2600 GCA_039180385.1 Cyanobacteria bacterium P01_G01_bin.38 | reverse complement strand
TTTTCTTACAAACAAATTTTGTGGTTGCCAAGCCCTAAGGCCTTAAAGGGCTAGCTGCTGTTGGGCCAGGCTATGATACAAGCCTTTTTGGGTCATGAGCTCGGTGTGGCTGCCTTGCTCGACGAGGACACCGCGGTCGAGAACCAGGATAGTGTCGGCATTGCGTACAGTGGAGAGCCGATGGGCGATGACAAAGCTGGTGCGATCGCAGCTAATCGTTTCTAGATTTTGTTGAAACCGGCGTTCTGATTCGGTATCGAGGGAGCTGGTGGCCTCGTCCAAAATCAGAATGCGGGGGTCACCGAGCAGGGCGCGGGCAATAGCAATGCGCTGGCGCTGACCGCCCGAGAGGGTCGCTCCCCGTTCGCCGACTTTGGTGCTGTAGCCCAGGGGCAGTGCCTGAATAAAGCTGTGAGCCTCGGCCAGTTTGGCAGCGGTGATGGCGTCTTCGAGGCCCCAATCGGCTCGGTAAAGGGTGATATTGTCGAGGATAGTACCTGAAAACAGAAAACAATCCTGGGGGACGACGCCGAGCTGCGATCGCAGCGAGGGTAACGACACATGGCGCAGGTCGTGACCATCGACCAAGACCCGCCCCTGGGTGGGGTGATACAACCCCTCGAGTAGTTTGATTAGGGTGCTTTTGCCTGAGCCGCTGCGACCCACGATCGCAATCGTGGCCCCTGCATTGACCCGAAACGAGAGATTTTGTAGGGTATTGCGTTCATCCTCTTCGTTATAGCGAAAGGTGACTGACTCAAACTCGACATCGCCCTTGATCGTTGGCAGTGTCAGGCTAGCGACCTCTAGGGGCTGCTCGGGTTTGGTCTCAAACACATCGTTAAGACGTTCAACCGAGATAAACACCTCCTGCAGCTCATCCCAGAGATTAGCCAGGGCCAGCACGGGGCTAATCACGTAGCCCATCATCATGTTAAAAGCCACAAACTGGCCAATGGTGAGCTGGTTTTCGATCACCAATTTGGCTCCGTACCAGAGCAGGGCCGTACTGCCGAGGGTGTTGATAATCCCGCTGACCGTTTGTAGGCCAATCCCCAGCTTTTGACCACGAAACCGGGCATTCATCTGGCGAGTGAGGTGGTTTTCCCAGCGCCAGCGCAGTTCTCGCTCGGTGGCGGCGGACTTGATGGTCGCCATGCCATTCATCATCTCCACCAGGGCTGAGTTCTGGTCAGCGGCCTCTTTAAAGATCTGCCGCGAGACCCGCCGTAAAAAGGGCGTTGAGCCCAGGGTTAGGATCACAATCGGGGGCACCAGCAGCAGCACCAGCAGGGTCAGCCGCCAGTTGTAGTGCAGCATCAGTGCCAAATAGACAAATCCGGTGACAAAATTCAGCCAGGCCAGCACCACCTGACCAATCAAAAATCGCTGGATCTTTTGGTTCTCTTGCACTCGGGTGATGATATCCCCAACCCGTCGCGACTCAAAAAACTTCAGCGGCAGCGACATGGCATGGTTAATAAATCCGCTGACTAAGGTGAGATCGAGGCGATTTGAAAAATAGCTGAGGAGGTATTGACGCACCGCCGACATGCCGATGCCCCAGACGCCAAACAGCAGCATCCCTAAGGCAAATACGTTCAATGTGGGCAGGCTTTTTTGCACGACAACTCGATCGAGCACGACCTGGGTAAATAGGGGGGAGACCAGGCTAAAGCTCTGGATCAACAGTGAGACAATAATAATTTGCAACAAGACCCCCCGGTGGGGGACTAATGCGGCAATGTAGCGCCCCAGAGAAGCTTGCTTGATTTCGGTTTGTCGCAGTTTGTCGGTCACTTGCAACAGTAGTGCATAGCCGGTCCACTTTTGGCAAAAAGCTGCCCGAGAAAGGGTCTGACGGCCTAAGGCTGGGTCGGCAATCACCGCCTTTTGGGCACTGACCTGATAGACCACCACGTAGTGCATCCCCTCCCAATGGGCGATCCAGGGGCCAGATTCAGTCATCAAGGCCCCTAGACTGGCTCTGACGGGGCGGGCTTGAAAGCCGACGCTCTCCGCCGCTTTGGCCAGACTTTTGAGGGACGCACCGGCTTGCCCGACATTGGCCCGCTCACGCAGCACATTGATCGGAAATCGCTTGCCCCAATACCGGCAAACCATGGCCAAACAAGCGGCCCCGCAGTCCGATGAGCTTTGCTGCTCAATCCACGGATAGCGGGCCAATCGGTCGAGTAGGTGACGTCGAATGGGCTTGGGAAAGACCACCCTCGGGCTCTCGAGGGTCTCGGTTGTCATGGATTTGGCCGCCTGAAGCTGTTGCGTATTCGTAATCAGGTTTGACGGATCAGATTCAGGCTGAGTGGGCTGCCCGGTTATAAAGTCTGGCACCAGGGCTTTTGCAATTTCCCATTTCTCGATGGGCAGGCAGTAAACGACCAGGTCAGAAGCGGCGACCCAGGTATCTGCGACGCTGTCAGGGTAGCCCCAACTGCTGCCAATGACGGGGACTTTCTCTGAATTAATCTCTGGATTAATCTCTGGACTAGTGGCCGAGCTGGCCTCCCGAATCTTGCCCCGGCGCAGCCAAAAGCGACCGGCATGGTTGGGCGTAGCTGCCCGCAGGTTGGCCTCTTTGG
>JBCDDJ010000708.1:0-2613 GCA_039180385.1 Cyanobacteria bacterium P01_G01_bin.38 | reverse complement strand
GAGCTGATGCGCGACTACGCAGCCATCCGGGGCAAAGAAAACTGGCTGGCCAGCTGTAGCTCCATGCAGGCCATGGGGGATGTCTTGCTGGGGGCGAATGCTGCCCTAACCAAGCAGGGTAGCCATGTACAAGCTCGCCGCACCCAATATTTTAGAGATTGGCAAGAAGTTTTGGTCGCCGCCAGTGACGGCACCTTTGCCCGCGACATTCGCCTGACCCAGTCAGTGGGCAGCAACTTGCTCTGCGCCGATGGCGATCACCGCTCATCGATTAGCCAGCGCCTGGGCGACACCAGCGACCCCAGCTTTTTGACCGCCTGGGACTACGAAACCACCGCCGCCACGATTGCTGAGTCAGCGGGTAAAATGCTCTACGCCGACTATGTGGAGTCCGGCACCTACCCGATCATCATGGCTAACCACTTCGGCGGGGTGATTTTCCATGAGGCCTGCGGTCACCTGCTCGAGACCACCCAGATTGAGCGAGAAACCACCCCTTTCATCGATAAGAAAGGTGAGAAGATCGCCCATGAGAGCCTCACCGCCTGGGACGAAGGCCGCTCCTCCGAAGCCTTTGGCACCATTGATATGGACGACGAAGGTATGCCCGCCCAGCGCACCCTCCTGATCGAAAACGGCATTCTCAAGAACTTCCTGTCGGATCGGGCTGGGGCCATGCGCACCGGACACCCCCGCACCGGCAGCGGTCGCCGCCAGAGCTACACTTATGCCGCCGCCTCACGGATGCGCAATACCTACATTGCCCCCGGCGACTACAGCATCGACGATCTGTTTAACTCAGTTGAGAAAGGCATCTATTGTAAAAAAATGGGCGGCGGCAGCGTCGGAGCCACTGGCCAGTTTAACTTTGCCGTCGAAGAAGCCTACCTGATCGAAAACGGCAAGCTCACCCGCCCCCTCAAAGGCGCGACCTTGATTGGTGAAGCCGTGGACATCATGAACAAAATCTCCATGTGCTCCAACGACCTCAGCCTCGCCCCCGGCTTTTGTGGCTCAGTCAGCGGCAGCATCTATGTCACCGTCGGTCAGCCCCATATTAAGGTTGACAGCATTACGGTGGGGGGACGGTAGATGTCTGTTTCAACGATTGCTGAGCAGGCGCAATCCATTGCCCGTAAGCTCAACATTGGCAAGTACGATATTTACGGCAACACCACCGACACGACCAGTGTTCAAGTCGACAAGGGTGAGCCCAAACAGGTCAAAGCTTCAAACCGTGCCAGTGTGATTGTGCGGGTCTGGAATCCGTCGGGTCGGATTGGGGTGACCTCGACCACCGACGTTGACGAAATCGGCTTAGAGCTAGCCCTTAAGACGGCCTACGAGGCCAGCGACTTTGGGGCCACGGAAAATATTCCAGATTTTAGCCCCGAGGCTAAAGCTGACCTGGCAGAGGTGTCCGTAGAGCAAGCCGAGGCGGCTCCGGTGCCTGAGCTGATTGAGCAGCTGGTGGGGGCTGAGACCGCATTGTTGGCGGCCCATGATGCGATCGCAAGCGTCCCTTACAACGGGCTCACCCAGAGTGATACCGAACATTTTTACCTCAATAGCGACGGGGCTCTACGCAGCGAAGCCCGCTCGACATCGGTCATTTATCTCTACACCAAAACCGAGCAATCAGGCCGCAAGCCTCGCTCTGCTGGAGCGGTACGCCTCAGCCACAGTCTGCAATCCCTGGATGTAGACGGCTGCCTCCGCGAAGCCAAAGAGAAAACCCTTAGCCACCTTGACTATGAGAAAATCCCTACTGGCAAGTATCGAGTGGTGTTTTCTCCAGAAGCGTTTCTAAGTCTGGTCGGGGCCTTTAGCAACCTGTTTAATGCCCAGAGCGTTCTCGATAACCGCAGCCTATCCACCCCCGACTCTCTAGGGCAGGCGATCGCCTCGCCGCTGATTTCGATCTATGACGATGCCCTGCACCCTGAGAATGTCGGGGCAGAAACCTTTGATGGTGAGGGCACCCCCACTCGGCGGCTGGCCCTGATCGAAAAGGGCGTGCTGACCCATTTTCTGCACAGTGCAGGGACTGCGAAGCGGATGGGGACTAATCCCACTGGCCACGCCAGCATTGGGGCCAAAGTGAGCGTCAGCGGCCATTTCTTGGAGGTCACCCCCGGTGAGCCCAGCACTCAACAGTTTGAACTGTCTACCGCCGATAATGTGGTCCTGATTGACGATCTCCAGGCCCTCCATGCCGGGGTGAATGCCCTCCAGGGCTCATTCTCGCTGCCCTTCGACGGCTGGCTAATCCGCAAGGGTCAGCGCACCAGCATTGAGTCGGCCACAGTCGCAGGCGACATCCGCGATGTGATGAAGTCGATTTTATACGTTGAGCCTGAGGCCGAGGTCACTCCTGGTGGGGTGTGCCCCAGGGTTTGGGTCGATGAGCTATCCATTACCGGAGAATAGGAGTAGGGGTTAAAAGGAAGAAGGGGATAGGGGCTGCTATCTGCCAAGCTACGCGGCGTGTTTGACACTGTCTGCAAGTTCCTGGTTGAGACCTTTCCTACCGACTTCGCTACCTGGCTATTGGGCGAACCGATTGCGCTATCTGAACTGAGCCCTTCAGAATTATCACTGGAACCCATTAGG
>JBCDDJ010000707.1:0-2617 GCA_039180385.1 Cyanobacteria bacterium P01_G01_bin.38 | reverse complement strand
ATCCACCTGAATATGTAGCGGCACTTCCTCAGAGAAATCTGGTTCAGCCAAATTGATAGCCGCGACCATATCCCACAGCGGGTTGGGGTTCACATCGCCGCCCACGACTACCAGGGAGAAATCTAGAAACTCAGCCGCTACCGTGCTCTCAGGTGTGCCAAAATCGAGCCAGGCCTGGTAGTCATCGCGGGTAAACTCAATCTGATTGGTGCCATCCAACGGCATCATTTGGATAGTCAGCCCCGTCTCACCCGCCGCAAAGACCTCCGAAGCCGCCAGCGGATCGACCCAGACATTGAACTCGGCAACCTCATTGGTCGAAAACGGTGGCTCAGGAATCACCTCCAAATTTCCGGGCACAAAGACCGCGCCCCCCATGGTTTGCAGTACCGAAATGTTGTCTACGATGGCGGGATCGATCCGCAGGGCCTCGGCAATGTTGGTAAACGCCCCGCTGGAGAAAACGGCCACCGGCTCAGGGGAGTTGTTGATCGTCTCAACAATCAGCTCCGCCGCTGGGGTGAACTCAATATCGGGCACCTTGTCGGGGACGCTCACAAAGGGCGCATAAAAATTGTCAGCATCATTGCGAATAAACCCAGGGAAAGCATTATCCCCAGACAGGGGAACCGCGCTGCCAATCCCCACTGGAATATCTGTGGCATCCAGGCGACCTAGGAGTTGCTTTAGCCCGGTTTGGAAGCTGGGGTTCTCTGGTCGCGCCACCCCGTGGGACATCGTGATCGCTTGGATATCAAACTCGGGGTTGGCTAGCAGGTAAGCCAGGGCGGCAAAGCCGTCCTGACTGCCATCGTCATCAAAAATCAGTGGGGTCCTGGTGAGAGACGCACCGTAGGCTGATCGGTCTAAGAAATGAGCGTCAGCCGCGATCGCAACCAGGAGGGTTGCTGCCATCAGTAGGGAACTTTTCAAGGGAGCGCTTTGCCTTTGCCAAAGTTGCTTCGCCATGCTGAGAACTCCGCGATTCGTTGTTAAACACAAATAAAAGCTAAAAGCTCATTCAAACTGAAGGATAGTCACCTTGCCCTCGGGTAGCCCAAGATAGGGTTGAACAGCCGTCTCAATCTGTCTAAGCTGCCCCAAGGCTCGCCCACAGGGAAACCCGTATTTGGCCTGCACCCGGTCGCTGGCAATCTGTAGCGATTCACGGGACCGCTCGAGAAACTCAGTGACGGTGTAGGCTTCGCCCGCTGTGAAATAGTCTTTTACCACCAGAGAGGGCGAGTAACAGGTCTCTTGCTTGCCATCGGGCCATTGGATTTTGAAGTGGATTTCAGGCATAGGGAAGGGCGAAGGGGGAAGGGGAAAAGGCGAAAGGTGAAGGGGTTGGTTTTGTGCCTGCCCAACTCAGGATTGGAGGGAGCAGGGAAGTCTGGCAGGTAGACAGCACTACAATCAAATCTCAAATTTGCCAGGGACTCTGTAACGGTGGCTACCTGAGGCGGCTGCCCATGGGTTTAACGTCGGAAAATGCGTATAAGGCATAAATTTTATGCATTTTTTGCATAAAACCAGATTGTTTTGTTACGAACGGTAAAGTCTGCTACAAAAGCAAGTTTTCTGGGTTGAGAGGGTGGTTAAAGATTCAAATCTTACCTTATATGAATAATTTAGTTTCTCTCTTATTGCCTGCGGTGCTTGGGCTGGTGGCAGGCATGGGCCATGGGGTTGTCTCTCACTACGCAGGGTTACCCATGTCCCTCACCGACCAGCTCTTGCAGCCGTTGCAGTCACCTCAAGGGTTTCAAGACTAAAGAATCATAAAGCGTATCATTAGCTACAAAAAAATCTGAGATTATTGGGGTGAAGCACTACTGTTCGAGGCTTACTCCATGACTTACAACACATCTGCCCAAACGTCTGGCCACCTCTCTGGCGCTGATCGTGCGATCGCAGCTCTCTTTGCCGCTGGCATTATGTTCATAGCAGGCTATACCCTGGTTCGGGTCTCCCTGGCACAGTCCGCCACCCCCCAAGACGCTTCGGTCATCAACCCCGTTGTCCCCCACGAAGCCACTCTCTGGGCCGATGGCTTTGAGGCCCCATAGGGGATTAGTCCTGCTAGTCGGCTACAATCACAGAACTCCGAAAGAGGGCTCAGATCGTTTTGAAGCGAACGATCTGGGCCCTCGAAGTACTTCGCGTAAAATAACAGAAGCTGCTCAGCCACCAGGAACCCATCGTCATGGTACAGGCCAAACCCAAGCTGCAAACCTTTGAAGATTAGGGGATTAATCCAGATGGTGCTAGATCTCAAAATTGACAATGCAACATTAGCTGGGCGAGAGGGGCGCTGTGCGATCGCAATCCAAAATGGCCTAATCACCGAGGTCGCCCCCACTCTCACCGCCACCGCCCATCAGACCCTGGATGCCGACGGCCAGCTCGTGATCCCTGGCCTCGTCGATGGCCACCTGCACCTGGACAAAGCCCTCCTGCTCAAACAACACCCCGCCCAAACCGGCACCTTTCAAGAAGCCCTGGCTGAAACCTTTAACCTCAAACGCGGCTTTACCCTTGACGATATCCAAACCCGTGCCCGTCGCGTGATCGAGAGCGAAATCGCCTTTGGCACCACCGCCCTGCGCAGCCATGT
>JBCDDJ010000706.1:0-2624 GCA_039180385.1 Cyanobacteria bacterium P01_G01_bin.38 | reverse complement strand
GGAGCTGCCTCCTAACAACAAAGGCAAACTCGATGTAGGCGGCGCAGTGGGGCGAGAGGGCTATGTTTATGTGCTTCGAGATAATGGGTATGGTTACCCCTACTCCAGCACCGTTGAGCTGGTCTCTGGCGAAATCGGCGATGATTTGACCCAGTATTTGGTGAACTCTGAGCAGACCCCGTCGGCATTGGTTTTGGGCGTTTTTGTCGGCGCGAATGGAGTAGAAGCCTCAGGCGGTTTGCTGTTGCAAGTGCTGCCCAAAGCCTCTCGGGATGAAGCTTTGGTCGCGACGCTAGAATCTCGACTCTCAACCTTAACTGGGTTTACCCCGCTGCTGAAAGCGCATAAGAGCCTGCCCCAAATTTTCAACGAACTGGTGGGCGATATGGGGCTAGAGATCTTGCCCGGCAACCAGCTGTTACAGTTCCAATGCCCCTGCACTCAAAAGCGTATGCTGGGCGCACTCAAACTCCTGGGCGAAGCTGAGCTGCAAGACATGATTGAGACTGACGATGGGGCGGAGGCCGTTTGCCACTTTTGCAATGAGATTTATCACACCGACGGTGATGGCTTGGCCAGCTTAATCGAAGAACTCAAAGAGGAAAAAGCCCAGCGCTCGGGTTGATGTTGCTCAGAATAGTCCCCGCGCTAGTATTGAAATACCCACATTGCATGGAGTCTAAGCTGATGCCCCAAGCCATCAATCAGCTGCGCTGGACTATTGACGATTTAGAAGGGCTACCTGAGAATAGCAACCGCTATGAAATTATCAATGGAGAGCTGCATGTGACCCGCGCCCCCCACTGGAAACACCAAAGTGCGGCCGGGAGAGCTTACTCAAAACTTCTGAACTGGTCAGAAAAGAGCGGTCTTGGAGAACCTGTAATGACGCCGGGGGTGATTTTCTCGGAGTCTGATGCTGTGATCCCAGATGTAGTTTGGGTTAAAAACGAAAGGTTAGAGACTCTGTTGGATGAGGCAGGACATTTAACAGGTTCCCCCGACTTAGTAATCGAGGTTTTATCCAAGTCAAAGAAAGATCAGGATTGCGATCGCAAATTCAAGCTCAAGCTGTACTCTGTGCAAGGCGTCCTCGAATATTGGATCTTTGATCGCGAACACCGCGCAGCTGAGATCTATCGCCGAGAGGCCGGTGTCTTAACCCTCACCATGACTCTATATGCCGAAGACAACCTAACCAGCCCTCTTCTACCTGGCTTTAGTTGCTCGGTGGGCAATTTGTTTAGCTAGCTGTTCCTATCAAATTGAGATCACAAGTCAACCACAAGGAATTGCCCTGCTAGATTCCTTTCCGGTGGTGGACTGGACTACCATCTTCGCATCCCCCGTTCGGCTGGCTTCGATGGTGAGTTCAGCCGAACCGATCGCTCACGTCGAAGCCCTTCTCCGCGTCTTTCTTCCCCATCTCCCCTATCTCTCCCTGTGGCTACATCCCCGCCAGTCGCCGATAAACCGTCGCCACTGCCCCCTCATCCCCCACATTGCCCGGAAACAGCACCACGGGTAAATTCGGAAACTGCGGATGATCGCCAGCCGTAATCACCACAGAGACCCCCGGTAACACCTGGCCTAGCAGTCGAGCCGAGGTCAATGCTAACCCGTTGCTCAGGGTGTCATTAGAAGTAATGCCCCCCTTGCTGATCAAAAAGCCAATATCTGGCGGCAGGTGACGCACAATCTCCATCAGCAGACTAGACACTGCTTCCCCAAAAGCGAGGCGGGTGGCGGTATCCGCAAAGGTGAGTTCTTCACGGCTGGTGTAGATTACCGGGGTTTGTCTCTGTTGATAGATTTCATTGAGCTGACTTAAAGCCTGCTCAAGCAATTCACCCGTGGCCTCCGGGTTGTCCTTGATTCGGGCGACGTCGATTTCAACCCCAGTCACGCTGGGGACCTGTAACAATTGGGCTAGCTGCTGGGTGGTTTTTTTGACATGGGAGCCTACCAAGACAACGCCTGGTTTGCCGTTTCGCACATATTGAGCCATCGCCTCTGCCGCCACGGGTTGGGGGGGCAGCGCTGCCAGGGAGGTCAGCAAGCTAGCTGCACTTCTAAAGAGAAATCGTTTGCCTTGGGCGGCTGCAGTGAGTAAATCGTGCGAAAAACTATTGAGGTCGCTTTGGGTTTCAGCATCGACGGCAACGCAGACATTGTCACCCAGCTGCATCAGGCTGTCGAGGGTGCCCTGGCGCAGCTTGTCTAGGGTGAATCGCTCTACCTGCTCCGCAGAAATTTTACCTCGGGTTTTCTCAGCCACGTAGTCTGGCAAATAGCTGTGGTCATAGCCAAAGACAGAATCCTTCGCGAACTCGGTCTCGTGGGTGGGGGTTCTTACGCCGTTGGCTTCGATGTAATGGGTGCTCTCGACGGTGACGCGCCCCCCCTCAAAAAAGGCGGGCACCATGAAATGGGCATCAAAGGGGCCGAGCTCTGTCGCGATCGCATCTGTCTCAATCGGATAGTGCCCCCGCAACGTTGAGTCTGAGCGACTCACCACCAAAAATTCTGTCGTTTGGGTTTCCGCCAGGGCCTGCTTCAGGTTTTGGCAAACCTCACGGGTAATACGCTCAGCTTCGCCTGGGGTGAGCGATCGCGTATTGCTC
>JBCDDJ010000705.1:0-2625 GCA_039180385.1 Cyanobacteria bacterium P01_G01_bin.38 | reverse complement strand
CTGTAGCGGATTGGATTCGTTAAAAAAGCCGTGGGTTGCCAGGTGGATCAGAGGAGCGGTCGAGAGCTGTTGCTTGACGGCGGTCTCGCTGGCGACCTCGCCAATCAGGGGCGCAGCGGACAGGATTTCGGCGATGCCGCTGGCCTCGGTGGCTGAATGGGGGAGCTGGGGCAGGGTTTGCGGCATGGGACTGGGGTCGCCTACGATGAGAGCCAGGGAGCGGGGAGCGGGGGAGCGGGGGGGAGCGGGTTGGCCGGAGGACTCGGCAGTCAGAGCCATAATCTGAATGGCGGGCGCGGTCAGAATCGTGTGGTGTTCGATCAGGTAGCTACCATCCTCAGCTTGCAGAGCCGGAAAGGGCACCAAAAACAGCTGCTCTTGGGGGATAAAGACCACCCGAGCGGTGGGGTCGCTCGGCAGCAAATCCGCAATCGGCGCGATCATCAACTGATGTAAATCTTGCCAGTATTGACCTCGCTGGAAGGTAGGCGCGAAACTGGTGTTGACTTTGGTGACTTCGTTAATTGAGAGAACTGGATTGGGCAAAAAGATGTCGGGATGGCTCACCGTCACCGTCCCGGCTTGCGGATCGACGGCGGTCACCTCGTAGGGCTCCCACTCTGGAGGGTCGCCCGCTCGACGCACCTGGTCGCCGGGGCGAATGGCCCAGTTCCGGGTATCTGAATCGCCGCGAATGCCGCTGCGATCGCGAGCCGTTTGTACCAGATTCGTCAGCGTCAGCGCTGTCTCCTGCAAAATCGGTTTAAGCTCAACCTGCCGAAAGTCAACCTCACCCGTGGGCTGCACCACCCAGATATAGAGGCTGGCCGCTGTCCCCCGCTGTTTGCCTTGAAACCTGAAGCTGTCATCGGGCACCAGGGTATATTCCACCAGCGTGGCCTGCTGAGCCTTAGCGATCTGGCGAATTTGGTTAATGTCTGGGGCTTTACTCGCTAAGGAATTGACAGAAGCGTTATTGGGGGACAATTGCGTTGGGTTCGTTTTGGATGCCACCAGTTCCACAAACGCCCGAGCCCGACCGCGCTCAGCCACTTCCAGGGCAGCCTCGACCTTGTCCTGGGCCACCAGCACCTGCTGCAACAGGTTATAGGTCAATACGTGGGTATCAAACAGCGAAATTTGATGGGTATCCCCCAGCCCCGGTCGAAGGGATTCTAAAGCATCAATTGACTCGCGCAGTTGGGTTTCTGCCTCGGTGAGTTGGCCAGCGCTTAATAGACTATGGCCCAGGTTATTCAGAGCGCGGCCTTGGGTGCGCGGATCATTGATGGTCTGGGCGAGTTCGAGCCCTTGTTGATGAAGGGTAATGGCCCCCTGATAATCCCCAAGCTCCTCTTGCACCAGCCCCAGGCTGACCAGCGACACCGCTTCAAGCCTGCGGTTTTGGGTTTCTCTGGAGAGGGCTAAACTCCGCTCATAGTAGCGGGTGGCTTGCTCCAGATCTTGCTGGGCATGGTAAGCAGCCCCCAAGCTGTTGAGCGCATAGCCTACCCCCACCGGGTCGTCTAACTGCTGAGTGATGGCCAGGCTTTGGTTATAGAAACGAATGGCTTCGTCGGTGTCACCGATCTGGGCATAGACCACCCCCAGATTACTCAAGATGGTTGCCTCACCAGCTCGATTTTCTTCGGTTTGGGCAATCGCTAAGCTCTGGCGATAGGCATCAATCGCAGCGGTGTACTCCCCCAGAGATTCGTAAACATTGCCCAGGTTGACCAGCACCTGCCCTGATTGTCTCGCGCTGGTATCAGGCCTTGTCTGCAGGATACTGAGGGCCTGCTTATAAGCCTCAATCGCTTCGGGATAGCGACCCAAGCCCCGCTGGGCGATGGCTAAATTACCCAGCGCCTGCACCTCTGCATGGGGCTCTTGAAGCGACTGGGCTAGAGCCAACGCTGCCTGGGTTGGGGCAAGCGCCTGCTGGGGGGCTCCCAACTGCAAATAGGCCGCACTCAGGCGAATGTAGGTCATCAGCTCACGCGGCTGATTTTGCAGGGTTTGATACAGGCCCAGGGCCGCTTGCCAGGTTGCGATCGCAGCCTCCAGCTGGTTTTCTCGATATTGCCCCATGCCTTGTTGAAACAGCTGCTCAGCCTGTTGAGCCTGAGGCTGAACTGGTAATATCGGGGTTGAATCGACCGCCACGACCGGGGAGCCTAGGGAGAGCACTACACTCAATACCAGAGACATCAGTAGGCGGGTATAGAAGCGGTGCGATCGCGTCATCAGCTCAACCTTAAAGCTCAGGGTCAACCGTCTCATCTAATGGCTCAACGGGTAATGGCTCAACGGGCTGCTCAACTTGCAGAATACTGTCTTCAAAGTCAGATTCCACACAGCCATTGCGCCCAACGGACTGACCTGTCTCAGGCTCTCCAGAAAGCGCTTCAAAGTTTGCCTCCCCTCGGTCTGCCTCCCCTCGCAGAGCGCCCTGGGCGATCAAATCACCGTCAAACGCATCACAAACAGACGCATCCGCTTGTCGATCGATCTGCTCTTCTCTCGACTGAATCGTTCCCTCATCGCCAGGTATTGGGTTCGATCCGGGTCCTGGTTCTGGTCCCGGTCCTGCTACCGGTCCTGGCCCTGACCCGGGTCCTGGCG
>JBCDDJ010000704.1:0-2627 GCA_039180385.1 Cyanobacteria bacterium P01_G01_bin.38 | reverse complement strand
GGAGGGTACGCTGACTCCAGATGATGCAGAAACGGACGCAGATGCAGACGCAGATGCCCCATCAGGCGAGGCATCTGCCGAAAGTCAACCGGATGAGTCTGAAGCAGAGACAGAGGCCTAGACGATCGCCCTAGGGCAGCCTGATTTACCCAGGTCGGCTTGAGAAATCATTATAAAAAACGGCCATTAGGCATTAACCTGGGGTAGATTAAGGCTGGATATTAATCAGGATAGCTTTTGGCTGATTTTCGCTAAGCTTGAGAAAGCCCTTGCCCATCAGCTGGGGCATAATGAGAGCAACTCGCAAACAGTATTTTATGAACTCATCGAAGCGGATCTGGTCAAATACATCGCACTCATCGGTTAGCTCTGTGACTCAGGGATCTACCATTCGAAGCGTGGTGCCGACGGTGGTTGAGCAGTCAGGTCGAGGCGAGCGGGCATTTGATATTTACTCGCGCTTGCTGCGGGAGCGTATCGTCTTTTTGGGAACCCCAGTGGATGATATGGTGGCTGACTCGATCGTCGCCCAGCTTCTCTATCTCGATGCCGAAGATCCTGAGAAAGATGTACAGCTTTACATTAATTCCCCTGGGGGCTCGGTCACCGCAGGCATGGCCATTTACGACACCATGCAGCAAGTTCGACCTGATGTCGTTACGATATGTTTCGGTTTAGCCGCCAGTATGGGGGCTTTTTTGCTGTCCGGGGGAGCTAAGGGTAAGCGGATGGCGCTGCCCAGCTCACGGATTATGATTCACCAACCTTTAGGGGGTGCCCAGGGGCAGGCCGTTGATATTGAGATCCAGGCGCGGGAGATTTTATATCTCAAGCGCCGTCTTAATGAGTTATTGGCTGGTCACACTGGACAACCTCTAGAGAAAATTGAGACAGATACCGATCGTGACTTTTTTATGTCTGCTCAAGAAGCTGCCGACTATGGTCTCATTGACCAGGTTATTTCTCGACCAGAGATGGCAGCGGCTGATACAAAGTTAACTGCGCTAGGTTAGGGCTCACATGTCTAAGTACGACTCCCATCTCAAATGTTCCTTTTGTGGAAAATCCCAGGAGCAGGTGCGCAAGCTCATCGCTGGTCCGGGGGTCTATATTTGTGATGAATGTGTGGATCTGTGTAACGAAATCCTAGATGAAGAGCTGTTTGACTCTAGCTCGTCCGTCTCGCCACCGGTCCCCCGCCGCGACCAGCAACCCGAGCGACGGCGCAAAAACCCGTCTCCGATTGCTCTCAACCAGATTCCCAAGCCGCGTGAAATCAAAGCCTATCTAGATGAGCATGTGATTGGCCAAAGCGAGGCTAAAAAGGTGCTCTCTGTGGCGGTTTACAACCATTACAAGCGACTTAGCTATGTGCAGTCTGGGGACGAGGAAGGTGACGAAAATATTGAGCTCCAAAAATCCAATATCTTGCTAATTGGGCCAACGGGCTGTGGCAAGACGTTGCTAGCCCAAACCTTGGCAGCCGTCTTAGACGTGCCCTTTGCGGTGGCCGATGCAACCACCCTGACCGAGGCTGGCTACGTCGGCGAAGATGTGGAAAACATCTTGCTGAGACTGCTGCAGGTGGCTGATTTAGATGTCGAAGAGGCTCAACGCGGGATTATCTACATTGATGAAATCGACAAGATTGCCCGCAAGAGCGAAAATCCGTCGATTACGCGAGATGTGTCCGGTGAGGGCGTGCAGCAGGCGTTGCTGAAAATGTTGGAAGGCACCGTCGCAAATGTCCCCCCCCAAGGAGGTCGCAAGCATCCTTACCAGGACTGCATCCAAATCGACACGCGCAATATTTTGTTTGTCTGCGGGGGAGCCTTTGTAGGGCTCGATAAGATCGTTGAGCAGCGCATTGGCAAAAAGTCGATGGGGTTCGTGCAGTCAACTGGCGATTCGCAGTTTAGTCGAGATAAGCGCGCCGCCGATATCCTCCAAAATCTGGAGGCAGACGATATCGTCAAGTTTGGGATGATTCCTGAATTTATTGGTCGGATTCCGGCGATTTCAGTGCTTGAACCCTTGGATGAAGAAGCCCTGGTGGCGATCTTGACCGAGCCCAAAAATGCGCTGGTGAAGCAATTTCAGAAGCTCATGCACATGGACAATGTGACACTGGAGTTTAAGCCGGATGCCATTCGTGCGATCGCAAAAGAAGCTTTCCGCCGCAAAACCGGGGCACGCGCCCTGCGCAGTATCATTGAAGAAATCATGCTCGATGTGATGTACGAGCTGCCGTCGCGAAAAGATGTGAAACGCTGCCAAATCACCCGGGAGATGGTCGAGAAGCGCTCCACTGCCGAACTCTTAATGCATCCTTCCTCTTTACCCAAGCCAGAATCTGCTTAATTAGAGGAGTAGCTTCTCTAACTTTTGGGTATATGGCCTACGTCGACATTAACGGCGTCAAGCATTACTACGAATGGATTACCGAGTCAGGCCAGCTGGGCAATAAGCCGGTGATGGTACTCTTACACGGCTGGGCAGGCTCAGGGCGCTACTGGGAATCGACAGCCCGAGCCCTTCAAGATCAGTTTGACTGCCTGCTCTACGACATGCGCGGCTTTGGTCGCTCTGCGGCAGCACCTGCCGAAGCCATGGCCACCAACCCTGAG
>JBCDDJ010000703.1:0-2635 GCA_039180385.1 Cyanobacteria bacterium P01_G01_bin.38 | reverse complement strand
TTACGGCGATTGATTTTGTCAGCACTCAAGCAGTCTGGAGCGTCTTAAAAAATGCTGCAAAGTAAGTCAAAGGCGCAGTTCTACCACGAGCGAACCAACCATTCCTATCAATCCGTCAAAATCAATCCAAATTATGTCGATGAATCGACTCAACCCTCGGCTTACAAAACATATCCCCATTTCTACAGAAGATATCCCTTAAAAGAAGACAATGATATCCATCAATTAATTAAATTAACCAGTGCGATCACCTTAGAAAAACAATATCGCCACTACACGTCTCAACTACGGGCCAATCCTTCTGCGGGTGGGCTGTATCCAACGGAGCTCTATGTCCAAATCCGTGGATTAGAGGGGATGATCAGCGGGCTATATCATCTGGAAGTTAAAACTAATATTTTGACCCTAATTTATGAATTAATCGATGATGGTTTAGAAGCCTACATCTGCCCAGGTAAAACCGTTAAAGGGCTGATCTTTTTGATCAGCTGCGTTTATTTTAGATCGAGCTGGAAATATCAGAACCGCAGCCTGAGATATTGTTTACTCGATAGCGGACATCATTTAGGGGCCATTGAAGCCGCCGCCTATGGCCTGGGTCATCAAGTTGAGTTTGTTTTTGACATGGATAAGATTGGGCTCAATGAAGCATTGGGGTTTGAGAACCAAGAATTTGTGACGGGCAGTGCCATCTTAGAAGACTACGAAGATAGCCCCAGGCGAGAATTTAGATTAAAAATCCCTTTTGTCTGTGGGACAGACTATTTCGAGCCTAATTCTTTTATTGAGCAGGGGTATCGAGACACGATTGAGCCTGAGTGCGATCGCAAACCTTTAAGCTATCCTCAATGGCGTTATAATCGCCAAAAATTTCTGGAAGTAATCTCTCAGCGACGCTCAGCAAGATGTTTTAGAAAAGATTCCATTTCTCACAGAGACTTTAAAGATATTCTAGCTGAGGTGACTCAGGCGATTGCGACCAAAAGTCAAGAAGCGATCGAGATCTACTCGATTGTTTTAAGAGTTGAGGGGATGGAACCTGGAATATATCGTGGACTAGAACTCATTCAAGCTGGGGATTTTTCAGAAAAATCAGCTTATTTATGTGTTGATCAGCGAATTGCAGGCGATAGCGCAGTTACTTTGTTTATGGCTGCCCACGCTCAGAACTACCAAACCGCCACACAATTTGCCGGATTACTCGGACAAAGAGTTTATTTGGCTAGCCAGTATCGTGGCATTGGCTGTACAGGAATAGGGGCCTATTACGATGTAGAAACTCAAAATTTCTTAGGAACTGACAAAGAGATCCTCTATGCCCTGGCAATCGGCAGGTAAAACCATGAAGGGAGCGGACAAGGGTAAATTACAACGGTTGAAACCTATGTGCATGACCCACCATGACTCACCCCTGACCGTGCTGGGGCTACCGGCAGAGCAAGGAAGGTGGCTACTCATTCCTTTGGGAACGAGTGTTTTACTTTGTTTGGGGAGCGTTTACTCCTGGAGTATCTTTCGCACTCCCCTGGAAGGCGAACTCAATATTAGCGCCACAGAAAGCCTCTTGCCCTACACGGTGGCGCTGGTTTTTTATGCGGCCTTTATGCCGATCGCCGGGTTTTATATTCCCCGCATTGGCACCCGAGCGATGACGATGATCGGTGGGACTGTGGTCGGTTTGGGCTACCTTCTCTCCAGCTTTGCGACGAATATTGGCATGATGATTCTCTCCTACGGGGTCATCGCCGGGACCGGCGTGGGCATTACCTACGGGGTGCCCATGGTGGTGGTTGCCCGGTGGTTTCCTGACAAAAAAGGATTGGCTGTGGGGTTAACGATCGTTGGGTTTGGGCTATCTCCTCTGATCACAGCCCCCTTAGCCAATCAGTTAATTGGAGCCTACAGCGTTAGACCCACACTGCGAATCTTAGGCATTGTCTTTATGGCGGTCATTCTAGCCATTGCGATCGCACTCAAATCACCCCCAAAGGACTGGCATCCCCGTCAAAATGTTACGGCTCCCACAACCACGCTTCCCCGAGACTATCCCAAGCGCTTGCTCAAAAGTCGTTCATTTTATGGGCTGTGGAGCTGCTACGCGATTGGCACCCTGATTGGCTTAAGTGCCATTGGCATCTCGGGGCCAGTGGGTGAAGAGATTATTAATATCGATCCGGGGATGGCCGCCGGTAGCGTTTCGCTGTTTGCCTTGTTTAATGGCGTCAGTCGGCCACTGTTTGGCTGGCTCAGCGATCGTCTGAAACCGCACTATGTTGCGATCGCATCTTACACCCTGGTCTTGATTGCCTGCGTGTTGATGCTCCACGCTCAACCCGGACAGGTCGGCACCTATTTAGTCGCCTTTTGTCTGTTTTGGTTTTGTTTAGGCGGCTGGTTAGCCATGGCTCCGATCACCACCCTCCGCTTCTTTAACCCTGACCAGTACGCTCAAAATTACGGCATTGTGTTTACAGCCTACGGCGTCGGGGCCCTGGCCGGTACGCTGGCAACCGGGCGCATTCGAGATTGGTTTGGCACCTATACCTACGCCTTTTATCCAATGGCGTTACTTGCCATCCTGGGTATTGTGGTTGCCAGCTTGATGCTTAAGCGCGAGCGATCGCCGTCCTGAACC
>JBCDDJ010000702.1:0-2647 GCA_039180385.1 Cyanobacteria bacterium P01_G01_bin.38 | reverse complement strand
GAGTTTCCTGATTTATTTGAGTGGGTCGTTGACCATATGGGCGCACTTCCACTGGCTCGCCAGTCTCAAAAAGCACATCGTCCCAATCCCTTTCACCTAGAAGGTTTCCCGGCTTAAAGTATACTCCGTCGGGTTTATTGAAACCTCTTGCAGTGACCCCAGACATAGGGGCATCAACAAACTCAAGCGAGAAATTCAGGCGCAAATTGCTGACCTCCCCCATGTTTTCGATACACTCCCTGAGTCGTGGTTCAAAGTGAAAGCTCAGCTAGAGAAATTGGATGACGACTATATCGAGTATCACCAGTACCAGAAAATCTGTGCCGACAACAGTGTTACCGATGAACAAAGTCAAAAAACCTTGGTGGGCTTCTTGCATGATCTCGGCATTGCCCTCAACTTTCGTGACGATCCGCGTCTACAACAGGACAGTGTGCTCAACCCCGAATGGGTCACCAATGGGGTGTATTCCATCCTCAATGATAACGCCCTGATAACCAGGCATAAGGGCATTTTGGAACGCGCGATGCTGCCCCATATTCTCGATGCGCGCTATCCGTCTAAGAAGCATTTGTTCATTCTTGACATCATGAGAAAGTTCGAGCTGTGCTTTCCCCTGGAGGGGTATGAAGACACCAGATACCTGCTGCCCGATTTGCTCAATAAAGAAGAACCCGAAACCGGCGACTGGGAGAATACGTTGCCGTTTCAGTATCACTATAATGTTTTACCCGGCAGCATTATCTCCCGCTTCATTGTGAGGATGAATCAACTGATTTCTAAACGCACCTACTGGCGCAACGGGGTGGTGCTTACTAAAGGGGGCAACAAAGCTCTGGTCAAGGCCGACAAAGAAGATCGCAAAATTTTTATCTGGGTCAGTGGCAATCAAGGCACCCGCCGCATTTTGCTAGAGAGCATTCGCGATCAGTTTGACTACATCCATAGCAGCATTCCCGGCATTGAAGTTGAAGAAAAAGTCCCCCTGCCAAGTCAGCCTGCTGTCTTAGTCGATTACAAACACCTGCTCGATCTTGAAGCGTTGGGGGAACAAGAATTTGTGCCCTCTGGCCTGCGAGAAAAGGTGCGTGTAAGAGATTTGCTCGAAGGCATCGAAACCCTCCAAGGACGTGAAGAACGCCAGGAAACTCGCAAAGACTTGGAACGTCGGGTTGAGCCGCCACCCGCTCCTCGACCGGATCCTCGACCCAGCCGTCCGAAAACACCTTGGGGCTCTGGGTTGTTTTATTTGTTTGTATTGGGGGTTGTCACAGCCATTTTTGCAATTGTCAGTCATTTTGTTCCCTGGTATGTGCTGCCTGTGGTCATCATTGGGGCATTGCTAGCCATTGGTGTTGTGGGGGCTTTCCAACTGATGCAAGATGAACGATTCAGCCAGGAAAACTTTGTCACCCTGATTATCGAAGCTTACAAACGGTTACCCCTACTGCGAGGTCAAGATACTGCCCGTTTACCTTCAGATACAAACAGCGATGGAGATGAAACCAACCCATGATTGCCACAGCCGGAACCTTTCAACTGCTGGAGGTTGTAGCTCTTAACGAGCCCCTGCCTGAGCACAGACTCCTGCGCGGCCAGGTCGGCACCATCGTCGAGCTTCTGGCCCCAGACGTTTACGAAGTCGAGTTCAGCGACGACAACGGACAAACCTATGCCATGCTCGTACTCCACTCAGGGCAAATGATTCAGCTACATTACTCTCCAGTCAATCTCAAATCGCAATGTGATATGCCGTAATCGCAATTTCCTCATCGGGACTATAGATAGATTGCCTCGATACGTCGATGAGTTTCATGTCCCCACCAAACTTTGAGACGTTTACCTTTAGCTGGGGCAGTTCCGAGCTTGATATAGTTCGCGCTGGTGAGTAAAGCTTCAAAACTCTCAACCGGTATGTTTTTGAGGTGATTTGAGGAATCCCGTCTAGCTTATGCTTATCGAGGGTCATAGCTCCCTTGATAGGTGCTATAGATCCGATAGCCCGGCAACACAACGGCCAAACCGACAGAGCTGTGGATCGTACCAGCGTAATTATCCTCGGGGAGGCTACCGCCCAATCGTAACCTCAACGGCCCAATCCATAGGTAAAGCCCAGGAATTAAAGCGTCCAGGCTGTAAGCAATTGCCCTAAGCTGCTGGCTACCCAAATCTACCGACGAGCGGTCTTCTGAACTCAAGCCTGGGGATGACTCTTCGGAGGATTGCATAACATGTAGCTCAAGAGGACATCTACGATCATTATCGCTCAACCCATGATTATTTCAGTCATGGCCCTTGACCAAGCTTGTTGTCCTCGGGCAGGCGAGATGCCTGCCCTACGGGGTTTACCCTGAAAATGGTCGATACTCTCGCCTTTTCCCCCTTTCCCCCTTTTTCCCTTCGCCCTCTACCCTCCAAAACAAAAAAAGGGGATTGATACTTGCGTAACCAATCCCCGGCACTCACCTAAAGTCAACTAACAGCAAAACCTAGCTAACACTGATCTTGACGGCTTTCTTCTCCGCTTCGGCCACCTTCGGCACCGTTAGGTTCAAGACCCCATTCTTATACTCAGCCTTGACCCCTTCAGCCTCATCCTTACCGGGCAGCGCCATGCTGCGCTCAAACTTGCCATAGTGAAATTCAG
>JBCDDJ010000701.1:0-2665 GCA_039180385.1 Cyanobacteria bacterium P01_G01_bin.38 | reverse complement strand
GGGGGCTGCAGACCCATAGGCAAACCATAACGGAAATCCAAAAATGCCCAGACCTGACGCTAAAAAAATACAGGTCCCTGCGCAAATGCCGAAAAAGGGGAGCTGTAAATCGATGCCTTGCAGTTTTGCCAGTTTACGAGCCGACCGTTTTTGATACCAGGCATCGAGTGACTCTTTGAGTACCGCTGCAAAGGCAGCCCCAGAGGTGACCGAGATCAGCAACCCAGCAACCAAAAAGAAATAGGGTGGATCAAATAAAAAGTACACAGGCACTCCCTTCCGAATCTAATGTAAATGAATGTTAACCTCGCTTCATTATAGGGGTTGGTGGGTCTGTAATTCGGAGTGCTGCTATGGGTTTTTTCGCTCAGGTTGAGCCGTTAGATGCGGTCCTAAATACGGTGTCTAGTACCCCAGAAAAGCTGATTGCCTCGGCCATTGGCCTACTCGTGGTGTTGGCGTTAAGACTGATCACCCTGCGTTGGGTTAATGCTCAGATCGAAGATGCTCGGATACGCTATCACTGGCGCAAGAGCATCGGCTACGTTAGCGGTGCGATCGCACTCCTGGTCGTAGGCCTTCCCTGGTTACCCGCCATTCGAGGTCTATCTACCTTTTTGGGCATCATTGCTGCGGGTCTGGCCGTCACCCTTAAAGAGCCCATTTCAGATATGGTCGGTTGGGCGTTTATCCTGGTGCGCCAGCCGTTTCACGTGGGCGATCGCATTCAGATTGGCGACCATGCTGGAGATGTCATCGACATTCGGATCTTTCAATTTACCCTGATGGAAATCGGCAACTGGGTTGAAACCGACCAGAGCACTGGACGCGTCATCCATATGCCGAACGGCAAGGTATTTCAAGAGGCCATTGCCAACTATTCCAAAGGCTTTCAATACATCTGGCATGAAATCCCGGTGTTGATTACCTTTGAGAGCAATTGGGAAAAAGCCAAAGCGATCTTGCACAGCATCGCCAACGAAAATGCCGAGCATCTCAGCGATGCCGCCCAGCAACGGGTCCAAAAGGCGGCCCAAAAATATATGATCTTTTATGCGAAACTTACCCCGACGGTTTACACCTCGGTCAGAGACAGCGGCGTCCTACTCACCATTCGCTACCTCTGCGAACCTCGCCACCGCCGCGGCACTGAGCAATCTATTTGGGAAACGATTTTAAGAACCTTTGTCCAGCATGCCGATATTCAGCTGGCGTACCCCACCCAGCGGTTTTACACCCCGTCTCAAATCTCGCCTGTCCATCGCACAACCCCTGACAATGATCGGCTGGCAAATTAAATGGGGGTATTGGCGATTGTCGTTTAACATCTAATATCTGTCGTTTAATATCTTTGGATGGTGGGCTCGCAAGTTTGTAGATCATGGGCTTGAGTTAGGGATACCGGCAGCTTAGCCCACCCTTGTATCTTCAGAACTAGGCATCCCGTCCTACCCTTCGCCTTTCGCCCTTCGCCCTTCCCCCTCTGTCAATGACCTCAGACACCGCCGAAACCTTTTACCAAAAAGGCATCCAACACGACGAACAAGGGAAACCTCAGGCTGCCATTGCCAGCTACTCTCAAGCGATCGCACTTCAGCCGGACTACACCGAAGCCTGGATACGGCGGGGGCTGACCTGGATGTTACTGAATCAATTTGAACCGGCCATTGGCAACTTTAACCAGGCGGTGGCCCTGCAGCCCGATTTTGATCTGGCCTGGTATCTCAAAGCCTGTTGCCACGCTCAGCTAAAAGCAGATGACATTGCCCTGTTGGCCCTGGGTAAAGCCATTCACCTGAATCCTGAACAGTGGAGCACGATGGCCAGTCAGGAACCTGGGTTCGATCAACTTCGCACCGACCCACGGTTTCAAGAACTGATCACTCAATAGCTGAGAAAAATTCACTGACAGAGAAATCTTTGCAGGCGAACCTGACTGATACATCCATCCCAGGTTGATTCGTCGGTGGCGCATTGATTGAACTCTCGGCAAAAACGTTAGAGGTGATTAATGGGGCCCTAATTACAGCCAGTACACTAGGTAATGGCGATGCGGGCAATACGACAATTGTGGCCGACAGTGTCTTGGTGGATGGCATAAATGACCTATCTGGCGTTGTCAGCAGCATTTCTAGCTCAGTGGAATCAAGCGCACAAGGGGATGGCGGTAGCGTCAACATCACAGCCTCGAATCTGACAATCGACCAGTGGCAGAGGCGGGTTGCCATTGAGCCCAATTAGCCACACACTCAATCATCAACCCTGGCAGGATGTACGACCGTTGACACACCAAACGTCAACGTCACACGCAGACCCCCCCCATATATCTGGCGTCTACACCTTTGAATCGCTCGTATCAAACAGCCCCCCGGTAGAAGCCACAGGGTGGCAACGCAATGATGCACATCAAGTAGAATTGTTTGCCAACATTGCCCAACCCGCAACGCTGCGCCAGCTTTGCAATGGCTTAAAAATCAATGCCAGTTGGCCTATCGTCCGGGGGGGCAGGGGTGTCGAGAGGTTCATCCTGATTGACCGACGACGGTGGCAACTGCTCTGAGGCTGGAGGGAGATCGGGGTTAGCGTCTGCTTCGTGATCGCCCTTGGCAAAAGCGATGTCCTGTTTGCCAGCACCTTTAGATTTCAGCACCCCATCCCAAGACTT
>JBCDDJ010000700.1:0-2674 GCA_039180385.1 Cyanobacteria bacterium P01_G01_bin.38 | reverse complement strand
TTAAAGCAGTCGTGCCCACCGGATCTCCTGGATTATGGCCGCTGCTCATTCCAGAGACAGACCTCGGTTCGGCTGCGGGCTTGCTGCTAGGCACGGCTCAGCCGCTGGATTCACTGTATCCAGGGTTGCAGCTCTTAGAGGCGGCCTGGGAGGTCGCTGACCCGATTGTCTATGCCCCCTATCTGGCTCAGCGACCGCTAGCAAGGCACCCCGTTCGGTCTATCTATAAGCCAGCCGGTCAAGGGGATACCGAAGTGCCCGAGTCAGTTTTTAACGCGATGGCGCTAGCTAGTGGATTAAGACAAGCCGGTCCCATTTTTTGGCCCGAGCTACAGCAATCTTTAGCCCTTGATGGGCTTGAGGGTATTGACCTTTATCCCGTCGCGAACAATGTAGAGTCAGAAGATGGAACACCTTATACGGGGGTCATTGTGCAGTATCAGGGGGACGGCATCGCTGACCCACACACTATTTTCTCTCAGCTGGATGAGGTAAAATTTCAATACGGAAACTTCCTGAGAACACTGTTTTTTGAAGACAATCTGGCTCAGGTCCTACTAATGTAAGAATAGTAGTTGTATAAAATAATACGTAAGATTTTCTATAGATACGGTTTATTTAGACGAAGAATAAAGCTTATATCTGGTGTAGCCCTTTCTAAGCGAATATACTTAACTCAGTTCGCTTATTCGCCTGTTTTTTTCTATTAAGCCTCCCCCATTGCGTGATCGGTCTTTGGCATAACCCCAATAGTTTTTGTTCCCGAATTATGGTTTGAGCCGCTGGCGGTCGCTGACTTTTGTGCTTGTTAGATTGTTTTTCGTCCTATCTGACCGTAATTTTTAGAATATTTTTCGCTGAAATATGCATGCGAACTGAATCAACTTAAGCTGTGTTTGTTCGACATCTTTATTTTGGCAAGTGGTCCCGGCTTGCCGCGCTGCGGCTAATGCCTCGATAAGTGTTGTCGCTTGATCGACAATGCTTACATGCCCGTTAACGCTTAGTTAAGAATCTTCTCTGGTTCAACGGTTACTTGTTGAGTCTTGAATTGTTGCACCTTTATGGGCATAGATTGTCCGCGGGTACTCGCGCTGTTTGTCAAGCTTTTTAGGCTTGGGTGCTTATTTTGCCCAAAGTTCTTTAGCTCAGAGTCATTGGTCCCATATTGACGAATAGGATTGTTGAAATCAGCTATGTTATTAACCCAGTCAAAGAATCAGGCTACGTCCTTTGTAAAAGAGATTAAGCTGGTTCACCAGTTTTTAGAGACAAAAGTTAAGCAAACCCCCACTGCCATTGCAGTAAAAGATACAGAGCAGTTTGTCACCTATCATGCCTTAAATTGTCGAGCAAATCGTCTAGCTCACTTCCTCCAATCCCAGGGAGTGAAGCACGACAGTTTAGTCGGTGTTTGTGTCAATCGATCGATTGATCTGATCGTGGCCGTGTTAGCTGTGTTAAAGGCCGGGGGGGGCTATCTTCCGCTAGACCCAGCCTATCCCTGTGATCGCCTGGCCTACATGATGCAGCAAGCTGAGACCTCTTTGGTAATTACCCAGAGCCAGGTGCAAGCTCAACTCCCCCTGCAAGGTCAACAGGTCGTCTGTTTGGATACCCAATGGGCAGAGATTGCTGAGTATTCTCCTGAGAATCCTAAGAGTACTGCGACTAAGGATAGTCTGGGTTATGTCATCTATACCTCTGGCTCAACCGGCAATCCTAAAGGCGTCGCTTTGCCCCACGCTTCTTTGGTAAACCTGATTCGCTGGCAGATCGATAATTCAGTGGTAACGACGGGTAAAACCCTTCAATTTACCCCAATCAGTTTTGATGTTTCATTCCAAGAAATTTTCTCAACCCTGGCCGTTGGAGGGACCTTGGTGATGATTGCAGACGAGGCCCGTCGAGACCCCTACAGCTTGCTCAAAATTCTTGAAGAAGAGAACATTGAGCGATTATTTCTTCCCTTTGTAGCGCTTCAATATCTAGCGGAGGCGGCCGTGAGAAAAGGTGGGGGCTCCCTCAATCTCAAGGAAGTGATCACAGCAGGTGAGCAACTGCGGATTACCCCCGCTTTGGTGCAGTGGTTTACCCAGATGCCCCATTGCTCCTTGCACAACCACTATGGCCCGTCAGAGAGCCATGTGGTGACCGCCTATCGCTTGACGGGAGATCCCGAAACTTGGCCCCTATTGCCTCCTATTGGCGAAGCCCTACCCCATGCTCAGATTCACTTACTCGATGAAAATTTGCAGTTTGTTGCAGCCGGAGAAGTGGGTGAGATTTACATTGGCGGCGACTGTCTGGCCAGAGAGTATCTGCATCGACCCGATCTGACAGCGGAGCGTTTTATCCCTAGCCCAGACCGCATTAAGACCACCCAGCGCCTCTATAAAACCGGAGACCTGGCCCGGTGTCTGCCTGGGGGCACATATGAATATTTAGGTCGCAGCGATCAGCAGATTAAGATCCGGGGCTATCGCATTGAGCCCGGTGAAATTGAAGCGGTACTAGAGCAGCACCCAGATGTGTCAGAGGCGGTGGTGATTGCCCGAGAAGATCGCCCCGGTCAAAAACGTCTGGTGGGCTATGCGATCGCATCAGCGCTGACGGGTCAGTTCGCCTCTCATTCATCCACTCAAGAGCGGACCTTACGCCAGTTTTTGCAAGA
>JBCDDJ010000699.1:0-2683 GCA_039180385.1 Cyanobacteria bacterium P01_G01_bin.38 | reverse complement strand
GCGCCCGACTGTCCAAGAACTGATCGCCCCCATCAGGCCAATCAACAACATCCCCATCACAATCGGCGGGTAGTTGGAAGTGACATAAGACTCCCAAGTGATATAGCCCACCCCGTACCGACCCGCTAAAATCTCAGCGGTGACTAAACAAAACCAGGCATTGCCCATGCCAATGGTCAGCCCGCTGGCAATACCCGGCAAGGCCCCCGGCACCACAATATGCTTAAAAACATGCCATTGATTCGCGCCCAAACACTGCCCGACGCGGATCAGCACAATATCGTGCAGGATGTTTTCAACCGCTCGGATGGTGCTGATTAAAACCGGGAAAAACGCTCCAATAAAGGTGAGATAAATCATTCCCGCTTCAGCGGTGGGAAACATCAAAATCGCCAGCGGGATCCAGGCCACAGCGGGGATCGGCCTAAGCAGCTCTAACGGCGGCATCAGGAGATCTTCAACGATTTGAAACCAGCCGATAAACATGCCCAAGACGATGCCCAAAACTGAGGCAATGACAAACCCCACCAAGACTCTTACGAGGCTAGAGCGGATATGCACCCCTGGATCACTTGTAAAGAAATCAATGGTGGCCTCTAAAACCTCCCACGGAGAAGGTATCAGCTGAAAGTTAATCAAAAATTTAAATCCGATCACACATAGCACCTGCCAGATGCCAAAAAAGAGCACCAGGGCTAAAAAACGTCTGGCAGATCGACCTGAGAAAAAGAAGGCTTTGAAAGCTTTAAATAGCCTTACCGCTGGGGTTTGACTAGTGACAGGTACGCGGGTTTGGGGGAGGGTATTGGCCATGGTGGGGAGAGTAGGGGAGCAGAGGGAGATGGGAAGGCAGGAGGGGTAGGTAGTATGGGGAAGTTGGGGAAGCAGGGGGAGTTTTAAGTTTTGAATTTTGAGTTAAGAACTCAGTTTGTTTTCCCTCGGCTAACCAGGAACTTAAAGCTCAAAATTGAGAACTCTCTCCTCTACCTTCCCTGCTTCCCCTGTTCCTCAACCGGTGGGCACAGCCGCCAACAATGCCTGGCGCAAGCTTTCTAGGGTCAATCGGCTCACCTGGACTGGTTGAGGGCCACTCGCATAGGTCTGTAGCAGATTCTTGAACGTCGTGACCTGCCCCCCTGACTCAGAGGCAAATGTCTTGGCGTCGGCCTCTAGCAAAAAGGCTGAGACTTCATCCCCTTTAGTCACGTAGTAAGAGTTCTCTGCGAACAGCTTCCAGCCCTTATTGCGATCGTGTACAAAAATCACGTCAGCCGCTTTGCCATCGGTCTGTAGCTCATTGAGCTTTTTGATCATATTGGGGATCGAGGCAAAATTAGTGACGGTAGGCTCCTCTTGAATCCACAGCTGAGCCGCCATCTTAGGTTCTCCAATGGGCTCGTCAGTCAGGGCGTCGCTGCCGGTGATCACATAGTTCTCACCTGCTTCAATCACCTCGTCATAGTCTAGCCCCATGGCTTCCATGGCCTGCTGTAGGTAGCTTTCATCCACCCACTGGGTGACATCCTCAGGGTCGACCGGTGATTCGATTTTGCCCAGGCTGATCAGGGTGGCAATGCTGTTTTTCAATGCTTCTAGCTGCACTTCTCCGATGCTTGGATTAATCGGCTGTAGCCCGGATGGCCCCAAGAACATATAGACCACTTCTTTCTCAATGCCAGACCATTCTTCAATCTGGGCAGAGATTTCCTCAGGGCTCTCCTGGAATATTTGATTGGCTTCGAGCACAGCCTGGAGATAAGCCTGGACAATCTCGGGATACTCTTCTGCAAAGTCAGAGCGAACAACAATGCCATGCAGGGTGGGCACCCCGGTCTGGGCACCGTCAAAAATCTTTTTGGCAAATCCTCGGTAGGGAAACAATTCTCCAAAGGGTACAAAATCAGCGTGGGCGTCAATCTGGCCTGTCCTCAGACTGGTGCCACCCACCTCAGGGGCCTGACTAATGAGTTTTACGTCCGTTTCTGGATCAATCCCGGCATCACTGAGTGCCTTTAAAACCATGCCATGGGCCGCAGAGCCAAAGGGCACTGACACGGAGCCCCCCTTAAGATCAGCCAGGGAGGTGACGTCACTGTCTTTGGGTACAACGACTGCATTCCCGGCTCCGTTAGGACTGTAGGCCAGGGTGCCAATAAAGGTGGAGGTGACATCGCCCGCTTCTTCTTGGAATTTAATCAAATTGATCACCGCTGGGAAGTCTCCCATCAAGCCAATGTCAATCTGATCGGCAAGCATTTTGTTGGTAATGGGTGGACCAGAGGTGTAGCTAGACCATTCAATTTCATACTCTACCCCCTCATATTTTCCAGTTGTGGGTAGATGCTTTTCTAAAAGCTCCAGTTCCCGGACAGTTGCGCCCCCAACGGCAGTATTAATCACCTGATCTTGGGTACCAATAGAAATGCGGATAGTCTTGCCATCCCCCGTAGGCGCACTCGCTGTATCAGCGGCGGCATCCCCTGAGGGTTCGCTACTGGTAGAAGAACTTGAGCAAGCCGCGATGAACGCTGTAGAGAGGGTTAGTGCAAAGGTTATAGAAAGTCTTTTGAGCCAGATGGAATGATGAGACTTCATGGCTAGGGCAGCTCCTATCAATTTGCCCCATTTAATAAGTGGTGAGAAGGTCTCATCTGTATCTGCATTTACAGATGCTTTCAGAGCT
>JBCDDJ010000698.1:0-2686 GCA_039180385.1 Cyanobacteria bacterium P01_G01_bin.38 | reverse complement strand
TTTGGGCTTTGAGCTCAGGATAACGATTGAGTCTTTGGTCCAAACTTTCATGGGAGTTGGCTGGAGTAGATGGCATGAGTCGGGAAGTTATAGAAAGTCATAGCCATCTTAGCTTCTAGCCTTTTTTTTCGCGATTCCTTCTACTTTTAATTACACCCCCTATAGTGTCTTCATTGGCCTATGTTCTATCTTTAAGTTGAACCACGATCTCATCATTAGCAAGAGCGTCCGAGGATTTGCGGGCAAAGACTTCTTTGTACGAATTCGGCAAAGGCCTTCTGCTGTGCTGTTAGCCCTGTTAGAACGTCGGCTTAAAAGGTTTGAGCCTGACCGCATTGCGGAGCGGGTGAGACTCGCAGAGCAGCTGATCCAGCTGACCCCTGACCTAAAACGACCAGGCAGCAAAGCCTCTGAGCATACTCACTGGGTTTTTCCCATTTTGTGCGATTGTCCAGAGAGGTTGATACATTATCTGTGGCGTAAGGGCTTTGACGCCACCCAAGGGGGCTCAAGTCTATATGTGGTTGCCCCCCCTGCTAATCGCCTCGACATGAACCCAAGAGAAGCTAAACAAGCCTTTTTGCAGTTGCTTTATCTCCCGCTTCACCCTGGAATGTCATCGAAGGATATTAAACGCCTGGCCTGTGCTTTGAATGAATATGGTCAGGATTGTGACATGGCCGATCTGACCTGTTGCTCAAGGTGCGCTAAATCTATACCAAGCCCCTCTCGCAGGGCGTAGGTTGCCACGCCTCCGCCTGCCTCGGCCTCTTTGAGAATGCCAAGGAGTAAGTGCTCTGGGGTGATGAGAGATTGGCCGGATTGCTCCGCCAACTCAAGTGATAGCTCGATTACAAGTTTGACCCTCGGGGCCACAGGCAATCGTGTTAGATTATCCGCATCCGCAGGTTGGGCAGGCTGAGCCCCCAACAGAGTCACAATCTGTGCCTGGGCCGCTTCAAAAGTGACGCCCGCAGCCATCAAGACTTGTGCGGCTATACTCGTGCCCTCTTCTAAAAATCCGAGTAGTAAGCCTTCTGTCCCTAACGCCTCAATGTTGAGCTGTCGAATGGCTGCTTCGCCTAGACGAAAAACCTGCTGTGTCTCTGGCGTGAAAATCTTGGCCGTTGGAATCAGCAAATCTGTAAAATCAGCCAGGGTTAGAAATGAAACCGCCTTCAGAATGTACTCAAAGGTGGCCGTATCCAGAGTGCCCCAGCTGGCTGCCGCCGGTCCTGCTTGCTGATACATCTGAGTGAGCGACTCGTAAATTTCTTCATCGCCTTGCACAAACGATTTCATGCTCCACAGCCAGCGTCTGGCTAGCTTACGTACTGAGGGGCTGTTGAGATCGGTGCCTTTGTTCATCTCAGTTCGTACTTCGCTCAGCAGGGCTTGCCACTCGGCCTCCCCTTCTTGAAATCGTGAATCCAGGACGACTTGTTGTTCGGGGGTAAAATATTGAGTTGTCATTGTGATCACCTCCATAGCTTGAATAAGATTTTCAACCGCGACGGATTGGGTGTTTTGTAAGTCAGCTGCGATCGCATCCAGTCGATTAATCAACGTATTCGACAGCGCCATTTGCTCTCGTAATCGGGCTCGATGCAAATCGATTACCTGAGGTAGAGAGAATTCAGGATTTTCTAAACACTCACGGATCTCCTTGAGAGAAAACCCCAGCTGCCGCAGCGAGACAATTTGCTGTAGTCGAGTAATATCTCGATCGCTATAGAGCCGGTGCCCAATCTCAGTTCGGTGAGAGGGCGAGAGCAACCCAATCTCGTCGTAATAGTGCAACGTTCGAATGGAAAGTCCCGTTTGTTTTGCCAGCTCACCAATTTTCATGCACACAGTTACCTCGACTCTATCTGGGGATAGCCATAGCGATATCAGAGAAACGCGGTTGATGAGTTCATCCTAGAACCTGACGCCACGTGAGGCGCAAGGGCAGTAGCCAATAACAGATGCAACGCCAGAAAAGCTCGAAGCACCATAAAAAGATTTGAAAAATAATGAATAAAAGCTTAAAAATGTGTCCTAAGCAACAGCTATTGAACAAGTGAGAGGCCTATTCTCAAGTCTATGAGTCACCTTATCAACGGCGTGTCTCCAACGCTAAGTATTTATTACTAGCTGATTGGGGTACTCAGTAACATCCACTCCCAAAGTTCAATCTCTGTATAAACTTTGCCTTAAATCCAAAATATAAATGACATATGGAACTCTCAAGCCTGCCGTTTTGGTCGGGCTTTTTCTTTAAGGGAGAATGGGAAAGGGCAAAAGGCGAAAGGAAAAAGGGGAAAGGCGCTAGCATAGCCATGCCCGATAGGGCTATAGGACGAAGGGGCAAATTCTTGCAGCCACTCACCACCTCATCCTAGTCTGGGATACCCGCTCTCGCCTCAGCCTGGGCCAACCCCAGCAACACGTCAAATTGTATATACTCCGACGTACTTGACGACGTCATGCTGAGACTATGAAAGGTGCCGAGGAAGCTTTTGACGGTTTGGGCAAACGGGTCGCCGGGCTCAAAGGGTAGCAAGCCGTAAATCAAGGATAGGGTAGAGCCTGCGTTGGCATAAAAGTAGCCGTCATTGGGCTGGGGTAATGATGCGGTGGCGTCGATAAAGGTGGTGTGCTCGGTGAGGGGCTCAAAGCCAGTCGGGTTAAGCAGATTGCCCAT
>JBCDDJ010000697.1:0-2691 GCA_039180385.1 Cyanobacteria bacterium P01_G01_bin.38 | reverse complement strand
TTACCTCGGGTGGGAGGGAACCCTCGGATGGGGGGTACTTAGGGGGCAAACGCATAAGCTTGAATGGATGGCCTGAACCCTTAACATATCAAAGCTCACCTGAGAATGAAATAGCCCTGGTGGGCACCCTATCAAAACGTTTCTTAAAACCTACTCCCCATTCAGTTTGAAAGCTTGAGTTTTTCCCGTAGGGCAAATGGCAGGTCTGGGTGTGGCCAAGGTTTTAATTAAGGCGGCAGCAGGTTTCAATTAACGCTGGCGGCAGCAGGTTTCAATTAACGCTTAAGGAAAAGCACCGCCTAAATTTGAAGCAATCAATGTAGCGCCTGATCCGATTTCAAGCGCCGAATGTCCGTTTACAGCATCCGTTCACAGATTAGATATGGCTTTCTCAACGTCGCCGACATCCGATCGCATCCCGTCAACCGTGAGGCGGCTGATGGCAGAGGCCCTCCAGCTATCCCGATTTTTGCTCAGTGCCAAGGCCGCGACGGCAGATCCAGCCCTGGTCGCCCGACGGCGCGATCGCATCCGCACTCTGCAGCAAGCCCTCAAGACCCACGCCCATCCCATTCGGCGTAACTACCAGCCCGTCGACAGCATTCCTGAAACAGTGCGACGGGCATTTGTACGGGCCGTGTTGCTGGTGACTCGATACCACAAAGCCGGCGGGCACGGCTGGTGGGGCACACTGCCGTCATCCCCCACCCTGACCCACTATCAAACCGATCCCATCCCGGCTGGTTGGGACCACCCCGATAGCATCCAAACCCTTTGCAAAGGGTTTGGGCTCACTGCGGCAACGGCAGCCCAGCTTGGCTCACTGCTAACGAAGGTGGATGCGCGGACCCAACAACAGCAATGTCTGATTAACGCCATGCTAGCTGAGGTAATCCCACAAACGGATGAGACAAAGGCGTCCCAAGCCTTCGCCCAGCTCTTTAGTCAGTTGTTTAAGGGTATCACCGTACCCCCCGACAAGCTGAAATGTCTGGTGACCCCGCTGCAGCTGTATTTTTGCATTGAGTTTCCAGAGGAGGGGCGCTTAACAGGCTGGGAGACCGTCAACACTGACGATCTCGACCGGCTACGGCAGCTACAGCAGTCCCTTAAGTCCTTTAGCTTTGAAAAGTTTCGCCGGTTTCCCACCTTTGGCCCCTGCGACCCGAGCCAGGTCAGCTCAGACTGGTTAGCAAACATGGTAGAAGCCCTGGCAGTTTCAACCACTGATCTGTGTCAGTGGCTACCCGCGACGGTGACCGTGCTGCCATTGCAGAGTGCTGAAAAATTTTTACTGCACGACATTTGGGGGCACTACTGGCAGCTGGTTCTCACCCAGTTTGAAGGGGACTATATCCAGCTGGCACAGTGCGATCAGCCGCTGCGATCCCATGAGACGGCCTATACCCCTGATGGTCCCCTGGTCTGTCGCAGTTTGTTTCGTCTGGAGGGGGAGACAGTGACCCTGGACAAAAAACTGGCCTGCCGCTTCTTTCACGGGGAGGTACGACAGCGGCTGGGGTTATTATTTACCCATTTGCTGGGGGAGATGACCGCTGATGTGGCGGAGTATAAGTTTGTCTGGTCAAACCCTGAGAATGCTCACCAACTGCCCAGCTCGTCAGTCTTTACCGACAGCCCCACCAATTTAGACTTGACCCTCGGGGATCTGGATTTTCTCTTTTTGCGGGTGCTGGAGCCCCTGTTAACCGTTCAGCTGTCAGTGTGTGAGGCCTCGCCGCTGGAGGCAGATTTGCTGGCAGATTGGCAGCCGTCCCCTGATCGGGCGTTAGGCGTTCAAGCTTCGCTGAAGGGTGCGATCGCAAACCTGTATCAAATCTTTTTCGAAGCATATAACCGTACCTATCTGCCCACCCTCACAGGCGAGGTTGGGGTTTTTACCGAAATCGTCAGCAATCTGCTGCACTTGCAGAATGTGATTAATACCCTCTACACCGACCCAGAGTTTGCGGGGCAATCGGCCCTACCTTTCCAGGATTTAATCATTTTGTTTATCAGCAGCTACTGCAACCAGGACAGCTATGAGCAGTTTTGGCAGATTGACGACATCTTAGCGAGGGATTTTATTCCCTGCTGGCTGCATTTGAAAGAGACAATTGCCATCAGCTAATGCCACAATATGGGTAATTTCTAATTAATAATCTGATGACGTCAGCCCCCTCCGAAATCTACGAAGGCCAATTTGGGACTTTCTCAATTACCGAACGCGATCGCCGAGAAGTGGTGGTTTACCGAGGCGGGCTTGCGATCGCAGCCCTTTGTTTTGCCCTGGGCACCGGCTTAGCACTGAGTGCAGGACGCTCTACAGAGGTGCTATGGGGGGTAACTGGGCTGTATGGACTGTTCTGGCTAGCGCTCGGGGTGAGCTTATTTAACATCCACATCTACATGCGATCGCTGCATCGAGCCCTCCAGATCTTTTGGGCCATTGGGGGGGCGCTCAGTTTGGCGGTGGTGTTGCTAAATCCACAGCCATTGGCGCTGACCGTCTATCAACAACCCCTGACGATTTTAGGGATTGGATTTACTTTTGCGGCCCTCACCGGCATTTTCTTCAAAGAGGCGTTTTGCTTTAATCGGTTTGAGACCAAATTCTTAACGCCGATTGTGCCGCTGCTGCTGCTAGGTCACCTGAGCGCGATTTTGCCGGTGACCGTAGAGCGAGGCCTG
>JBCDDJ010000696.1:0-2700 GCA_039180385.1 Cyanobacteria bacterium P01_G01_bin.38 | reverse complement strand
GGGTCGCAAACGCGGCTACTGGTGGAAATATAAGGTCGAGCCCATGACTCTGGATGCCGTACTCATCTACGCCCAGGCCGGCAGCGGCAAACGCGCCAACTTGTTCACCGACTACACCTTTGCCCTGTGGCGAGACCAGGAGCTAGTGCCCTTTGCCAAAGCCTACTCTGGCCTTGACAACCAAGAGATCGAAACCCTGGACCGATGGATTCGCCGTCACACCCTCGACCGATTTGGCCCCGTCCGCTCAGTGGAGCCGGTCCACGTCTTTGAAATCGGCTTCGAAGGCATCGCCGAGTCAAAACGTCACAAATCCGGCATCTCAGTTCGCTTCCCTAGGATTTTACGCTGGCGGACAGACAAACCTGTAGCAGAAGCAAATACCTTGGAAAATGCACTGGCGTTATTAGCCCAGCGGCAAACATAGGGATTAAGTCTGAACTTTTTACCCACCACCCATTACCCTCTACTTACCCTTTCGCCTTTACCCCTTCCCCCTTTACCCGCCCCACCTCCAAACTGTGCCAGTTACGCTTGTGGCCTAAATTAAACCTTGTTCACCAACTCAGCCTGTTTTAATCTGCACACGACATGATAGAAATAGCTCGCAGGAGAATGGACCATGAAATTTAGGATGGTGAGTGGAGTATCTGCATTCTTATCCGCAATGTTGTTGGCATCAGTTGGGGAGGCCGCAATATCAGCCGAGCCAGTTGAGCCCCACGCGTTGACAAACCAAATTAAACAAGCTCAGGCCCAAACCAAGCAGGCTCGTACCCCGCTGACAACCTCAATTCGTCAAGAAGAGACCCTTTACCTGGACCCCGATGCATCCCACGACTATAATTTGCGCCTCGATCAAGCAGTGGCGGTCAGCGGTTTAAACCTACCCGTAGGCAGCATTTTGCGGGGCAGCTTTGAGCCGATTGATGGCGGGTTGCAATACGTCGCCAACTCCGTCGAGATTGCCGATCGCATTTACGAACTCAACGCAGCTTCTGACACGCTTCACGATCGTAAAGACCCCCGTGAAACCAGAACAGGGGCCATTTTGACCGACGCCGCCATCGGCGCTGCCGGGGGCGCGGTTGTGGGTGAAGTGCTCGGAGATATCGATGTCTTTGAAGTCTTGGGCGGCGCAGCGGCGGGCGTCATTGTGGGCAACACAACAGCACCCGCAGTGGTGGTAATTGAGCCGGATGAGCCGATTTTGCTGTATGCCCAGTAAACCCACAGCAAGCTCAATGTCGAACTAGCAGACATCGCGCCTCTGGTATTTTGGGACCCTATCGGCTGAGCTTGAACCTTGATACTGTTAACAGAATCAGATTCAAGAGAGTAGACAATACCACTGCTAACAGCAGCAAAAAGTCAGCAAAAGGTGATATTAGGTAAGGGGGAATAAATTCTGTACTCGCTTGTACACATAATATTAAGGTGAAAATCTGCGTTGCAACGGCACATTTCCATCCCCATCTTAAACCCCGCATCAAAGCGACAGCTGATGTGATCAAGGCTGCACTAGCAAGCAAGCTAGATAGTCTCAAGAAGGCCAGCCAGTCGATCAAACCAATGAGCCCATTAATTCCGCTAATGACGGCTGCTAAAGACAGTAAAATATCACGCTGAGAGCGTTGGGGGTTCTGCTCAGGAACGGGCTTAACGTCTCTCTTGCTGGCGGCATTAGTCAATCCTCGACTCACAAAATAATCCTCTAAATCATCGATAACCCGCTCCATGTCGCTGTGAAAATCAGGGTCATGGCGGACCTGAGCCGCATTGCGTCGCGCCAGAGCCTGCAAATTTTCCGGTAATCTGCCAGCACTGGGCATCGTGGCACCATTGAGCAATACGGGCAGCACCAGGATGTCGCGGGTTAAGGCTGATGCAATCTCAATCCGAACAAAATCGTGGGGGTCGTCCAGGCGACGACGACCCTGCGCATCAGTCACCTCAAGCCAGCTTTTTCCAATCAGAGAAATCAGCACATCACACTGGGCGACTGCCTGCTCTAGATAGGTTACAAAGTCAGCACCATAGGGGATATCATCAACATCCTTAAAGACATGAGCAGGACCAAAAACGCCTGCCAATTTGTCATAAATACGCCCGGCTTCATGGATGCTGTCGCTGCGACGGTAAGAAATAAAAATTGAACCGGGTTTAGCCATCACAAAACAAGGTGGGTGCCTAGCTAAAATACCAAGTTTCTGAAGGTGCCAACAATGGTATTTTTGTTCAGCTTAAGTGCCGCCTCGGTTTCTAAGCCGATCAATCTCCGCCTGTAGATCGGCCAGCTCCCGCTGTAGGGTCTCGACTTCGCCGCTGCGGTTAACGGGTTCGGCATCCATCACATCGTCCCCTCTATTGGGCGGGTCAGACCGACGCGGATAGTTGCCCCGCTTAATGGCCTCATAGTCCGCTGAGGTTGCCCAGTCACGCAGATAGCTGATCCGCTCCACCGGGAAGGGGTGAGTCATCATTGGCCCGCCGCCGATGCCGTTGTACAAGATGAATTTGTAAACCTGGTTGAGGCCGTCGTCGTCCAGGCTGTGGTAACGTTCCGACTGTTTGACAAACGCCTCTAGATCCAGCTCGTGGGCATACTGATGGCTGCCCCCAGAGAGCTTCATCATGGTACGCATCACCCCTTCTACGTCGTCACTGGCCAGCAGCGCCGCCCGGTCAGACGAGAGTTCT
>JBCDDJ010000695.1:0-2707 GCA_039180385.1 Cyanobacteria bacterium P01_G01_bin.38 | reverse complement strand
AGAGACCTGAAGCGGCTATTCCCTCAACAATTCATCTGGATCAATGCCCTGCTCGCGCAGTTTTGCCAATAGCTGCTCACGCTGGCGGCGTTCTTCAGCCAGTTGAGCTTCAGCAGATTCGGCTCGCTGACGTTCTTGCTCGGTGTCTGTCGGCACCCAATTGCCATCTGCGTCGCACCAGCGTAGCCAAAGCCTTTCAACACCTTCAAACTCTCCTGACCAAAAGCCTAAACCCAAGTTCATCTCAGGAATCCAGATCAGTGGATTTGCTTGCGAAAGAGGCTGTTCTTGAAATCTGCCATCCAGATGTCGAAAATATCTCAGTCGATGGGTAAAGCGACTGTAGACAACATAATTGGGAATTTTGAGAATGTGTTCATAGACATGCCATTTGCTGGGCGGTGCGTCATCTACAGACAAAGGAGCCGGTTTCGGCAGCAGTGGCTTCCCAGTGGTTGCTGACTCAGCATAGGGGCCTAGATCATCCCGCTCGGTTCCTCCAGATAAAAACTCTACAACGACCGCTGGTAGCACCTTTTCTTGCCAAATCACGTAGCTACTGCGCATTTCCTCACCTGCATACAGGCGGGGTACGCCTAAGACCGTAAACCAGTCAGGACGCTTATACCCATTTTTAACAGGGTCATAATACAGATTAAGGTCAGAGCCACAAAAAATCTGATCGGCACTGTACTCAGCCACCCGCAGGGTTCGGCTCAGTAACTGAGGCTGTATATCGTGAAACTCATCAGGCAAGCCAGGTTCATTCAGATCTTCACTGGGAAGATCGTACATCGTGGGTAGCGTTGTGTTAGGTGGGTCAGCCGTTTCCTGACTGTAAGAGCGGTGGGTAACCATCAGCATAGCCAAAGACGCTATATCAATCTTAGAAGATAGATATCAGAACTCATCTGGATTGATGCCCTGTTCGCGCAGTTTTGCTAGTAGCTGCTCGCGCTGACGGCGCTCTTCCGCAAGTTTAGATTCGGCAGATTCAGCCCGTTGGCGTTCGGTCTCGGCACGCTGACGTTCGGTCTCGGCACGCTGATGTTCGGTCTCGGCACGCTGGGCAATTTCAGCGTAACTGAGAAAAGGCTGGTGATCAGGCCGAAAAATTTGCAGCTCGTCTCCAGACAGATCAAATCGAATCTGCAGTTGAGGGCTAACCCAATCTGTCATTGACTCAATCACATCTAAAAAGCCGTCCTGACGTAACCAGCCACTAAGGTCATTTTTGTCTGGATCGTACAAATAATACTCATCGACCCCAAACTGGTTATAAAACAGCAGTTTACGATTCATCTCGACACGGGTATTCCCCGGCGATAAAATCTCAAACACGACCTGGGGCGGGATGTTATCTTCTTTCCACTGCTGATAAGAGCCCCGATCTCCTTTGGAGGGGCCAAAAATTACCATGACGTCAGGTGCCATACACGTTTTATTTTCGCCCTCGACCGGATACCAGAGCAGATCTCCCACCACCAAAACATCTAAGCGATCGGCAAATAACCAGTCTAAATTTTGCTGAATCGTTACAATCCAGCGAAACTGTTTAGTGTTATCAGCCATGGGTTGGCCGTCACTTTCAGGATAGATAATCTCTGGTTTTGAGGAGGGCTGTAGTTGAACCATCGTCTCAACCTGAATGCATTCAGTCCTTTTAAGTTAGCACAGGTGTACTTAGACAGACATGAGCGCAGGCCTAGACGGCTTGCGCTCATGCTAAAAATTTCGGGTAAGGACAAACTAGAGAAGAAGGGCAAGGCTGACAGCCCCCTACTTAGAAGTTTTCTAAGATCCGCTGCACGATTTGCATGCCGGTGACAGCTTGCCAGCCAAAGAGACCGACTAAAATCACGTTGAGGCTGATGTGGATGTTGCGAGCTGTTTCGTTGCCGCGCTGCATAAAGGGCACTAAGGCGGCTGCGATCGCAATCAGCCCAGTCATGCTCAAACCCGCCAGCAGATGAGGCCCAAAAAACAGCTTGCCATTGTTGAGATAGGTAACGGCCATGCCGCCCAGGCTCCCCATCACCATAAAAGCCAAAATGATAGACCCCAGCTGATGATGCTTGAGGTTGAACTTACCTTTAATCAGCTCTTTTTTCTCATCGCCAGAGGCATTACGGGTGAGGCGACTTTTCCAGCCAAGATAGAGGGCATACACGGTTAATCCGAATAGCACCCACATAAATAAAGGATGTATAAAATTGAGCCAGGGCTTGATAGCCTCCAGGGTGTCAGAACTCATAGTGCTTAGAAGAAGTGCTTTGGAAGTTTTCAGCGCGTTACAAAAGTTATTATATTCTGTCCGCCACCATCATGCATAAATCTGTTCGGTTCTTAGTAATTTTGCTTGTGAGCTTCGGCTTAAGTTTAGCGGCTCATAAAGCGCCTGCGGCTCAGCCCGGGCACCTGACAGATGCCGTCGAGGTTGTCCCATCTCGAGTGCATGATCACCGAGGGCATGATCACATAGGCGAAGGGGTCGAGCGCCCAGCCGAGACATCAATGCCCTCGGTTTTGGCGGCAGATGCCCCAGCGGCAGGGCCTCAGGAGAATCCAGATACAGATAGGCCCGTTTCAGAAGCGTCCGCTGACGAGCCTACTACAGCAGACCCTACCGAGAGCGAGGCGGAAACTGCTGAAGACGACATGGTCGAAACGGGGATTGAGCCCGAAGTGGAGGGGGGAGAGGGCAGTT
>JBCDDJ010000694.1:0-2710 GCA_039180385.1 Cyanobacteria bacterium P01_G01_bin.38 | reverse complement strand
TGGTGCGGTGCGCTTTTCCATAAGAACCACTCCTTTGGCTTGGGGTTGGTAAGTTCAAGCTAACTGGAGTCGGCCTCTTTTTGAAGCTCCCCGCACTATCCACCATAGGAACACTAAGCAAAGCGCACTCACCAGCTCACCATCCATCAACCTAAGCAGGCTGCAGCACCTCTGCATTCTGGCTGTACCACTCAATGGTGTTTTTCAGCCCTTCTTCAAAGGACACCTTCGCCTCAAATCCAAACTCTGCCTTTGCCCGCTCGGTATCGAGGCAGCGACGGGGCTGACCGTTGGGCTTATCGGTTTCCCAAACCACCTCGCCCTCAAAGGCCATCAGCTTGCACAACAGATTAACCAGATCACGAATTGAGATTTCAGCGTTGGTACCCAGGTTGACCGGCTCTGACCCACTGAAACTCTGAGCCGCCATGACAATGCCACGCGCCGCATCTTCAGAGTAGAGAAACTCACGGGTGGGGCTACCGTCACCCCAAACTGGCAGGGTCTTGTCACCGCGCTGCTTGGCCTCATAAATCTTGCGAATCAGCGCCGGGATCACATGGGAGCTGCGGGTATCGAAATTATCTTCGGGACCGTAAAGATTAACCGGCAGCAGATAAACGCCATCAAAACCATACTGCTGGCGATAGGCCTGCAGCTGCACTAGCAGCGCCTTCTTAGCAATGCCGTAGGGGGCGTTGGTCTCCTCGGGGTAGCCATTCCAAAGGTCATCTTCTTTGAAAGGCACCGGTGTGAACTTAGGGTAGGCGCAAATTGTGCCAACACAGACAAACTTTTTCACCCCTGCCTTGTAAGCAGCGTGGATCAGCTGTGTGCCCATCATCAGGTTGTCATAAAACAGCTCTGCGGGCTTTTCACGATTTAGCCCAATGCCACCCACGTGGGCAGCCAGATGGATCACCACATCTTGACCATCGACAGCCCGCTCACAGGCCTCCATTTGACAAAGATCATAATCGCGGGAGCGGGTCACCAAAATTTTGTCAGGTTCGGCCCCGGTCTTCTCCAGTTGCTGTACCACCTGTTTACCCAGGAAGCCAGCTCCCCCGGTCACCAGGATGCGCTTATCGCTCAAATTCAAAGTACTCATAGTGGTTACGTGTAATAGATCCGCTCAAACAAAAAAGTTGCAGGCAGGGACAAATGGCTTGCCCACCCCCTGCAACTTTACAATTCATTGCCCTACGGCGTTAGCCCGGAGCACTTTGTGCAGCCCTATCTCTAGCGTTGCTATACCTTAATTTTGGAGTGGCTAAGAAAGAGAACCACTCATCGCTTTACGGATAGTGGCGATATCCAACCCTTCTGCCTGACCGTTGCCGTTCATGGGCTTTTGGCCAATCGCCTCAAGATCGGCATCAACCATCAGCTTGACCAGACCTTCAAAGGTGACAGAGGGCTCCCAGCCTAGCTTTTGCTTGGCCTTGGTGGGGTCACCAATCAGCAGCTCAACCTCTGCCGGGCGCAGATATCGAGCGTCAAACTTCACAAAGTCATTCCAGTCGAGGTTGACATATTTAAAAGCAATGTCTAAAAACTCACGAATGGAGTAGGTTTCGCCAGTGGCAACCACATAGTCATCGGGCTTTTCTTGCTGCAGCATCAGCCACATGGCCCGCACATAGTCTTTGGCATAACCCCAGTCGCGCTTGGAGTCGAGGTTGCCAAGGTAAAGCTCTTTTTGCTGACCAGCTACGATCCGGGCAATGGCGCGGGTGATCTTGCGGGTTACAAAGGTTTCGCCACGACGAGGAGATTCGTGGTTAAACAAAATACCGTTGCAGGCAAACAGGTCGTAGGACTCACGATAGTTGAGGGTCTGCCAGTGGGCATAGACCTTGGCACAAGCGTAAGGGCTGCGGGGGTAGAAAGGGGTGGTCTCCTTTTGGGGAACCTCTTGTACCTTGCCGTACATCTCAGAGGAGCCAGCCTGGTAGTAGCGCACTTCTAAACCGGTGCGCTGTTGGTAATCACGAATCGCCTCGAGCAGACGAAGCGCGCCCATCGCCACGGTGTCGACCGTGTACTCAGGGGAGTCAAAGCTAACCCGAACGTGGGATTGAGCCCCCAGGTTAAAGACTTCCTGAGGCTTAACTTCTTCAAGGATGCGACGCAGCATGGTGCCGTCGTTGAGATCGCCATAGTGCAAGAATAGACGGGCCTCTTCACTATGGGGGTCAACATAAATATGATCGATGCGATCGGTATTAAAGGTAGAAGTCCGACGAATAATGCCGTGTACTTCGTAGCCTTTTTCTAATAAAAGTTCTGCTAAATAAGAGCCATCCTGGCCGGTAATACCTGTAAGTAGTGCGCGCTTAGTCTGCGTCATCTTCTATGATTCCTTAAAAACGAGATATGGAGTAGCTAGTAGCAACCGGAGATAACAGTTTCAATCCAGCCGTATGGGATCTTTGCTTCCGTGATATAGCTTGCCCAAATTTGAGTCTGCCCCTAAACCAATCGGGCAAACGCCCATGGGAGAAACAGACTTGAGCTTTAATAGGCGGATAAACCCCACCTTTAAAACTCAATGTCTAACTTAGCCTGAAAATTTGCATAACTTATCAAGGGACTATGATTTATTTGCAAAAACTGGGTAAGGCTTACTATGTTCTAAGTGCAGAAGCTTAATTAAGCTAAACCTTCGCCACATCCAAACCCGTAGTCTGCGTTAGGGAAAAACTTA
>JBCDDJ010000693.1:0-2712 GCA_039180385.1 Cyanobacteria bacterium P01_G01_bin.38 | reverse complement strand
GCCAATGTAAAGCTGTGGCCCCAGGGCCAGGGCCATCACCAGGGTAGTGCCCATGCGATCGCGGGCCTGACGCGCTTCTCGATCGTTTTGCTGCGAAATTTGATCGTTGGCCACACAGATGGCCTCCTCAATGGCCAGGGTAACCGCCACCGGATCCAGATCGGGCTGGGCCAGGCGGGGCTTCAGATGATCTTGAATTGCTCTAATCGCCAACCGTGAGGCCACGTCCCCGCCCTGGTGACCACCGATGCCGTCACACACAATCACCAGCAGGGGTGATGGGGTGACATTGGGCGGCATCGGGTAAACCTGAGCGGTGCCGCTGTCAGGGTAGCAGGCATCTTCGTTGCGCTGGCGGACTGGCCCCTGGTCGGTTTGCACCGCCATTTCGTAATGGATGCCCTGACTTTTCCCCAGGGTTGCGATCGCAGTATCCAACGCCGAAACCAGCCTTTCAGCGGTAGCAAATTCTTGATTTCGTAACCTGTCACACAAAGCGACCAAATACTCACAAACCGCCTCATGGGCCGTCTCGGCCAGGGTTTGCCAGGCAGTCCCCAGAGCTGAGATGTCGGGGGCACCCTGGGTATCTAACCGCAGCTCCATCAATCGCACAATCGAGCCCTCAACCCGTAGCAGCGGCAGTGACAGCAAGCTACCCACGACTTTTTCTGTCTCCAGAGGTTGCCATAGCTGGGCAATTTGCCACAACCAATTAAGCTGACGCAGCGGCCCGACCTGCTGCCACTGATCGGCCAGGGCAGGCAATAAGCTAGGCATCGAATCGCGCTCCGTCGGCGCAATCGCTCCATTCTCCAAGAGCAAAATTTCACTGCCTTCTCCCTGCAAGAGGGCATAGGGGCGTGGAATATGTAGAGAATGAGCCGATAAAGCCAGGTAAGGTAAAACTTTCCCAGGAAACTCTGCCGGAGACTCCGGAATCAGACCCGGTTGGGTGTCTAAAACAACCTGATCGCGTTTGACCTCATAGCGACTAAAGAGTCGGGTTCCGGGCTCAGCCTTAGAGAGCCCCACAGCCCATAAAAAATAGTGGGGAATCGGCGTACCACACGCTGGACAGACAGTCGTTCCCTCTGGGTTTGGAGTTTGGCAGCTGAGGTTAAGGCAGTTAATCACAAATCTTCAATCCACAGTACGCAGAAAGGACTTCCTGCTTACGAAGACGGCTGCTGGTCTGAAACAACCCTGGGTAAGCCCATACTGTAGTTCAGCACGCGACTCTTTAGGTTGTAACTGATCTGCCCCGATTGCAATAGCCCTCTAACAAAGTGCTCAAGGTCAGAGCCAATGCGTCGCAGGTTATAGTCGGTCAGTGCTTCCCCCTCACAGGCATCTACCAGGCGATCAAATTCGGCATATACCAACTGGATCCCCTCGTCCGTCCAATTAAACTCATTATCAGGATCGATATCAAGGGTCAGCCGGGTTTCACTCGGAATCAGTTCTTTTTCATCTTCAATTTCCGCTGCAAAGATATGGATATGACGGGTAGTTGACTTCAGCAGCATCCGGGTTGCTCACTCATGAATGAATTCATTAGCTATTGTAAACGGTTCGGGAATGCACTATCTCAAACTCCTAGTGATCCGCCATGCCCAGTCCCTCGGCAACGCCGAAACCCGTATGGAGGGACAGTCTTCGACGCCATTGTCACCGCTCGGGCAACATCAAGCCCAGCGGCTCGCTCGATACCTTCAACACCAGGCTGAGCCACCGAGTCACTGCTACAGCAGTCCGCTGCTGAGGGCAGTGCAAACTGCAAAAACCTTGATTAAGCCGTACCCAGGCTTGGCGATGTCGCCGCTAGATAGCTTACAAGAGTTACATCAGGGGATTTTTCAAGGGTTGACCTGGGCAGAGGCGACTGGCCGTTATCCCGATCTCTGCCATCAGCTGACCAGCACCTTGGCCTACTGTCCCGTTCCACAAGCAGAAACTCTCAAGGGTGCCTGCCACCGGGCTCAGCAATGTGCTCACGAGCTGAGGCAGCATCAGGCCGGAGATGTGGTTTGGGCGATCTCCCACGGAGGCTTTATGCAGTATTTAATTGCGGCGATTTTGGGATGCGATCGCACCTGGCAACTCCCCATCGGCCATACCGCTATTTTTGAATTTTGGTTAGCCTTGAACCATGAAAATCATGCAGAGAGCCGGTTTAATCCTGAATGTTGGCAAATCAAGCAGTTTAATAATACGGAACATTTGGTAGGTGATTTTTGATCCCCGCGCCCCATTTAAGCTTTAATTTATATACTTTAAGGCTGTTAACTCCTCTACTCACCGCTGGGGTGCCCTGGCTCTAACGGTTTTACGGAGATTTTTTATGACCGACCCCGCCAACGATATTTTTGGTCAAGCTCGAGAAGGCAGCGTTGCTGCGATTATCCAGATTTTGAATGAGCGGCTGATGGATGTGGGCATCCGCACGCGGGCCGTCTTTGCCGACGGGATTTTGCAACTGCTGTGCGAAGCCCCCACCCCTGAGCAGTTAGATCAGCCCTCAGTGGTCGAGAAAATCCGCAAGCTGCTAGAAACCATTTCCCCACGGCGCATTTACAAAGTAAATATCAATAGCCGCATCGTTCGAGAGCAGCAGCTGCTGTGGCTCGAAGAAATCAACCGGGACCCAGAACGCCATCTGCTATGGTCCGAGATGATTACCCTAAAACAGCCCCATTTCATTAAGCAACT
>JBCDDJ010000692.1:0-2717 GCA_039180385.1 Cyanobacteria bacterium P01_G01_bin.38 | reverse complement strand
CTAAATCAGGGGCAATCTCATTTAGGCTCTCAATCACCTTCTCACCTGCTTCACCGTCAATTTTTTTCAACTGTTGCCAACCCTCCTGATAGCGATCAGAGGGCACAGATTGATGATTTGCAATAGTTTTCATACAGTTCTCCTAAATGAATAAATTAGAAGGTAGGGGCATGGATCCGCTTGTCTTGAATGCCCCTTGGGCTATACGCCCCTACGGCAGATAAGTAGCTAAGCAAGAATAATTACTGTGTCACCGCCTCGAGCCACCCCGGCTGCGCCACCCCCCCTCAATAAGGGGGCTAGGGGGGATCCCCGCGAGAAATTAATGAGGAAAATCTGGCTAGAGAACTTTCTTAGAAAATTTTTGTTCCACTTCCTTATAATGTTGGATTTTCCAATCGATCACAGCAAGGTTTTCCTGTAGCTGCTGTAAATGCTCTAAAACAGTCTGGCGATGGGCTTCTAACAAAGCCCGCCTCTCCTCAACTGCATCAGGCTGCTCCCGCAGCAGCGCTGCATATTGCTGCATCTGCCGAATGGGCATCCCCGTCAGACGCAGCTTGGTCAGGAACTTGATCCAGTTAATGTCTTGCGCAGAGTATCGTCTATGACCATTTCTGGCCCGGTGAATCGGCGCAATCAGATCGCAACGCTCGTAGTAGCGCAAAGTGTGAACACTTAGCCCAGTGGCTTTAGCCACCTGCTGGATGGTCAGCGTGGCTGAAGCCACAGGTGGGATCGTCAGTTCCTGTTCCATAGCCATAGCCTAGAAGTTAGAGCACACTCTAAGTCAAGCAGTTTTTTTGAGTGTGTTCAAAATTGGTTACAAAAAGGCAGATTCGGGGAATGGGAATAGGCGAGGTTACGCTAATAAAAGAATGATCACACATCCATGCATCTCGTTATTTAGAGGGAGTTGATGAAGATTTTAATGGTCACGCTGGGGTCTCGGGGCGATGTTCAACCCTCTGTTGCGCTGGGCAAGGGGTTAAAAGCAGCCGGGCATCAGGTCACGATTTGCACCAGTGCCCTCTATCAAGCGTTTGTAACTGACTACGGTCTGGATTATGGCTATATGAATAATGAATTTATCCAATTGATGGATTCAGACGCAGGTCGGGAGGCGATGGAAAACACAGATACCTTGTGGGGCACAGTCCGCACCACTGTCAAACTGTTTAAGCGGGTCAAGCCAATCTTGCAACAGAGCCTAAATGATATTTGGGAAACAGCACAAGCTGTTGACCCCGATGTGATGATCATGGCGTCTAAAGCGATTATCTTGACTGAGCCGATTGCCGACAAACAAGAGATTCCCTTACTGATGTCGATGCCGTTTCCCCAGTTTGTCCCGTCAGCTCACGTGCCCTCTATTGGCTTTCCTGAGCTGACGCTGGGAGCCTGGTATAACCGACTCACCTATAAGATTGTCCATCGGGCAACGGGGCTGTACAGTGGTGTCCCCAAAGCATTCCGCCGTAACGTTCTACAGTTACCGCCTAAACCGAAGCATTTGAACCTGTTGCATCGAGCCGATGGGAGTCTTATTCCTCAACTGCATTGCTACAGTAGGCAAGTTTTACCTCGCCCAGCCGATTGGCCTGACTCGGCTTATGTTAACGGATATTGGTTTCTCGATCCACCAGGTGACTGGCAACCTTCGTCGGAGTTGAATGCGTTTTTAGCGGCGGATAAGACCCCCATCTACATCGGGTTTGGCAGCATGGCCGGGCGACATCCGCAGCGGTTAGCCAAGATTGCCATTGAGGCATTGCAAGCAACCAACCAGCGGGGCATCTTGGCAACGGGATGGGGTGGACTACAGGCCAGCCATTTACCGGATACTATCTTTAAGCTTGATCAGGCCCCCCACGCCTGGCTGTTTCCCAAAGTGTCAGCAGTGGTGCATCACGGAGGCGCAGGCACCACTGCGGCAGGCTTACGAACAGGGCGTCCGACGATTATCTGCCCGTTTTTGGGCGATCAGCCGTTTTGGGGACAACGGGTTCATGCGCTGGGTGTTGGGCCAAAACCGATTCCGCAAAAGCGATTGACTGTGGCGAATCTGGCGCAGGCAATTCAAGAGGTCAGCTCAAATGCGAGGATGCGGCAAACGGCTGAAGCGTTAGGCCAAAAGATTCGAGCTGAGGATGGGATTGGGGATGCGATCGCAATCATTGAGTCTCTAGCTCGAGTGGGTTGACATTTTAAGACGACCGGTCATATAATATCCATATGGCTAGACCAAAACGAAACGAAAACATCCGTGAGAAGCTTCTGGAGAAAGGGCTCCAATTGTTCATCAACCAGGGCTATCACGGAACCGGCATCAAAGAAGTGGTCGATCAGATCAAGGTTCCAAAAGGGTCTTTCTACAATTACTTTGAGAGTAAAGAACAGTTTGGGGCCGAGGTGATTCGTCACTATACCGAGGGCGTGATTGTCAATATGACGACCTGGCTAAATGGGTCTGAGGACAATGCGCTTAATGCACTCAATCGCTTTTTTGAGCAAGAGGTGCAACGGCATCAGGCGATCAAAGTCGGTTGTCTGATTGGCAATTTGGGGGCAGAACTCGGGGGCAGCAGTGCGCTGTGTCAGCGAGCCATGATTGAGGGGTTTCAAGGGATGAAACAACAATTTCTTCAGACCCTCAAACGCGGTCAGGTCCAGGGGACAATCCGGAACGACGTGTCCGCAGAAGCACTCGCTGACTT
>JBCDDJ010000691.1:0-2719 GCA_039180385.1 Cyanobacteria bacterium P01_G01_bin.38 | reverse complement strand
GTTTCCATTGCCGACAGCTTTGCCCCAGCTGAGATTGCCACGCGGCTAGCGCTTGGTCAGGCCAAAGCCGTCTTTACCCAAACCCACCTGTGGCGGCGGGGTAAGCCCTTGCCCCTGTATCAAAAATTGGTGGCGGCGCAGGCTCCAGGGGCAGTCATTATTCCCACAGGGAAAGCCCTTCCGCTGCGCCCAGGAGACCTATCATGGTCCGATTTTCTCAGTAATCACGATCAGTTTACCGCTGTCTCGGGTGGGCCAGATACCCCCTTAAATATTCTGTTTTCCTCGGGAACCACGGGTACCCCCAAGGCCATTCCCTGGACCCACATCACGCCGCTGAAATGTGCTGTTGATGGTCATTTGCACCATGACATTCACCCAGGTGATGTGATTGCCTGGCCGACCAGTCTGGGGTGGATGATGGGGCCCTGGCTGATTTTTGCCAGCTTGCTTAACCGGGCGACGATGGCGCTGTATGACGATGCGCCCACTGAGCAAGGCTTTGGAGAATTTGTACAAACAGCTGGGGTGACCCTGCTGGGGGTGGTGCCGAGTTTGGTCAGTGCCTGGCGGCGCAGTGGCTGTATGGCGGGGCTCGACTGGCACCAGATCAAAGCTTTTAGCTCCACCGGAGAATGTTCTAACCCGGACGATATGGCTTTTCTGATGGCGCTGGGGGGCCACAAGCCGATTATCGAATACTGCGGCGGCACTGAAATTGGGGGTGGTTACATCACTGGCACCCTGGTGCAACCCGCCTATCCGGCTACGTTCTCGACTCCAGCACTGGGGTTGGAGGTCGTCATTTTAGACGACAAGGGGCACCCCAGTGACGAGGGCGAGGCCTTCATGGTGCCACCCTCCATTGGCCTCTCTACCACACTGCTGAATCGGGAACACCATCAGGTTTACTTTGCCAACACCCCCCTCTATGCGCGCCCTCTGCGCCGTCACGGTGATCAGTTTAAGAGACTGGCAAATGGCTACTATCGCGCCCAGGGTCGGGTCGATGACACCATGAACTTGGGAGGCATCAAGGTCAGCGCCGCTGAGATTGAGCGGGTGCTGCAAACCTTGCCAGATGTGCAGGAGGTGGCTGCGATTGCCATTGAGTCAGACGCTGAAATGGGTGGCCCTAGCCAACTGATTGTGTATGGGGTGCTTGGTCCATCTGCCCAATGCTCTAAAAAAGAATTGCAGAACCGATTTCAAACGGCAATCTGTCAGGCTTTAAATCCCCTTTTTCGACTAAAAGATGTGGTCATTGTCGAGGCATTGCCGCGCACTGCGTCTAACAAGATTTTACGGCGAGATTTGCGATCGCGCTATATCAACAAACATCATGGGTACGGATTACCGTAATCGATAGATCGAGATGTCTTTATCCAGATATTATGTTTTTTGATTCTGAAAATGCTCAAAAATGGATTTAGCTTTAAATATTTATGGTGATCCCTGTTAACTCCAAAAAAACAATTCTGAGGTCTTTTGGGTGAATTTCAGTAGCGAACTAAAAGCCTTTCTGTGCATAAGGTTAAGTCGCTCAAGATGTAATCTCCCATCCTGAATTTTGAGATGTCTTTAGCAAGACATTTATGTGGAAAACTTTGCTGGCGAAAATTAAGTTTCACATTTGAGATTACTCAAGTTGTTTCGCCCCAGATCCCTTTAAGTAGGCGGGTGCGAAAGCAAAAAAGTGTGTTTGCTATAATGGGATCAAGGAAAGGTACCCCAGACAGCTATCTGTTCAGCTAAAAAATCCCTGAAACGCTTTCAAAGATTATCTTTCCCCAGGGATAGAGGTTTTGAAAAGGCTCTATTCTTGCAAGCCAAAAGGCGCTATCAAGCCGCTTGTGCCGATAGCAGAGTCCTCCTTTGGCATGTGTATGTGAAGGACTCTATCCACCACCCTGTAAATCAGTCGTAAATAGCTGTAAATAGCTGGTGATCGTGGCTTTACAGAGCCCAAGGAGGAATCTTATGAACTCACCTGGAACCCTGACATTAGAGCAAGAATTTCAACTCAACGTCTTGAAAAAACAGGTTGAAACGCTTTCGGCAGAGCAAGCTCAATCGTATTTGCTTGAGGCCATGCGTCAGCTGATGCTCAAAGACAACTGGGTCAAGCATACCTTTAGAGAATGCTATTTGAAGTTGTAACTTTTGACCTGATAAAGGTCAAAATAACAAAACCCTGGGTCCCTAAAAGACTTGACGGGCTGATCGAGAACTCGATCAGCCCTTGGGTTAAGGAGCTTAATCATGACCAGTAAACATACGCTTAAACAAATGGCCTGGTTATCCAAAACAGGCAGTGACAGTCCAAAAATTTTGCATCTGCGCACCGAACCAGGGAAACCCTGGCGACCGTATACAATGTTCCCTGATCTTAAGGTTCCCGAGCATCGCTTCTCTATGGGGTCTCAAGGATTTGCCACATTTCAAAAATTGTTGAAAGAAGGCTGGGAGTTGATGCCGACCGATAAAGCTAGACAGCTATCTCTATTTGAAAGGCAAATTGAAAAACAACCCTAATCTTAGTGATCTTCTCCGTCATATATCCACATGGGCTGAGTTCTGCCAGCCTTTGTGAATCCACATTTTTCATAGAAGCCAATCGCCTCCCTGTCAGCGACTAGCATCTGCATATGCATGCCTTCGTAAGGCTGCTTCAAAATCTCCATGATTTTCCGACCAATGCCTTGCCCCTGATAGTCAG
>JBCDDJ010000690.1:0-2727 GCA_039180385.1 Cyanobacteria bacterium P01_G01_bin.38 | reverse complement strand
GCTTTCACGGGCATACAGCGGAATAAAGGTCGCCAGCGAACCAAACGCTAACCCGACCAGCAACAGTATCAACGCCGGAATGCGAATCGGTGGGGTCCAGAGCAGCGCCCAAAACTTTTTGTTCGCATTGGCGGTCGCTTGACCCGGTACCGGGTCAGGTTCCCTAGAAGACAGCACACCCACAAATCCGAGGGTGCCCACAGCACTCATTACCAAGAAAACAGCCGTAAAGCCTGATAGGCCATGCAAATATCCCCCCAGGGCTGGCCCCAATGCCATCCCGATTGGATTCACCAAGCTCATGTAGCCGATCAGCTCTCCTCGTTTATCCGGGGGAGCCAGGTCAGCAATCAGCGCACTGTAGGCCGTCACAAAAGCCGCAATACTCAGGCCATGAAAAGCTCTGAACACCATGAGTAGCAACACCGGAGACGAGACCGAGAGGGGATACCCCCAGATAGTTCCTTTCCAGGCAATAATCGGCAAAAATTGGACAAGTAAATAACTGATGGGGGCGGCTGCGATCGCACCCAGCCCAATTAGCATTACCGGCTTCCGACCTTTTTGATCGGTCAATCTCGCCATCAGCGGGCGAGCCGCAATTAATCCAACACCAAAGCTCGCCATCACAAAACCAATCTGCTGCCCGTTGGCCCCAAAGGTCTCGATATATAGGGGTAGGCTCGGCAGCAACCCGGCCAGACCTGCCCAAAAGCAAAGCCCGGCCATAAATAAAACGGCTAAATTCCGACGCAGCGCCGGACTAAAGCTCGAGAATATACTCAAAATAGATCCTCCCAAGGGCGCGTCTGACTCTCTCACTGGATTTAGGTCAGGGAATTTGAGTCAGCTTACCTGCGCCTGAATAATGAAATTGCCCTATTCAAATGTTAACAACTGTTAAGGACGGGATTGAACGTTCAGCCATATTTGATCCCACAGGCCAGTATCGCTATTCCCTCGAACGACGGTGGCCCGCAAAATCGTCTATGGATAGGCGCAAAGTCACCTTCATTATGCTGAACCCCAGCCGCGCCGACGCCAAACAAGACGATCCCACTCTCCGCGCCTGTATGCAGTTTGCTCAGGTTTGGGGCTATAACGTTTTGGAAGTGGTGAATTTGTTTGCTTATTGCACGGCTGATCCGAAGGTGCTCAAGACCGTGAATGAGCCGATTGGGGTGGAGTGCGATCACGCCCTCATTAACGCAGCGGACACCGCAGCCCAAATCATTCTCAGTTGGGGTAACTGGGGCACGCTGCTGGGGCGCAACCAGGCGGTCTTGCAACTGCTTAACCCCTATGCCAGCAAGTTGTTTTGCCTAGGCATCAACCAGTCGGGACAACCCCGTCATCCACTCTACATAAAACGGACCCAGTCACCTGCTCAATGGCAGTCCCTTCATTAGACTGAACCCAGATATGGCTACCCTAAGCACATTTGAGCCCAGGCACACTTGACGCCCGCATTTTGAAATCGGTATCTATATTCTTACAAATTTACAATCAAATCTTTATAACCAGTTCGTAATTTCCTGTTAATCTAACCTTAACCTTGTATCTAGTGTTCTAGTGACCCTAAGTTTCGAGAATGGGATTAAATATGCCGTCTTCTATGCCTTACGACTAAGGTATTTTCGTAGATATTTGTCCGGGATATATAGCAAGTCCTTCTCAAAACGTTTGCGACTCAGATATTCAGCAACTGTCTCTCTTGACAAGTACCTCCTAGTAGCAGGTCTGTCTTAATTCTTCGACAGGTTACCAGGCTCAATCGGCTCGCAAGGTTAACTCAACAACTTTGCAATAGTTTGCCTATTAACCAACATAACAGGAGACATCAAAGCTTGACTCATTTGTATATTCTGCCTAAGAAGGTAGCCTACTTTTTAGGTTGGACGGTCGCAGGATTAACCATTGGTAATATTGCTGGGAAAACATCCAGATACATTCTTGGGCACGGACGACTTTTAGGGCTTATTGATTTACTAGACGTTGATCGTGAATTTAATCTGCCAGCTTTTTACTCCAGCCTGACCTTGCTGGCATGTAGCTTTTTACTGCTGATTATTGCGATCGCAAAATATCAAACCTTGGATCGATATACAGCCCATTGGAAATATTTGTCGCTTATATTTCTATATCTCTCCTTAGATGAGTGGCTGAGTTTACATGAGCGACTAATATACCCCTTACGCTCCAAGCTGGGAGGGAGCGGCCCATTCTTTTTTACCTGGGTAGTCGTTGGAATAGTTTTTCTGGCCGTATTTTTGGTTGCCTACGTGAGATTTACGCTAAATCTCCCTCAAAACATCAGACACTTATTTGTAGTAGCCGGATCGACTTATGTGGCCGGAGCAATCGGCATGGAGATGATCGGAGGATGGTATGCGAGTCTATATGGTGTGCAAAACTTTACTTACCATATAATCACCGCTGGTGAAGAGTTTTTAGAAATGGCAGGTATTGCGATTTTCATCTACACGTTGCTCAACTATTTAGCCCAGTACATTAGAGGGGTTCACATCGCTTTTAGGGAAATTCCTGAGCGCCCAATCCTTTACTAATGGGTTGACTAATTCAGGGCGATCATCGTGGGGGCAGTGACCCGCCTCCAGAAAATGCTCCTCGATATCGTCATAGTGTTTACGAAACAGCTCACTGCGTTCCTGGCAGTTCATCCAGGGGTCGGCATCACCCCAAAGCAATAGCAGCGGCTTGTCTAGC
>JBCDDJ010000689.1:0-2739 GCA_039180385.1 Cyanobacteria bacterium P01_G01_bin.38 | reverse complement strand
GATCAAGACCCTAGATACTTCGTTACATCTCTTTCACGAGTACGAGATGGATAACCCCAACCATGTCAAGGCCCTCGACCACTGGCAAACCAGTCAGGTCAATAGTCAAGGACGATGCGGCATTGTGGTGGCGGCTGGGGTCTCAGGCAGCGCCCGTGGCAACCCCCGCATCAAGGACATGCTCGCTTTTTTTGAAGCAGAGGCTGTCAGCCCTGAGCAGCTTGGCCTGCAGCCGCTGGTGCTGCATTATGCGCTGGGCCATGAGTGAGTAGGGGTAGTGAGTGGTGAGGGGTGAGGGGTGAGTAGTAGATTCTCCGCGTCTTTATTTATTACTCAGATGCCCCTTCCCCTTCCTAAGGGGACCGTGCATTATTACAATGTGTGAAGTCATACTTAATAAAATCTCTAAAAAACAAAAAGCATGCGAGTTGCAATTGTGGGTGCCGGCTTAGCCGGTATGGCGGCCGCCATTGATCTGGCGGATGCGGGTCATGAGGTCGAGATTTTTGAAGCCCGTCCGTTTGTCGGTGGCAAGGTCGGTAGCTGGGTAGATAAAGACGGCAACCATATTGAGATGGGGCTGCACGTCTTTTTCTTTAACTATGCCAACTTGTTTGCCTTGATGAAAAAGGTGGGGGCATTTGAGAATTTGCGCCCCAAGCAGCACACCCACAATTTTATCAATCGCGGTGGCGAGGTGGGGCAGCTTGACTTTCGGTTTCCGTTGGGGGCTCCGTTTAATGGTTTAAAGGCGTTTTTTACCACCTCCCAACTATCTCTACAAGATAAACTGCAAAACTCGGTGGCCCTGGCAACCAGTCCGGTCGTGCGTGGCCTGGTTGACTATAAGGGGGCCATGCGCCATATCCGCAGCCTGGATAAGTTTAGCTTTGCTGAGTGGTTTCGCCGCCACGGGGGCTCTAATGGCAGCCTCAAGCGCATGTGGAACCCCATCGCCTATGCCCTGGGCTTCATCGACACCGAAAATATTTCGGCCCGCTGCATGCTGACTATTTTTCAAATGTTTGCGACTAAAACCGAGGCTTCCAAGCTCAACCTGCTGGCGGGTTCGCCGTCGGAGTATCTGCATAAGCCGATCGTTGACTACCTGAGCGCCCGGGGGACCAAAATCTATACCCGTCGCCAGACCCGTCAGATTTTGTTTGAGGGGAGCGGTGATCAGGCCAAGGTGACAGGGCTGGTGGTCGCCAACGGCGACAGCACCGAAACGATCACAGCCGATGCCTACCTGGCCGCCTGTGACGTGCCCGGCATCCAGCGGCTGTTGCCTCAAGACTGGCGGCAGTGGCCTGAGTTTGACAATATCTACAAGCTTGATGCGGTGCCGGTGGCGACGGTGCAGCTGCGATTTAATGGCTGGGTGACCGAGCTCAATGATCCTGAAAAACAAAAGCAGCTTAAACAGGCGGCGGGGATTGATAACCTGCTCTACACTGCCGATGCTGATTTTTCTTGTTTTGCCGATCTGGCCCTGGGCAGTCCCAGAGACTATTACCGCGAGGGGGAAGGCTCGCTCATGCAGCTAGTATTGACCCCTGGCGATCCGTTTATTAAGCAGCGCAACGAAGACATTGCCCAGCATGTGCTCAAGCAGGTGCATGATCTTTTCCCCTCGTCTCGAAATCTCAGCATGACCTGGTACAGCGTCGTTAAGCTGGCCAAATCTCTCTACCGCGAAGCGCCTGGGATGGACCCCTACCGGCCTGACCAAAAAACACCGATTGGCAATTTCTTTTTGGCAGGCAGCTACACCCAGCAAGATTACATTGACAGTATGGAGGGGGCAACGATGTCGGGGCGGCAGGCGGCAGCGGCGATTTTGGGTAGAGGGGAGAGGATGGTGGGTAATGGGTAGAAGGTGATGGGTGGTGGGTAATGGGTGAACGCTTGATATTTCGTAAATCTGCTACCTTACATATTGATGATTGATGATAAGGAACCCCTACCCTTCGCCCTTCGCCCTTACCCTTTTTTCCCTACTCTCTGGGCAAGGAGATCCTAGCCCCCTAAGATTTACCTGAACCACTCACCACCCACTACCCCCTCTCCCCCTATGTCAGACTGGCTTGAACACACGGTATACATAGACTTAGATGTGCCCATTGACCTGGTCTGGGGGCTCTGGTCTGATCTGGAGGAAATGCCGAAATGGATGAAGTGGATTGACTCGGTGCAGGTGCTTGACGATCAGCCGGAGCTATCGCGCTGGAAGCTGGCGTCGGGGATTTGGGAGTTTACCTGGCTGTCTCGCACGTTGCAGGTGATTCCCCATCAGATTTTGCAGTGGGAGTCGGTGGATGGGTTGCCCAATCGCGGGGCCATTCGGTTTTATGATCATAAGGGCTCGAGTACGGTCAAAATGACGATTGCTTATGCCGTGCCGGGGGTGTTGGCCAAGATTATGGACAGCGGTTTTTTGCGGCGGATTGTTAACTCAACCTTACAGGCAGATTTAGAACGGTTTCGCACCCATGCCATGGCGGCGAAGCGCTCAGCAGATGCTAGCAGCGCCGTCTAAATCCCCCCTTTGACAGGCTCAGGGCAAGCTCCCCACCTTCCCCACCCCACCACCCTACCTTCCCTATCTCCCCTATCTCCCCACTCCCCACCGCTTCTATCCATGGACTTTGATAGCCAGCGCGCCCAAGACTTACTCCAAGCGCTAAAGTTGGGCGACCTGTTTGTGTCCGTGTTGGGTTGGTCTGCGCCGCAGGGGAT